>NZ_JAKMZC010000002.1:0-394535 GCF_029890535.1 Vibrio sp. S/42/10 | reverse complement strand
ATGACGTGCCATCTAAGTATTGCCTAGCAATGATACATTTTAGCTCTCGGCTATATTTGGACATAAAAAGACCCCCAATAATTGGTGTCCAACTATTGGGGGTCAGTTCAAAATGCGGGGCTTTTTTATTTATAATTAATATACTTAGTCTTTTAAGTTATAACCTGAACAATATATAAAATTCGGCATATCATTTAATTTCATATTCATTATTGCCCTCCTCTCATTTGAATAGAAAACCATATTCATAAACGCCTCATTAATAAATTATTAATTCCCAAAGACTCAAGCTTGCTTAAGTTTTCAACTCATTGAACAAAATACTAAAACTCGTAATTTTGCAATAGAGTGAATTTTACATCGTATGAGTTGTTGTATTTTGTGGTCTGATTTGTGAAATTACATTCAAGTAAATCCAAGTCTCGTCGATATATATAATCACAGAAACAATATTTACTTTAATCTTCGCAAAGACAGTGAGAAGGGGAAAATTCAATGAAATTTAGCCATAAGGTGGTTGCTGCATCATCAGCCTTGCTGCTAGTGACAGTATCATTGCTTTCAATACAACAACTTTACACCGTGAGAAGTGCGGTAGAAAACCACGTCAGTGCGAGCGTTAATGAGATGGTCTCAGGTGTTAAGAACACCGTAGTATCTGAAATGAACGCCAAGAAAGCATTGGCTCAATCAACAACTGAAGTCATCGAGATCGCTCCTCAAGATCATGCTTATGTAAAAACTATCCTAGAAAAGCCTAAGCTTAAAAATAGCTTTCTCGCAGTTGGTTTTGGCTATGAGGCAAACGGTTTCGTCATTGAAAATGATGACGGATGGGAAGCCGGCCCAGATTACGACCCACGAATTCGCCCTTGGTATATTGATGCTAAATCCAAAAACAGTTTAGTAGTTACCGCTCCTTATGTGGATGCATCAAGCAAAAAGGTCATCATCTCAGTAGGTACACCCGTAAAAGACAACGGCCGCTTCACTGCTGGCATGTTCTACGACTTAGAGCTGACTAACCTAGCGACCCTAGTAAATCAAGTAAACTTGTTTGATGCAGGTTACCTATTCCTAGTAACAGCCGACGGTACGACCATCGCCCACCCAAATGCAAAGAACAATGGTGAAATGCTCTCAAGCTACATGCCACAAGCTACGATTCGTGAAGGCTCTCAAGAAATTGAAGTCGATGACAAAACGTTCCTAGTAAACTTCACTCACATTCCAAGTGAAGATTGGTATATTGGGGCAATCGTTGATGAAGCAATAGCTTTCCAAACCGTTGAAGACCTGAAAAACAGCTCGATGATTTACTCGTTGATTGCCGTAATTCTCAGCATCATTGCACTAACGGTTCTGATTCGTGTATTAATGCGCCCACTTGATGCACTTAACGAAGCAATTCAGGACGTAGCAAGCGGACAAGGTGACTTAACTAAGCGCCTAGATACCAACACAGACAAAGAGTTCTCTGACCTAGCGAAAGGCTTCAACACCTTTACCGAAAACCTACAAAGCCAAATCATTCAATCTAAAGCAATTGGCGTTGAGATTAAGCGTGGTACTGAAATCACAGTTAGAGGTGCAGGTGAATCAGCAAACGCAATGAATACGCAATTGCAAGAACTTGAACAGCTAGCAACCGCAATGAACGAAATGGCAGTGACTGCAACAGAAGTAGCAAACAACGCTCAAGGGGCGGCTGCAGCAGCTCGTGAAGCTGACGAAGCAACACTAGACGGTACTTCAGTAGTAAGTGACACCACGCAAGCCATTGATAACCTCTCAGCTCGTATCGACCAAGCCGTTGCAGAAGTACAAGTACTTGAATCAGCAACAGCAAACATTGAAACGATTCTTAAAGTAATCAACGACATTGCTGACCAAACTAACCTACTGGCATTGAACGCTGCGATTGAAGCCGCGCGTGCGGGTGAATCAGGTCGTGGTTTCGCAGTTGTAGCCGACGAAGTTCGTACTCTGGCGCAACGTACTCAAGAGTCGACAACTGAAATCCGCAACATGATCGAGCAGCTCCAAGCTGGCGCAAGCTCAGTATCTAACGCGATGAACCAAAGTAAAGACACTGCGACTGACGCCGTTGAACGCGCGCAGCAAGCGAACTCTTCACTTGACCGCATCCGTGACGCGATTCAGCGTATCTCTGATATGAATATTCAGATTGCTTCAGCAGCAGAAGAACAGAGCTTGGTAGCGGAAGAGATCAATAACAACACGGTTAAGATCAAAGACCTTTCAACACAAGTATCAAACTCAGCTCAAGAAGCGAATACGGCAATGCAAGTGCAAACTGATAATGTTCGTGCGCAGGATGAACTGTTGAATAAGTTTACCGTGTAAGATTGCATCTAAGATGAAACCAACAAAAAAGGCATGCTTAATCATTATTTGAGCATGCCTTTTCTTTTGCGAATCAGTAATTACAAACCTCTGATTTCCTAACTATTTTAGCCTAAATGCATCCATCAGCTATTAGTAATCAACATCATACATTGGTTAGGTTCAACCTTAATGGTTAAAGCCTTGTCTGCACATTCAAACACGTTACCGGACAATAAATCCGTCACATCACCCGTCCAAGTTAGTGATGCCGTTTTACATCGCTTAGATTTATTAATCACCACAATGCCTTTGTCTCCACGAACAAACACCAACAAATCATCATTCGCTTCAACCACACGCATTGCTTCGCCATGAACATGATTATGAAATTGAATCATATTTTTCATGTAAGGCGCTTGCCAGTCGTTAAGCCATCGAGGCTGGCCGTTCTGATCCAGAATACCGCTTGTGCTCAACTCACTGTAAACAAGCGGTACACCGCCATCTCGACCCAGAATGAAAGCATGTGCCAATCGTTCGTCCACTTCATCCATCACATGTTCCAAAAACACCTCGTTGTTTGGAATATCATGAGTCACAGCAAACGTAATGGCTCGCATGTTCGATAGCGCCTGACCAAAACAGTACGGATTGATAAGAGACTTAAAGCTGCCCTGCTCTTCAAAGGCTTTGAAAATGGTATTGAACAGCGGGAAATCATAAGCGCCTAAGCGAGTGTGTTTGAGGTATGGCTCAAGGAACAACTCATACTCTTCTTCCGTCGCACCACCATCAGTAATGATCTCGCCAAAGATGTGCATTTCTTCGCAGATGTCATCAGTCCACACCTTACGCAGATGTGACAGTGTCATGTGCTTTGCGGCATCAATACGGAAACCTTTCACGCCAATAGCTTTCAAGGCTTTGAGATAAGCTCTTTGCTGCGCGACCACATTGTCATTATCTAATAGCGTTGGTAAGCCGGGATCGCTCGCTCCACCGGTAATACGTCCATTTTGTACTTCCCAAGTATCTTTCCAATTCTTAATACCAAACGCTTCTACAAAGTCGTTTTCATCAAACAGAGTTTCAGAAAGATCACCAAACAAACGTATGGATTCGTAATACTCAGAATCTTGCTGGTAGGATGCCATATCTTGTTGATTGGGATACGTTAAATCACCTCGGATGCCAGATTCGTTGGCCATGTGATTGAACACGACGTCCACATAGGTACGAAGCCCATATTGTTTTAACGTGTTCACCATCGCGATGAAATCTTGCGTGTCGCCAAGTTGATTATCAATCACACGATAGTCTTGTGGCTGATAACGTTGCCACCATTCGGTACCAGACTCTCGGTCACAACCTTTGGGGCCGCGTAACGACTTCATTGCTGGTGAAACTAAAACCGATTTATAACCCAACTCTTGAATCAGTGGGGCGTTCTTCATTACGTCAGCGTAACACCAGTCAAAGGCATGCAATATGACATCTGTCGCTGGGTTGCTTAACATAGCTGAACTCTCCATGTTGTTCTCCTACCAAACTTGTTTACAGCTTTCTAGATAAAGACAAGGCTAAAAGGCAAAGCTGCATAAATTTCCTTAAGAATGGCATTTATTATATGACTTACTCATTAAAACCCCTCCTCCTCCTATCAATTAGTCACGGCGGATAGTTGAGGGCGTAGCACCAATTATCGCATAACGTCTGGGATGAACACTCAGCCATCATGCTTTTAAATACGCCAAAAAGTGACAAAAAAGGAGCGTACATACGCTCCTTTTATTCTATTGCACACATATCTTACACTAGGTTCTGTAAAGAACCTTAACCACGTGCCAACCAAATTTTGTTTTTACCAGATGTGGTACCAACGTCTCGCCAGAGAAACAAACCTTATCGAACTGAGGCACCATTTGACCTTTTTGGAACTCGCCTAAGTCACCTCCCTTTTTACCCGATGGGCAAGTAGAGTGCTTCTTCGCTAGTGTTTGAAACTTAGCGCCTTTCTTAAGCTGTTTAATGATGTCTTCTGCTTGTTCTTTATGCTTCACTAAAATGTGAAGCGCTGCTGCTTTTCTTGCCATGATAATTCTCAGTTTGTTTCTGTCAGTTCGTTACTGCTAGTTCTAACGATCAGTTTATCGCGATTTGCCCGTCGACTAGCTTCATCGACAGAAATTGTTCAGCAACTCGCATTTAGCGTGATTTTAACCCAAGAACCACTATTCTTCACTCTATAACCGAAAACAACCCTCTTAAAGGCCCTTAAAAACGGGTTAGTCACTTGCCCCTGCTTCCATTTCCCTTTAAATTAATCCTTATAAGTTAAGCGCGTATTAAGTAGGAGCCACATATGGCTAAAACAATCAGTAAAGCGAGTCAGTCACAGGGAATGTTGATGTTCAAGTTATCCCTCACTCAAAGTTTTGCGATTGGCACGCTTAAAGTTAGAGAAATCGTTCCTTTCCAACCAATGACCCAAATCCCCTACTCTCATCACCACGTCATTGGCACCGTCACTATCCGTGATCTTACGGTTCCTGTCATTGATATGTCTGCGGCGATTGGCTTTCGTCCTATCACCCCTGCTGAATACCAAAGCTGTGTACTCATCGTCACCGATTGTTTAAGAACCGTTGTTGCATTCTTGGTTCGTTCGATTGATAAGATCATTGAGTGTGACTGGAAGAGCATTGAATCGCCGCCCACCAGCGTTGGTCGCAATGTATTTGTTACGGGTATTACACGTTTTGAAGATCGTATCGTGCAGATGCTCGATGTGGAGTTATTGCTTTCTAAAATCTACCCACATTACGAAAATGCGCATATTCCGATGCTTACCGATGTCGAGAGAGAGCGCCTCAAAGCGCTGAATATCTTGTTGGTTGATGATTCTTTGATCGCGCGAAAGCAGCTGTCTGATGCCTTAGACAGTATCAACATCCCATATAGCATTTGTAACAACGGGTTAGACGCAATCGATCTGATGCGACGAGAGGCTAGCAAAGGTAATGCGATTGATCTTCTTGTAAGCGATATCGAAATGCCGGGGCTCGATGGTTATGAGCTTGCGTTTGAAGTACAAAACGACAACGCACTGAGGCATGCTTACTGTATTTTGCATACTTCACTATCGAGTGAGATCTGTGTCGACCGTGCCAATCAGGTAGGGGCTCATGAAGCACTTGAGAAGTTCAATGCAGGTGAATTAATCGAAGCCATGCTACGCGGTGCAAAAGTTTTAAACGAAGCATCTTCGGCTGCTTAGACGCTATTTTGGAAGCTAAACCTAGCATCATGCTTAATGGTTTAGCTTCTTAAGCATCAGAGATAAATCAGTGTAGAACTCTTCCTTAAGATTTCTTTGGCATAGAATAGCTCTTACTCACAAATTCCACTTCTTCAACTTCATTGACATGATTGGTAAAAGACGCCAATGCATAGAGTGTGTTCGCGACTAAGTTAGCGTATTTAAAAAGAATCGGATCTGGCGATTTTTTACTTTCATGATGCTCAATACTCACCAAGGCTCGCACGACTTTTTTAGCCTGACAACGACATAAGTGAAGCTCGCTGGACACTCGGTGCCCGCCCGGTAAGACAAACCCTTTGAAACCACCTTCTAGCTGATCGCGAATGTGATGATAATCTTGCTTGAGATCGACCAATTCAGATTCGGTGATGGCGAGCTTACCGCGCACAGAACCATTCAAGTGATAAATGTTCGGCTGCAAGCGTTGCAAGATCTCACGAACCTGAGGCTCTAGGTCTAAAGACAGTACTAATCCAATACGACAACAAAGTTCATCCGACAAAATTTCAAAATCACAGATAGGACTGTCTTCATAAATAAATGGGTAACAGAACTCATCCCAATCTCGACTTACTGGTTTCACGTATCGATCCTTACACACAAAATATTAATCAGATGCCAATATAGCAAACTCTTTGATTTAGACATAAAAAAGCCCTCACATTAGAGGGCTCTTAAAACAATAGCTTAAGCTAAGTTACTCGTTAGACACTTTTTTGTGGCCTTCTTGTAGGTGAACGAAATCCACCAGATCGTCACCTGACACTTGGTATGCCTGACCAAAGCCTTTAACGAACAGACCGTTCTCTGCTTTAAGGTTGAACAGAGAGAAATCTTGAAGCTGGCTCAGACCATCGATGATCTCGCCGAAACGCTCTTGCATCTGGCAGATCACTTGAGTCCAAAGCTCCGTTTCACGCTCTACAACACTTGCCTGAGCATCAAACGTTAAACGCTTACGTGCGTAAAGCTGCTTCGAGCTCTCTTCGTCTTCAATCATCATCAAAGAGACTTGAGGGTTTGCTTTCAAGTTACGAGCATGACGAGCAATATCAGAAATTAGAATAAAGTAACCTTCTTGGTTCTGAACGAAAGGCGCGTAACTTACGTTCGGGCGACCTTCTTCATCAACCGTTGCAAGTTGAAGGGTACGGCGCTCTTGGCGAAATTCTTTAATTTCTGGACCTAGGCGACCTTGTAGACGTTCTTGTTTTACTTGCTGTTCCATGGGTAATTCCTTTATTCACTTTCTCTGATTTATTATTTTTGCTCGAGGTTGAGCGATCATTAGCGAACTAAACGATCCTCGAGCATTGATGTCTTATTAATTATTACTGCTGATTCTGTTTAAGCTTGTGCTTTTAGCGCTTTGAAGCGTTCTACTTGATCGGCAATAAGCTCACGCTTTTCATTGCGGCCTAGGTAGATCTTAAAAATGTTCTCGCCCGTTTCACTGAAGAAACCGAAGTAATGACTTTCACGACCCATGAACGCTTTGCTCACCAAACCGATCTGTTTCACGTTGTCGAGTTTCAGGTGGCCATGAAGCTCGCCTTCTTTGCCCATAAGGTTGTAGTAACCACGCGCTACTTTGCCTTTAGGGAACGGCGCTTTTACTTCGAAGATTGATCCGAATGAATGCACGATTGTGGTCACAGGGCCCCAACCCACTAAACCTTCTAGAATTTCTTGAGCACGGCTACCATCTAGCATCACCGCCATGTCGTTTGGAAAAGCAGCAACCACTTCAACCTCTGAAACACCTAGCTTCTCAGCAATCGCAGTAGGAAGCAGTTTTGGTTCTTCTTCTAGAATGCGAGCGACACGTTGTTCTAGAGTTTCAGTCATTTCTAATGTTGTATCTGTCATTGAATATGTTTCCGTATAAACGAGTAATTTACGTAAGTTCTAAATTTAAAATTCGATATTAAGCGTGCTTCAAGCTTGCATGCGGGTGAACGCCCGAAGCTGACACTTTCGGTGTAGGGTGCATCGCTTGATATTCAGCGTTAAGCACTTGAATCACACTCTGAGCGAGGCTTACCGCCCAGAAGCTACCAGCAATAGTCAGGCTCAGGTAATTCTCTGAAAGCTCAACTAAACCATTCTGCTCCCAACGTGAGAACAAAGGCTTCAAGTAGTCGAACGTGTCTTGTCCCAAAAAGGTCGGTAACGTACTTCTTCTAACAACACCAGAGTCAAAGCCTGCCTTTAATGTCGAGAAGGTTGGCTCTAGTGAGCTTTGCTTCGTCATCATCGCAATCGGCAGCTGACCTTGTTTTATAGACTCCATGTAGCTGTCTAAAGTTCGATGTTGCATCACTCCATGACCACCGATGTTGCCACCAGCACCACAACCAATCGGCAGAACTTCGGCATAAGTTTTCGCTAAGCTGTTGTAAATACTGCGTTCTCGGTTATCACGAGTCCAGTGATTCACGCTCAGTTGCTTGACCTTATTTTTTGCCATGAACTCGACGCCCGCCAAGTACATACTCGCCTTATCTGGCGTATTGGCAGGCGGTGGGATTTTTCCTTTCTCAACGAGATTAAGCATAGGTGCATTACCCCCAACAATCAGTTGATAGAGGTCAATACCGTGTGCACCAGTAGACATGTAGTCTTCTAAATCTTGTTGGAACACTTCCATTGACTGGTATGGCAATCCGTATAACAGATCAAGAACGATTGGCGCTTGCTCGGTACGACTCAAAGCACTGACCCGTTCTAGCACAATCTCTCGGTCATCTAGGCGCTTAGCACTGCGTCGAACTTGAGTATTAAAACTTTGAATACCGAATGAGAAACGATTGAAACCACCTTCAAGCGCACGATCAAACATCTCGTCGCCAAAGCGATTGATGCGCCCTTCCAATGTCATCTCAACATCGTTTGCTAGTGAGAAATATTGGCGAATAGCCTTACCTAATTGCTCTACTTGTTGAGGTGATAAATCGGTAGGTGTTCCGCCACCAATGTAGACAGCGTGAAATAATCCAGACTGAGCCCAAGGCGTTTTGGCTTTTTGCTTCAACTCAACCATCAGAGCATCGAAGTAATCATCCACTAATTTGCGGCTTGCGGCATTTTGGAAGAAGTTACAGAACGTACAGCGCACACGGCAGAAAGGAATATGGATATACAAGCAACGCTTATCCTGTTTTTTCCCTTCGCTTAGCATCAGTTCATCAAAAAGCTCCAACTTCTTACTCGGGTCGACCGGAATTGTACTTCCTCCGGCGTGTGCAGAATGCTTTTTAGCAAACGCAAAACGAAGCGGATCTGGGGTAGAAACCCCCACAATTGATTCGTCAAATTTATAAATATCAAGACTCATATAATCTCTCTAAACACTTACATAGCAAAGTCTGAAAGACTATTCGCTAAAACTGAAAGAATCATAAATAGACGTAAATGATAATGCAATTGATAATTGATCTTATTTAGATTCTAAGCAATAATCCGATACAGAATTTTGATTTGGTAAAGGATTGAGTGTGAACGTTCCTAGATATGTTATTGCAGGCGGTGCATCGTTGGTGATTCATGCAGCGCTGTTGTTTGTCGCTCAAGAATCCAAAGTATTCGCGATGCCTGCAGGTAGCCAATCGAACACGGTATCGATCAACTTCACGCCTAAGAGCACGCCTTCTCAAGCTCAACAAAAAACCATCACAGAGCCGGTTGAACCAGAACCAATCAAAGAAACAGTCTCACAAGCTGAACCTAAACCTGTCGAACCCAAGGCCGTTGAGCCAAAACAAGCCAAACCGACGCCAAAGAAAAAAGCGATCACCAATAAGCCTCAACCCAAGAAAGTAGAGAGAAAGGTTGTTGAAAAGAGAGTCGAAAAGAAGCCGATTCAAAAGAAACCAGTGACTCAGAAAAAGGTCGTTAAGAAAGAACGCCCAGAACCAAAGTCCAAACCAACGCCTCAACCAGAAAAACTGGCCGACAAGAAAATCGATAGAAATCTGGCCGAGTCTGCCAACCAACCTCAGGAAGTAAACCAAGGCGTATCAAACCAAGAGCCCGTATTAGTGACTAAGCCCTCTTTTTCTTCACGCCCGACACCACCGAATTACCCACGCCAAGCGAGACGTCGTGGGGTTGAAGGTGTCGCAACTTATGAGGTCTGGTTAGACGCTGAAGGCAAACAGATTAAACAAGCATTAGTAAATTCATCAGGCGCACTAATGCTCGACAACGCCGCTTTAGACGCCATTAAACAATGGAAATTCTCACCTCACACTGTCAATGGTCGAGCGATTGCTCACCGTGTACAAATACCTGTTCGTTTTAGGTTGGATTAATCATGCAACAAATCAGTTACTTACAAGATCAACTTGGCTTAATGACTTGGCCTCTTCTTATATGTTCAGCATTAACCGCAATGATCATCGCTGAACGAGTCTTCCAAGTGATGTTAAGCATTGGTGTTGGCAAGCGCGCCATTCGTCGCGAGCTCAATCAAATATCACCAACCAACAACAAAGAGATTGAAGCGCTTGCTCAGTCTATTTCAGGGAAAAGACCGCTGCTGTACAAGGGCGTCTCGATGTTGCTTGCTCACCACTCTTTTTCGAAAGGACTACGTGAAGATGCAGCAGGCATCTGGCTACAAGAAAAACGCCACCAGCTTCATGCAGGTTTAAGGTTGCTTGGTTTAATCGGCGTGATCAGTCCACTAATTGGCTTGCTTGGTACGGTGCTTGGTCTTATTGAGATGTTCAAAGGTGTAGCTGCTACCACCGGAAGTATTACACCAAATGATCTAGCTGACGGCCTTGGCTTAGCAATGAGAACCACAGCTGCAGGTTTGATGATTGCACTGCCTGCAATTTCAGGCGCACAGCTATTAGGCCTTTGGGCTGACCGAGTACTCGCTCAGCTAGAACATACCCTGAACTATGTGAATGTGTGGCTAGAAGGTATGTCGATTCAAACCAATCAATCTGATGATAATCAAGGTAAGCCAGTCAACAAAGCCTCTATCGGTGATGTGAGCCAAGCATGATTAAGACGCCCCACTCATCTCACACACAGAGCCTAGCGCCGGACTTAACACCGCTGCTCGACATCATTTTTATCGTGATGGTTTTTCTATTGCTTACGGCATCAGTAAAGCTGGAGTCACTGGAAGTTGAACTGCCTAGTTCTGACGTTAAAAACGTTTCTGAAGTCCACAAAGACTCGATTAGCGTCAACATTCTAGACCATGAACCCTACTGGGCGATTAACGGCCAAGAGTACATCGACTGGGAAAACTTCAAGATTGCCTTGTTAGAAGAGACAGGTTCAACAGATAAAAAGCCGATCATCATTGGCGCGGATAAAGCCGCCAACGTTGAAAACTTAGTGAAGCTGCTTTCATTTCTTCAAGAAAACGGAATACCAGCGACTCAATTGCTCACTGACGATGGCTAAAACAAGACTCAATTTTCACGAGGTTTGGCTTCTGACCGATAAGACTAAACAATCAGAGCTAAGCCTCTCTATCGACTCGAACTCACAATGCGAACGGACTGCTCACTGAGTATCTTCGCGATACAAAAAGAAAATATAAAGAACTTATTATGAACAACTTAAACGTGCTCAATAAATTAAAGACCAACAAGCATTTACTATCAATCGCTGCGATGAGCTTGGCTCTGACCGCGCCAGCAGCAATGGCCAACGATACAGAACAACCTCGAATCATCAGCGCGGGCAGTGCTGTTACCGAATTAGTTTTAGCGCTGGGTGCTCAAGATCAGTTAGTGGCGATTGATGTAACAAGCCATTTCCCTCAAGCAGAGAACCTGCCGAAAATTGGTTATCACCGAAACCTGTCAGCAGAAGGCTTGATAGCATTACAGCCAACAACACTGGTTGGCTCAGATGAAATGGGGCCAGATAACGCAATATCTCAATTGAAATCTGCGGGCGTCGATGTAGAGATCGTCAATACCGAAGCGAATGTTGAAGGGCTATTACAGCGAATAGACCAAATCGCCAAGATTACCCATACCGAAGCACACTCACAGAAAGTTAAAGCCGAAGTCAATCAGAAGGTTGCAGCACTGAAAGCAAACCAAGTACCAAGCAACGAAGCGAAGAAGGTGCTTTTCCTGTTGTTGCATGAAGGTCGCCCTGCGAACGTTGCCGGTGGTGAGACTTCACCAAACGCGATCATTGAATTGGCTGGCGGTGTTAACCCTGCAGCTCAAAGCCTAACGTCTTACAAGCCATTGTCGATGGAATCTCTGATAGAAATGCAGCCAGATGTCATCTTAGTGAGCGGACGTAGCTACCAGAAAATTGGCGGCGCTGATGCCATTCTTAAATCGTTACCTATGCTAGCGGCGACGCCAGCAGGCATGAACAAGCAAATTATTACTGTGAAGGGCAGCGCTTTAGTTGGAGGGCTTGGCCTTGAAAGCCTTTCTGAAGCGAAGCGATTAAACGCACTTATCTATCCGTTATAACTTATCTACCCGCTATAACTAGACTACCCTATTTCTACTGTTGCTTGCTTAATGCTCATCACCGTCTCGCTTTTTGCGAAGTCGGTGATCAGTATTGAAGCTAGTGATAGACATTGAGGCCCTTTATGTTGCTACGATCCGTCCCACTGAAAACATCGATGTTAGGCCTAGGAACTGCCTTAGTCTTCGTCGCGCTGTACTCGATCACTGTTGGGCCAATGAACATTAGCTTGGCTGACAGCGCAGCCAGCCTGCTCCAACTAAACAATGACTTAGCACCTCACATCAATTTGGTGATTCAAGAAATTCGCTTACCCAGAACGATATTGTGCATGCTAATCGGCGCAATACTCGCTTTATGTGGCGCAGTCATGCAGGGCTTATTTCGAAACCCGCTTGCCGAGCCTGGAATCATTGGCGTGTCAGCCGGATCTGCATTGGGTGCCGCATTAGCTATTGTCCTTTTTTCAAAAATTTCCGTCCAATACCCAGCATTTATGAATTTTGCTGCGGTCCCTGTCTTCGCCTTTCTTGGTGGCGCATTAACTACGCTATTGGTGTATAAGCTGGGTACAGGCAAATTTGGCACTTCAGTCACCATCATGCTGTTAGCGGGTGTAGCGATCAGTGCACTATCTGGCGCAGGTATTGGCTTTTTGAATTTCATTGCTGATGACCAAATGCTGCGTGATCTTTCATTATGGTCAATGGGTTCATTAGCGGGTGCTAAGTGGTCTGGCATTTTACTTGCTGCTGTCACGCTCGTTGGATTGTTTATTATTTTCTACCGCCAAGCGATGTCACTGAACGCCCTGCTCTTAGGTGAGTCAGAAGCGCAACACCTTGGTATCCCAGTACAAAAACTTAAACGAAAGTTGATTCTACTGACCGCCGCAGGCGTAGGAATCACGGTTAGTTTGTCTGGGATGATCGGTTTTATCGGGCTTGTGATCCCTCATTTAGGTCGCATGTTAGCGGGCCCGGATCATCGAGTTCTACTTCCCTTATCTGCCGTTTTAGGTGCATTGCTGTTAACCGCCGCAGACATGTTCTCACGCGTGATACTTGCTCCAGCAGAGCTACCTGTAGGTATTGTCACCGCAATAATCGGCGCACCGTTCTTCCTGTACCTACTATTTCAACAGAAAGGGAGAATCCTTTAATGTTTCCTTCAGCGTTAAAAGCGACCGATATCGAAGTGAAGTTCGGCAATAAAGTGATATTAGATGGCGTTTCTATTGAGGTTGAAGCGGGAAAGGTAACCACACTGCTTGGGCCAAATGGCGCGGGTAAAAGCACACTACTCAAAGCCTTGTGCCAAGAAATATCAAGCAACGGTGATATCCAATATTTTGGACACACTAAAGACAAGTGGCCTTCTCATAAGCTTGCAAAGCATCTGGCTATGCTTCCTCAACACAGTACGTTAACCTTCCCCTTCCTAGCACATGAAGTTGTTGAACTTGGTGGAATCCCTCTGCAAGAATCCCACAAAAACCTCAAAAGCATTGCTAGCAAAAAAATGGATGTTGCCGATGTGACTCACTTAAGTGAAAGGCTCTACCCTTCTCTATCTGGCGGTGAAAAACAACGAGTTCACTTGGCTCGAGTGTTAACTCAGCTTCACTATTCTGGTGATCAATGCATATTAATGCTGGATGAGCCTACGTCTGCACTGGATCTCGCCCACCAGCACAACACCTTAAAGATCGCGAGAGAGTTAGCCGACAATCACAATGCTGCTGTTATCGTCGTGCTACATGATCTTAACTTAGCCGCACAATACTCAGATAGATTGGTAGTCTTAAAAAACGGGAACTTGATTTGCGATGGTAGTCCTTGGGAGGCACTTAGACCTTCGATGATTGAGGATGTATATGGCTATAAGAGTATCGTAGAAAAGCACCCAACCATGAGTTTTCCTCAAGTTCACCCCGCTCAATAAGCTCGGTTTAAGGCCTACTCATTTCAAGTATTCGTTCTTAATAACAACTAAGTCATACTAAGCCTCGATTTTTTCGAGGCTTTTTTATTGGCTCATAGCCTCTCTCGCGTCTCAAACTCAACTTTATTAGCAACCATAGCAATAAAGTCCAAACGTCTCATCCTAAGCGTTTGAGGCTCTAAATATGAACCATAGCCGTTGGTGGTACGGAGATTTGACCATTATTAGTAAAGGCATGGAAAACGTAAGCATATAAAAAGAAAAGAAATAAACGCTATCAAGACGGAAGTAAACCGACGAAAACAAGACCAATACATTAGAGGAGAGTAATGAAAAGTGAAATTACAGCCATAAAAAAAGCCCCCTCAGGAGCTTTTTTTATGGCGTGTTGATTATTGGCTCATACGAATTAATGACTTGCCAATCAACCACTCTAGTTCTTTACCGCTAGTCTCACCAAACTGAGTTTCCGTCAGTTTGTATAGACGATCAATACCGTTTGCAGCAAATTCGTGCGCGCTTTCAGCTGTAACGATATGATGGAAAAGTAGACGTAAGATAGCCAGGAATTCAGCGTCTTCAAGTGCGCTAACCCAGCTAGCCGAAAATGCGTCAAGACCATTTTCAAAGTCAATGTGTTCCATGAACATCTTAAAAATACGACCGTCTAGTGCAGCTGTAAAGTCAGTTTTCTTTGGAAAATGGTGGCTTATACCTGTACGAGAAACGCCCGTTTGCTGACTCAACGTCGTGTATGACATCTTGTCGTAACCCAACCTTAGCAACTGGTCTACAACGGCATCCATGATCTTCTGGATAGTGATTTCTGTATCTTCTTTACTACGCTTTGGCATATTCAGGCTCTTCTCTTTGTAAATCCATCTAACTCAATCAAATGAAGTCAGAATGCAAATCGTTATCAGCATTATGTGAGCAAGGTATTTTTTCGCAAGTATTTATAACTAATTTCACACAAATACTATGTACGAATAATTCTACAGTGACGCCTCTCTGGACGCTTTGTCTAATTATTCTTCGAATAATCACCTTACGATCCTAAGTCTGCAATTTTAAATAACTACTTAGAATATGAAATACCCAACGAAAAATTCATTGTATAAATACCTATCAAGCGATAGATAGTCTTATAAAATCATTCCTGGTGCAACTAAGTGAATGATATTCTGACAAATTAATAACATTAATCTTCGACAAAACATGATGGAGATCACATACATATTTTGCGTCGCGAATGTTGATATTCATTTCACCTCTAAACAAACAACATAGCATACCAGTATAAATTAGTTCAAAGATTTTAATTTTTGTAGATACCGTTCAAATTGCTCGTTAGAATAACCTCAGACTTTGTAAGAGGATTATTTATGAGCCAAGATAACGGTAACAATGATGTATGCGAAGCTTGCGGTTGTGCAGGTGAAATCGGCTTTATCATTAAAGAAGGCGACGAAGTTGCTGAAGTAAAGGTTTACGGTAGCTCTAAAGCCCTTATTGAAGCTGAGTTTGCTAAGTACGTTGAGTTAGCAAAACAAGTGTCTAGCAATGTTGAGTTTGAAGCGTCAGAGATGACAGAAGATAGCACTGAATTGCAAGCGCGCTTTAAATTTGAAGTCAGCGCTGAAAAAATTATTTTTGAACTTAAAACTCGCTCTTTAGCGCGTTAATATAAGCATCAATATTCATACAAATAAAAAGGCGAGCTTACTGCTCGTCTTTTTTTATCATTTCAACCCAACCAAGTGCCCCATTAGTTTCAAAATCATTTTCCGCTGTACATTTAATCACCACTCCTGAAACCTCAACGACAGCACCTATGCTATAAGCCTTATCATTGTAATAACAAACTCGTTGCTGTGAACTACTCTGAGTGACGACCACAGCTGCTTTTGCGGGCGTTGATATTATTTTATTAGCATTCGCTGATATTGAACAACACATAGAAGTTAGAAGCATAAAAGCCTGTAAAGTTTGACGCTTTGTTCCAACCCAAAATTTACCTATCATTGTCGTTCTATTCCTTTTTTACCTACCAATAAATGAGTAAAACACTAGGCGAGAATAATTTTTTCATTATAGTGTTATCGTTTATCGTAATAAAGAAGCTTGTTATGATCCGAATAATTGCACTTATTATTGGTTATTTAACCATAACAAATGTGGCAGCAGAACCCCTCGATCAGTATCAAATATTGAACCATTTGGATAATTACGGAAACTTATATTTACGTAATAAGCCGTACACATCACTTCCTAGCGGCCTGATTGTTGATGGTAATCTAAATATAGAGAACACCGCAATTACCCGTTTACCGAAAGGTTTAGAAGTGAACGGCAGTCTTAAAGCGTCTAACAGCCAACTGACAAGAGTTCCTACAGGCATTAAGATAAAGGGCTACGCCGACTTGATTGGCAGCCAAATCACCAGTTGGCCAAGAGGTGTGCGCGTCGGTGGATTTATTAATCTCACAGATACTCCACTACAGAGGCTTCCAAATGGCTTTAGAGTAAAAGGTGACTTAAGCGTCATTCGAACTCCTTTGACGGAACTTCCAAACGGTATCGTCATTGACGGTGATTTGTATATTGGCGGCTCTGCCATTACCGAGTTTCCAGACACCATGACGGTCAAAGGCAATATCTATCTAGGTGGTAACGCCGTGACGACATGGCCAACCAATTTAGAACTCGGCGGTGCTGTTGCTCGCTAGTTTAGACGAAGTTCGTTTTTTGTTCTTATGGGCAATAAAAGACCAAAACCAGACACAAAAAAGGAGCCCAAGGCTCCTTTTTTTAATTCATTCACTTGTTAGTTAGCTAATGCGCTCGTTCGCCTAATCATCATAAGCAAACTAGCCATAAGTGAACGCGAACTAACCAATGTTCTTCACAGGGTTCGCATAGCTATCAATCAAGTACTGACGAGCACCTTGTGGCAAGATCGATAACTTTTCTTCAAACTCTTTTTTAACCGAATCTGTAATTGAGTCATCTTCTTTTTCGGCTGCTAATAAGTTTACTGGGAACAGTTTGTAGTTATCGTGTATTTGACGATCGATTTCTTCGGCAAGCGCTTCAGGCGTATCAAAGTCTTGGTCAATAACCTGACCAAAACCAACGTGCACGCGCCCTTTGTTACCGATAATGCCTTGAATGATACTTTCGATATCTTCAAATTCACCCTTTTCATAACTGCCGTTTACGTCTTTCTCAAAAAGTTCTATCGCTTTCGCGGTGTCACACGGATCGTTTTCGTATGAAATAGCAACAGGCACGATCTTCAACGACTTCACATATTCAGGGAATGCGATTTTTTGCTTACGTCCTTCTACGTGGAACATTTTTAGAATTGCTGGCTCAGTGAAATCATTACCATCTTTAGCTCGGCCTTCTTTTTGAGCGATCCAGATAGAGTTACCCGTTTCTAAAGAGTGCTTAATGTAAGAAGAAAGCTGGCTTAACGCTTTCATCATTTCACGCGGCCCTTTCAGAGAACGTTTTACGATGAAGCTCTTGTTTAGACGCATCAATTCAGTCGCACATGGCTTCTTCAATAGGTTGTCACCAATAGCAATACGACAAGTCTGATGGTTCTTTTGATGCAAAGCGTAATTAACTAGCGCAGGATCCATAGCAATGTCACGATGGTTTGATACAAACAGGTAAGCTTGATCAGTATCCAATGACTCTAAGCCAGTGTATGTCACACCATTGGTGGTTTTAGCTAGCGTGTCACGTAAGTATTTTTTCACTTCAATCTGAATGGATTCGACGCTAGTCAGCTTGCTCCACTTCATTTTTAAGTAAACGCGTAGAATTGGACTCATTAACGTTTTGAACCAAGACGCATGGTTTGAAAAACGGTAGTGCAAAATCGCACTGATAAATTCTTCATCATTAATAAGACGGTTTAGTGCCGCAGGAATTTCATCATCGCCGTAAGGACGAATATCAACATATGGATCGCTTGGAGAGGTCATTTTTTAATTCATATAATAAAAAGCTGGCTCATTCTACGCGTTGTTTTGACTTCTCGCAGCTACAGAGCCCATACTTTTGACAAGGTCAGACCAGAAACATTGAAAATCCCCTGTTATTGTTGGCATTCTTACAGATTAACGGTAATCTTGACGCCCCAAAATTAAGGTACTATCTATGAACTTCGCTATTGAATATACATCGGCTTACTTTTCACACTTGGTGATCACACCACGCAAGAAAGTACTTAAACATAGCCTTGTATCGGTTCAAAGTGGCTTGGTTTTGATAAAGCTAGGTAAACAAGAGTATGCCGTTGAGCCAGGTCAAAGTATCTGGATTCCCTATGACTGCTTAACGTCACTGACCTACTTTCCAAATACCCAAATTAATCGTGTCGATTTTTCTGTGCGTTTAACGGATTCTTTCCCAAGACAAGCGGGTTACATCACTCAAACGAACCTGTCTTCGGCGCTATTAGAAAAACTAGAGATAACCAAAGCTCGCGCTTCAAATGCTAATAATACCGAGCAAGCATTCAAAGATATGCTTTCTGTGCTTAAACAAGAAGTGTTAGCGTTCAAACCATTACTTTGCGAAAGCGCCCTGTCTCAGCGATTCAATCAATGGAATATTGATGACTCTAACCTGCCACAAGAACACACCTTGGTGATGGTAATGAGGGAAGCAAAGAAACGCATGCAATCAGGTCAAAAGCGTGCGTTGGTGATTGATGACTTGTTCTCAGGTAAGGAAGAGGAGTTTGAGCAACTGTGTATGCTAGTGTTCGGTGAAGAACTCTAGACAAAAGAGTCCGGTCCCCGTTCTTTACTCACTAAATTCAGACGTAAACCAGTCTATGAGCTAACTATTAAACCAAGCCAAAAACACTAGATACTAAAAAGCCGCAAAAACTCAGTTTTTGCGGCTTTTTTAATTCTTAACATTTCAACTTTGAATTCTTCGCATCTCAACATCGACTAATGGCCTTTCGGTCTAGAATGGCAATTCAACCTGCATCATCAAGTCTGCGTCTCGTGAGTCATGCCAACGGTAATCAAAGCGCATACGAGGTTGCCCTTCTACTTTCTCACCAAAACCGATACTCAACTGAAGACCATGGTTCATTAACCATTCTTCTGTAGACATGTCATATTGCTCGTCTTCCAGATCTTCAGGGAACCACATCCCCAAGCCAACATAGTTTGATTCAAGGCTTTGTGTTAACAGAGGGGAATCTTTACTTTGGATAACCCAATCGGACCAATAGTCAGGTTTACTCTCTGAGTCTCCGCCTGAAAATCCACTGATTTCTAGCATACGCTGACCAAAAGATTCGATGCTAGTAGAAAAATTTAGACAACTATTTTCATCACCAGAAGTCAGCATGATCGAATCTAAACTAAAAAAATCACAATCAGCGTACGCAGGCATACTGCATGCAGCAATAATTAACGTCGCTGGTATCGCGCCCTTCAGCATAGTCATCAGACCTCTTAAAATAGTGAATCTATATTATTGTATACAGTTCACTGTCTTGCAATATTCTTGTAACTGACTTTGTACTCAGTTTTGCTACATTGCTCCCATTTTGCAAAGCGTGGCGAATATCAGTGCTTCGAATCTTTACTTTTTCGGGGCAAGCCATAACAGACCAGCGTTCTGTTATTTCATCTGATTTATAAAACGATGAAAACTTAAAGAAATTATCAGGCCCGATGACAAAGGTCAGTTCGGCCTCTGGATGCTGCTTTTGAAGCTGACTAAGGACGGCATAGGTCGTGACACTTTCACCAGGAGTAAATAGTCCTTTCTCAACTAATGACAGTTCAACTTGATCCAGCAATAAATCAGAGATAAACGCCTCGACAAGCTGACATCTCGTATCAAAGTCTAGCATCTCTTTTCCCCAAGCATGGGCAATGCTTGGTACCAGTAGAATCTTGTCAAAGTGAGCCAACGAATCAATCACACTTTTATGCCCTAAGCTCGGTGGATTAAACGCACTACCGAAAATGGCTATTTTTTCCATTGTTAATTACTGCCTTCTCTTTCTAAGCTTGTGCAAAGAGGTTTTTAAATCGAATGATTTAGGTATGATAACACTAGATTTTTAATTTGCTTGCAGGAAAGGAATACGAATGGAACAGTTAATTCGTGATGAAATGCGCGTACTACCTTCAATTGACCCTCACTTCGAAGTGACTCGTCGTGTGGACTTTATTAAAACGAAACTACAACAGTCAGGCTGCAAGTCTCTGATCCTTGGTATCAGCGGCGGTGTAGACTCAACAACCTGTGGCCGTTTAGCACAAATGGCAATTGATAGCCTGAATGAAAGCTCTGGCAGTAACGACTATCAATTCATTGCTGTTCGCTTACCTTATGGCGAGCAAAAAGATGAAGATGAAGCACAGCTTGCTCTGTCTTTCATCCAGCCTTCTCAGTCCGTTTCTGTAAACATTAAGGCGGGCGTTGATGGGCTTCACGCAGCATCTCATGTTGCTTTAGAAAGCACAGGCTTATTACCAACAGATTCGGCGAAAATCGACTTTGTAAAAGGCAATGTGAAAGCTCGAGCTCGCATGATCGCACAATACGAAATCGCAGGTTACGTCGGTGGTCTTGTTATTGGTACCGATCACTCAGCAGAAAACATCACTGGTTTCTACACTAAGCACGGCGATGGCGCATGTGATTTGGCTCCTCTGTTCGGTTTGAACAAACGACAAGTTCGTGAACTGGCTGCAACATTAGGTGCCCCAGAATTGCTGGTGAAGAAAACCCCAACCGCTGACCTAGAAGAACTGGACCCACAGAAAGCTGATGAAGCAGCATTAAACCTTTCTTACGATCAGATCGACGATTTCCTTGAAGGCAAAGAAGTGTCTCAAGATGTATCAGATCGCTTAGTTAGTATCTACAAAGCAACACAGCACAAGCGTCAACCTATCCCAACGATCTACGATTAATTTTAGTTAATTACTGATAACGTAAAGCTAGTGGGATTATACAACTAGCAACGCAGTAAGAACCAAAAAGGCCGGAAGTTCATCTAGACGAACTTCAGGCCTTTTCTACTTGAGGCACTTTTTTATGGTCTAACGAGTCGCTAATCCACAACTTCGATATCCGTTTGCGGAACACTGCAACACGCCAGTATCTGGCCCATGTTACGTTCATGCTCTTGCAGTGCTGGTACGTCAGGTTGGTGAACCTGCCCTGATTCAAGTGTCACTTTACACGCGCCACAAAAACCAGCACGACAGCTAGAAGCAATAGGCACACCCGCCGACTCTGCCTGTTCTAGAAGCGTTGATTGGTTATTACCTTCAAACAAGTAGCCGTTTACACTCAACTGCAGTTGCTTCACAGTTTCTTCAGTGGATTGGGCAACACCAAATGCTTCTTGATGGTAATGCTGAGGGTTAAGCCCCATTTGAATTAACAATTTTTTTGCGTTATCCATAAAACCATCAGGGCCACACACAAACGCTTGGCGCTTGTGCAGTTCTTCAATTTTAGCGATATGCGACACACTCAAGCGCCCAGACAAACCATCCCATTCTTTGGTTGGCTGACTCAAAGAATAAATCACATGCAGACCGGTATGCTCGCTGGCAATCTTATCAATCTCAGCTTGATAAGGAATATCCTCTTCGCTGCTGCATTGGTGATAGAAAACCACATCATCGATTTGACCATGATCAGCTAAATAACGAAGCATCGACAACATTGGGGTTACACCGCTACCGGCAGACAAAAGCAGTAACGGGTGCGTTGGATTTTCTTCTAAATAAAATGCGCCATCTGGATTTTTCGCGACTAAGGTATCGCCTACGTGAAAGTGATCATTGAGCCAGTTAGAAATTTGACCATCATCTACACGCTTAACTGATATAGCTAAACGGCCCAATCGTGATGGGCTTGAAGACAGTGTGTAACGACGTGAAACCGTCTCGCCATCAATAACCATTTCAATCGGCAAATGCTGACCAGGTTGATAACTTGGTAATGCGTGATTCTCTTTCGCAGGCTCTAACCAAAAAGTTGTAAAATCACGTGCAATCTCTTCACGCTCAACACAGGTTAAATGTAACGACTCTATCCAAGTATCTTCATAGTGCTCTTTCTCTTTAGTTTCTAATACTTCAACGACATCACCTGCTTTGACTAAACCTTCATTTTTAGCAACTAGGTTTTGACCAAAGAAAACGCCACCACGCTCGTTGGCTCTAAATTTAGAAAAAGTGTTAAGCGGCTCTTTTGTTTCTCTAAACTCACCACGTTCAACGTCAACCGTTGTGAGAATGCACCGTTCACAAGGCTTAACGGATTCAAATTCAACCTCACCAATTCGTATACGCTTCCAGCCGTCTTCAGCAAATGCTTCGGTATTAGAAACAACAAAGTTGGTGCGGAACTGATCCATCGAATGAGTTTCAGGACTACGACGATTGAGTTCATCAAGAGAGGCTTGGCTAATCACTAACATTGGGTAACCGTCGGCAAAGCTCACATTGTGACCGAGCTTTTCACGAACACGATTCGATTGATCTCCAGAGAACAGAAGCTCAACTCGAACCCCCAACACTTCACTGAACCAATCGTCAGCTTCGTCGTTGGTCGTATACGCCGTGAAACTGTCTTTCCAGACCGTTGCTGGCGCCTCTTGCATCTTAAAGCTTGTGTACTTTAAACGCAGCGGCTCTTTACCTTCATAAGTAAAAATCAAACCATCAGGCTGCAAACTTGAAGATACCTTGACCATTTTCGGATACTTACGGGCCGTCACCATTGAACCGTCAGCTAGCGCTAACATAAAACGTCTGTCGAAGGTGAGACCTTGTTTTTCGACCCAAGCAGAAGAGAGTGAAATCCCACCTACTGATTTAACCGGAAACACATTGATTTGAGATAGAGAAGGCACTTGCTCTGAAGCCTTTTGATCTGACGGTAGCTGCGACATAACGATTCCAATGTTTTGTTATTTGTCCTAATGCTAACAAATGGTTATAAATAGATAAACTGACAAGCACTAAACACTTGATACCAAGCTATTATCTTGAGATGTTTATCCTAGTATCCCATATACATAAAAACAGCAATGTATTAACACTCTCCATACGTTCTATAATTTGAACACGGTATCGCATTAAACTTTCATTGAATAAAAAGGATTTATCATGAACAAACTCGTCATTATCATCTTATGTGTCCTGCTCCCGCCTGTTGGGGTATTCTTCGCTCGCGGCGCAGGTAAAGATTTACTGATTAACATCGTCCTCACTTTCTTTTTCTGGGTTCCAGGAATGATTCACGGGCTATGGGTCGCCACTCGCTAGCCCTTCGACTAATCTAATACAGAATAAATACCTATAAAAACAGGCTCCTAACCCTGAAGAGTTAAAAATAGGATGAAATGAAAGTGCTTTTCCACTATCATCCTGTCGCCTAAACGTAAGCGATTGCTTTCACAGATTTCGCCGAGTTTAGGCTCCAACTACATAACACTTCAATTGGTGGGAGCCTTCAATGACACAACTTACGATTACTCGTCCTGACGACTGGCACGTTCATCTACGCGATGGCGACGTATTAAAAGATACAGTGCGCGATATCAGCCGCTACAATGGTCGAGCGTTAATCATGCCAAACACCATCCCACCGGTAACCGATACCGAAATGGCTTTAGCTTACCGTGAACGCATCATGGCAGAGCAGCCAAGTGAACAGTTCCAGCCTTTAATGGCACTTTACCTAACAGATAACACGACTCCTGATGAAATTCGCAAAGCGAAAGAGTCTGGTGCAGTTGTTGCAGCGAAGCTTTACCCAGCAGGCGCGACGACAAACTCGGATTCAGGCGTAACTTCGGCTCAAAAGATTTACCACGTGTTAGAAGCAATGCAAGAAGTGGATATGTTGCTTCTGGTTCACGGCGAAGTAACCACTCACGATGTTGATATCTTCGACCGTGAGAAGCAGTTCCTAGACACAGTACTCGCTCCAATTGTAAACGACTTCCCTAACTTGAAGATTGTTCTAGAGCACATCACAACCGCTGATGCTGCAAACTTCGTGAAAAACGCAAACGACAACGTAGCCGCAACAATTACAGCTCACCACTTACTTTACAACCGCAACCACATGTTGGTTGGTGGCATTAAGCCACATTTCTACTGCCTACCTATCCTAAAGCGCAACACTCACCAATTAGCGCTAATCGAGGCTGCAACAAGTGGTAGCAAGAAGTTCTTCTTGGGTACAGACTCTGCACCACACGCAAAAGGCGCAAAAGAGTCAGCATGTGGCTGTGCAGGTTCTTACACAGCGCACGCTGCCGTTGAACTGTACGCAGAAGTGTTCGACTTAGAAGGTAAAATTGAGAACCTAGAAGCGTTTGCAAGCCACAACGGCCCTGACTTCTACGGTATGCCGCGTAACACAGACACCATCACTCTTGTTAAAGAAGAGTGGAACGTTGCTGAAACCATGCCTTTCGGTTCAGACATCGTAGTGCCAATCCGTGGAGGCGAGACGATTGCTTGGTCTGTAAAGTAAACACTTGGTCGTAAAAATAAGCGCTTATATTGAAAAATAAGAGCGTGGTGTTAATTAAACACGACCCATTAGATTAAAAGGGGCACCATAATGATTATGGTGCCCCTTTTTGTTCTGATGACAGGCATCCTTTCACCGAACACAATTTATCACTTATTTACCACGAACTTTCTCTATTGCACCCCAAACGACTACGACAAGCAATCCAGCGAGAACACCAATCACGGCATTCAACAGAGTTGGAATAATCGCTGTCGCAATCGTGTGACCACTAAAATCCATAATGATCGGTTCGATTAAATGGTGGATAACTGGCACGCTGTGTACCACAATACCGCCACCAACTAAGAACATCGCAGCCGTACCAACAACAGCAAGTAACTTCATTAGTTTTGGGGCAAATGCAACTAGCCCATTCCCCAACTTGGTTTTAATGGCATTACCACTCGATGTACGCTGGAGATAAAAACCTAAATCGTCTAGCTTCACGATTCCTGCAACCAAGCCATAAACACCCATCGTCATCACAACTGCAATTAAACTCACAACAAGAATTTGAGTCACAATACTTGTCCCCGTTACAGTACCCAGCGCAATCACTATGATCTCTGCAGACAAGATGAAGTCGGTCCGAATCGCACCCGCTACCTTTCTCTTCTCATACTCTTCTAAGGATTCATTAGTGTCATTTTCTGCACTTTTTTCTTCATGTGGATGAGCATGAGGGAAGATCTTCTCTAATACTTTTTCTGCCCCTTCAAAACAAAGAAACAAGCCACCAATCAAGAGTAATGGCATGATCAGCCAAGGAATAAACGCGCTGATCAATAATGCTGCAGGCACTAAGATCAGCTTGTTTTTAAATGAGCCTTTTGCAACCGCCCATACCACTGGGATCTCTCTTTCAGCAGCAACACCTGATACCTGTTGGGCATTCAGAGCTAAATCATCACCTAATACACCTGCGGTTTTTTTCGCCGCAACTTTAGACATTAGCGCGACATCGTCTAGCACTGTTGCTATGTCATCTAGCAATGTGAGTAAACTTGCTCCAGCCATTTTTTATTCTCTTTCAAAGGATTGAACAACAAATGGAATGTAACACTATCAATCCACTCATCAAAGTTATGAGTCTGTAATAAATAAAGTCACAAACTGTGTTTTCTATTGCTGTCGCAGTTAGACAGGACTAGTCTGTCTTCATCTTTCATGAACATAAAAGAAAAAGTATAGATGAAAAGTGAATACTTCTACCCAATCGGTCAGCCAGGACAAAAGTGGCAACAAGCAGAACGTGAAGCGTGGTTCACTCAAAGAACGGTTAAGCGTGAATACCAACAAGAAGTTGTACCAAAGATTAAAGCGCTTGCAGACCGCCTCGACATCGAACAATACGGTGCATTGAGCTACGATGAAGATCGCTTCCCGCTTTTCGCTATCAAAAGCAAAAACTGGGATGCATCAAAACCCACGGTTCTAGTAACAGGTGGTGTACACGGTTACGAAACCAGTGGTGTACACGGTGCGATTAAGTTCGCGGCAACTCAAGCAGAACAATACTCAGCACACTTCAACATTGTTGTTGCTCCCTGTGTGAGCCCTTGGGGCTACGAAGTGATCAACCGTTGGAACCAAAATGCGGTCGATCCAAACCGCTCTTTCTACGACGGTACGCCAGCAGAAGAATCAGCAAACCTACGTGCGTTAGTGGCTTCTTTGCCAAAAGTACTGGTTCACGTTGACCTGCATGAGACGACAGATTCTGATGAAACTGAATTCCGACCAGCACTCGCAGCGCGTGACGGCCTTGAATACATTGAAGGCATGATCCCAGACGGTTTCTATACTGTTGGCGATACTGATAACCCACAACCAGAATTCCAAGCAGCGGTTATTGCTTCAGTAGAAAAAGTAACGCATATTGCTCCAGCAGATGCAGATGGCAAGATCATTGGTTCAGACGTCACTCAGCACGGTGTGATCAACTACCCAATGAAGAAGCTTGGCTTATGTGGCAGCGTTACTGATTGCAAATACGGCACAACCACAGAAGTTTACCCAGACAGCGACAAAGTGACAGACGAAGAGTGCAATGACGCTCAAGTGGCTGCGGTAACCGGTGCTTTGGATTACGTAATCCAACACGAATTAAACGCTTAAGCGACTACTTAAGACCTCGCACCAAGCACTTAATAGCGAGTTCCCTACCTAAAGCGAATCTCTAAAACTAAAAAAGAGCCATAAGTGACGATTCACTTGTGGCTCTTTTATTATGTCTTTTCTGCTTATCTTTGATTTCTTCTTAGACATAAAAAAGCTCCCTTGCACAGTACAAGAGAGCTTTTAAATAACGCTTCATCCGGAATAAGTAGTTATTTACCTAATTACTTACTCAGAGTCTTAGCTATTTTATTTCGCTGTTTCGCTAACGCTTGCTTGTCCTTTATCTACTTCAGTCAGTAGACCTTTCAACAAGCTGACACAGCCAATCAGAAGAATGATCGTAAACGGCAATGCTGCGATGATAGTGATCGATTGAAGTGCTTGGATAGATTGAGTGCCACCAATCCATAGCATCACCATTGCGATCGCGCCTGAGATAACCGCCCAAACCACTTTCTGTTTCACTGGCACTTCAAGCTTACCACCTGCCGTCATGCCATCGATAACGATAGAACCTGAGTCCAACGTGGTAACGAAGAACACGATGATCAACGCGACTGCGATAACAGATAGAATGTTGCCAAACGGGTATGCATCTAGCATGTAGAACAAACTTAGAGAAACGTCTGTGATGCCTTGGTCAAGGCCAAGTTGCCCTACCTGATTAATTACTTGTTCGATAGCCACACCACCGAAGATAGACATCCAAGCTGAAGTTACTAATGTTGGGATAATCAGTACGCAAAGTAGGAATTCACGAACCGTGCGACCTTTAGAAATACGCGCTACAAACATGCCGAAGAAAGGTGCATACGCAACCCACCATGCCCAGTAGAACACAGTCCAACCATGCAGCCATGTTGTGTCTTCACGACCAGAACTTTGGCTTAAAGCTACGATATTTTTCACATAGCCCGTCACCGCTGTTGCCACGGAATCAAGTACAGTCGTGAAGTTCAATACTGCGATAAGACCAAGGAATACGAACGCGATAACCATGTTCAAGTTACTTAGGAACTTAACACCACCGTCCATACCACGTAGAACAGAAATGATCGCCAAACCCATGATTAGAACAATGATAGCTTGCTGAAGAAAAATGTTATTTTCCAAACCGAACACATGGCTAATACCACTTGCCGCTTGTGTACCGCCTAAGCCTAATGAAGTTGCTAGACCAAACAAAGTAACCAGTACGGTTAGTACGTCGATAACATCACCGGTTTTACCCCAAACACGTTCACCCAGAATTGGATAAAACACTGAGCGCATTGAAAGCGGCAAACCTTTGTTATAAACGAAGTACGCAAGACAGAGCGCCGTCATGCCATAGATAGCCCATGCATGAAAGCCCCAGTGGAATACGGTTGCACCTAGTGCGAGTTCACGGCCTGCTTCTGTAAAAGGTTCTGCATTAAGTGGGGTTCCGAACCAGTTAGTGAAGAACGCGGTTGGCTCTGCCACACCCCAGAAAATAAGCCCGATACCCATGCCTGCTGCGAATAACATCGCAATCCAAGATGACATTGAATAGTCTGCTGTCGCATCTTCGCCACCTAAACGAACTTTACCCAATGGTGAGAAAGCAAGAACAACAGCAAATGCTAGCATGATATTAGCTCCCCACATAAACAGGAAGTCAAACTTTGATAGAACAGCACCCTTAATAGAATCAATAGCAGCTTTAGCATCTGCTGGAGGAAGAGCAAGAAGAGTGATGATAAAGAGAAGAGATAAGCCAACTGAGGCTAGAAAAACTGTGTTGTGGACATCCATGCCCCATTTACTGACGTTATCTTGACCAACTTGATAGTCAGTAGAATCGATACTGTATTTTTTTGATTTAAAACTCATAAATTATGATGTTCGCATATCCGAATCAACGAATATAAGGACGCTCTCCATATCCAATTACTACTTGATTGACTTGCCGAGCCACGTAAATAAAACGTGATAAAAATCACCGAAATAGATGATGATTGGACTTACTTGCTCAATCCCAAGGCGCGCATTATAGCACAGCACGAAGCATTTTGACGGAGTTTCAGCTTAAAAGTTACCCGAACCACCGTTGATAGTGACAGTTACGCCAATAAAATCAGAATAAAATAAAGAAATAAAAACCTTTAAAGACAGCATCTTAAATCAAAGTTGCACACCGTAAAATCTAAACTAAACTTTCGACAGATAGTATTAACAACAGCCCAATTTATTTATAGCTCTAACAAAAAAGCCCCGCTATAGGGGCGGGGAAATTACCAAAGGTAAAAGAGAAATCAATAATGAAATTTTAGCGCCACGTATCGCAGCGCTCAGATACGAAATCGCTACAGAGTATTAGAGCGCGTAGCAAAAACCTAAGTTATAGTCTTCGCCATTCTTCGCCGTGAACTCTTTGTCTTCGCTCGATGCGTTCGAGCGACCGCTTTCATCGCCTTTCACCAGACTCACCCAGTGACGGATTCCTGAAGAGCGGCTAACCTCTGTTTGGCCAAATGTAGTACATGTTTCTAGCTGGATATCTTGAATATCAACCAATTCCAAGTGGCCAGTACCTTTACGAGCACCGATTGTCACTTCAACGTGTGTACCGCTTTCGTCACGGAATAATATTGCTGAAGGCTTAGATTTATCACCTGTGTAAGCCACAAAGTGTTTAGCGCGTTTCAGGCCTGTGTGTTCACCGTTTTTGAAGTAAACCTGAACATGTCGATAATCAATCTCGTAGCTCACCACGTCTTCGTGTGAACCCGCCTCAAGAGGAAATAGAGTATCAAGCAACTGTTTCGCCATTCTCTGCTTTTCGAGTTGCTTGTCTGCTTTCACCATTTCAACGGCAAAGACAGCTTCAGCAATAAATGTTGAATGGTTTCTGTGAAGTTCTGTTTTGTCTAGTGTCAGCATATTCATAGTTTTTCCCTCTTACGGCTTTGAATTTCATGTAGGTCAAAAATCCTGATTGACCCTTTTCAAAATTGTTCTTTACTGTGTTGCTTCCATGTATTTCATACTACTTGTATTTTCCAAACAATTTCACAACAAAAATTTCACAGTGTGAATTTTACTAAATTGCTTTTTTACACAAACCGGTATTTCGAGTCCTCAGCCTTTAACTGATGGGGTTGAGGGCTCAGTAGAAACACTTTTACGTGCTGTTTGAATTAGTGTAGTAACCAACACCAACCAGCTTATTGTCGATCACTCGATAGTAAGTGTGTTTGGTTTCCACTTTTCTCGACAGCGGGTTTAACCATTGATAGGTGTAAACGCCACGACCATTTTCTTTAGCGAGATTCAGCATCTCAGTAAGAATTGGCTTATTGTCAGGGCTTAGAATTTCATTGTGTGACCGTCCGACAAGCTCAGGAGACACGCCATGAGCGAGCAGTTTCCCGGAGTTCATGTCTATCACAAACACATACAGGTCTCCTTCAACAAAGCTGCCTTCACTATTATTGAACTCGGCAATGCTGTCTTGCTCAGACTCTACCATCGCGGTCATGGCTCTTGCCAATAACCGCTTAGCTTCTGTTGCACTGGAGCGTTCTGGGTAATACCCCACGGCAACAATCACGTCACCGACACGCTCAAAGAAGGTCGTTTTAGGTTCGCCCATGCGATCAGTAGGGTTAGTCCAATGGTACTGAACTTCGCCAAACCCGTTGTGCACAGCTTTAGTGATCATTTCTCTAAAAAAAGGATTACCGTAGACGTCTTGGGTATCCAAAACACTGTCGCCCACCAACACCATTGAAGAGCCACCACTGGCAAGGAATTGACCATCAATACCAAGCGCAAATACATAGAGCTCACCGTCTATATATTCGGCGCTACTCATAAAGTCTTTTACGCTCTCATCGCCTTCTTTTTGTACATGGACAACCGCTTTAGCAAGCAGGGTTTTGGCTCTTCTTTCAGCGTCACTGACCACATGTGGCTCTGAAATTTCGAGCACATTGACTGGCTCATTTTCTTTCGCTGTTTCTGAATGTTCGGCACGTAATCCAATACCACTGATCACTGCAAATACGGCACAACCAATAAGGATAATTCTTGATATATTCATAGTGACTTCTCCTAATAGCCCACTAAGGACGGTAGCCAAAGCGTAATTTGTGGGAAGAAAGCGATAACGAACACGCCCACTACGGATGCAAGAACAAAGGGGTGGATCTTCGCGGTGATCTGCTCGACCGTGGCCCCGCCTATCCCCGAGGCGACAAAAATATTCTCACCGAGCGGAGGCGTAGCAAAACCTATCGACAACGTACACACCACCACAATACCTACGTGGGTTGGATCCGCGCCTAGCATATACATAATTGGCAACAGCACTGGCACGATAATCATGATCGCGGCTAACGTTTCCATGAACATGCCGACGAAAAGCAATAGCACAATAGTCAGTGCCCACACCATATACATATTGTCAGTGAAACCTAGTAATGACTCAGCCACCACGACCGGAATTTTTTGTTCGATTAACAAGCGACCAAATACCGTTGCAGCGAATAGAATCAGCAACACACGCCCGGTAATCCATGTGGTTGTCGATAATGATTTGATGGTGCTTTTAAACGATAACTCTCGGTGAATAAACACACCGACAAACAGCGAATAGAAAATTGCCACAACCGCTGACTCTGTTGGTGTGAACATACCGCTGTAGATACCTCCGAGAATCAAAAATGGAGCCAGTATCGACCATATGCCACGGCGTAAAGCATGTCTTACTTCGCCAAATGACCAATTCTCAGACAGCCCTTTATAGCCTTCTCGCTTGGCAATGAAGTAGTTAGTGACAACGAGTGTAGATGCCATGATGAAGCCAGGAACAACGCCTGCAACAAACAATTTAGGAATAGATAAAGAAGCAAATTGCCCGTGTTGAGCGATGGCTTCAGGCGGTGCCATTAATCCCATTGCTGAGATGCCGAAAATAACTAACGGGATGGATGGCGGAATAATGATCCCCAAGCCCCCTGATGCAGCCGTTACTGCCGATGCGTAACTCTTATCGTAATCTCGCTTAACCATTGCAGGCACCATTAGCATGCCTACCGCTGCTGTGGTTGCAGGGCCTGAACCTGAGATAGCACCAAAAAACAAACACGCCATCACGGTTGCAGCGCCAAGGCCACCCGTCACGGGTCCGGCTAAGCTCTCTGCAATATCCACCAGACGTTTGGAGATACCCGCCGCCTCCATTAATGCGCCAGCAAGAACAAAGGCTGGCAGCGCCATTAATGGGAAGTTACCCACCGAAGTGAACGCGATTTGTACTAAAGCGATGGGGTTTTTGTCGAGCAACATATAGGCCGCCATTGAAGCGCCGGCCAGTGATACTGTGATTGGTGCACCCAGAATTAACAGGGTTAAGAAACCACCAAATAAAATTAGAGTTAAATAGGATTCCATTATTACATCTCTCTATTACGGCTATTCTCTGTGACGACTACTGTGATGACTTTTGTGCCGTCATTTTGCGCAGTTCTTTGACTTCAGGATCTTCGTTCTTAGCGCCCTTAAATAAGCGCTCGTAGTTGTTCCAGATAATGCGCAGCATCATTAGAGAAAATGCGATTGGCAAAATCATATAGAAGTATTTCATTGGGATGCCTGTCGTCTGAGACTTCCAGAACAAATTCATTTTGTTGAACACGAAATCGTAGCTGAGATAAACAAAGTAGCCGTTAAACAGCAGCCATAAGAAGTCAGCAATGGTTTCACAGACGGTCTGAACAATCGGGGGGAAGAACTTGAAGTGAAAACTGACTCGGTTATGCGCCGACATCTTGGCCGCAACAACAGCCCCTAGATAGGCAAACCAAACAAACATGTAAGTAGCGACTTCATCACCCCAAGGTATGGAGTAATCGAAAAGCTGACGAGTAAGGATTTGTGTGAACAGCAATAGGACAAAGCTTGCTAGCAACAAACAACATGTATATTCCTCAATGTTGTTAAGGTGCTTTTTTATTGTTTTAGCGACTGACATATAACCTCCAATGTTGATTTCCACATGACAACCAGTCGCTCGCGGTACTAAAAAGATCAGGTACTGGACAGATCAACGAGTAAAGCCATGTAAATGCCCTACCTAACCGTTCTATCGCTAGGCGATTAAGTCGCGAAGAACAGCAGATAGGGCGAATCTAATCGTTACTTTCTACCTAGTAACTCAAGAACGTCGTCTAGCTTGTCTTTGCCTCCAATGCTTGAATAGAACTTAGGCCAAACTGACTTAGTGACTTTGCTGATCCACTCTTGCTCGTTGTCTGCAGGGTCAGTGAAGACCATGCCTTTTGCTTGCAGTTCTTCACGGATCTTGTTTTCAGTATTTTCTAAGTATGCAAAGCTGTGCTCTGTCGCTTCCTGACCCGCTTCAAGAATGATTTTTTGCATTTCAGGCGTCTGTTGTTGGAAGACTGTTTCACTGACGATTAGCGGCTCAAGAGAGAAGATATAACGAAGGTTTGTGACGTACTTTTGTACTTCATTGAACTTCATCGCATGCACAGTGATGTATGGGTTGTCTTGTCCATCAACCACACCTTGCTGCAGGCCAGTAAATGTTTCTGACCATGCCATTGGTGTTGGGTTTACGCCCCATGCTTGGTAGGAAGCAATCATGATTTCGTTACGAGGAACACGAATCACTAGTCCTTTTAGATCCGCTGGTGAAGCCACTGATTTTTTAGAGTTAGTCAGAACCCTAAAACCAGAATAAGCCCAGCCAACGATACGAACGCCAGCATCACGAATGGTGTTATCGACAAGGTCTTGACCCACTTGGCCTTGAGTTAATAGCACCGCTTCTTCTGCACTTTGAATGACATAAGGCATGGTCAATAGACCAACCGTTGGAGAGAAAGGCGTCACGTTGTTGATCGCCAATACTGAGAAGTCGAGAAGGCCGATTGCCGCGTCGTTAACGGTGTCTTGCTCGTTGCCCAATTGACCATTCGGGAACAGGTCGATTTTGACTTTGCCGTCTGTTTTTTGCTCCATCAATTCAGAAAATGAGGTCGCTAATTCCCACTGAGTACCACCAGCAGCATCTCCGATAGCCATTTTAAAATTTGCTGCTGCCGCGGTATGAGATAGCATCGCTGTTGCTACAATTGTGACGCCAGCAATAATTTTATTTTTAATCAATTTCATAGTCTTAACCTTTCATATCATACAGACTTCCTGCCTGTACTTTGCTCACAAGGTGACCTGGTACAACTTTCCTGGTCGTAGTTCTATTTCCCTATTTTGGAAACAATGTTCGAGTAGCTAAAGCACTTCATCTTTTAGCGAATACCACTGATAAAGGAACTGTTGCCCTACTCTTCGAAATGGTGCAAACATCTCAGATTCCACCACTTCCCTCACGTTGGGGAACGGAAGTTTTGATTCAAATATTGGCAAGTCAAGCTTATGACCTTCACCTGCGATCCACTGAGCGAGGCGCTTGCCTGCTTGAGCGGAGTACATCACACCATTGCCGCCATACCCTAGTGCGTAGAATATGGATTGCTTTGGATTCGGCTGATAGATTCTTGGCATCATGTCGTGGCTAACATCTACCCACCCCCACCATGAATAATCGATTTTGATCTGATCGAGAGAAGGGAATTTTCGAGTTAAATCCGCTCTCAACATGTCTTCGTATTTCTTTTCGGGTGCATTCTTGCCACTGATGGCACTGCGTGTACCGATCTGCACTCGGTTATCGGGTAACAAACGGTAGTAATGACGCAAAATTCTGGTATCAGTAATCACCTGATTGGTTTTGAAGTTACACGCAGCGATTTCATCTTGAGTTAACGGACGCGTCACCATCGAGTTAGAAAGTACGGGTAATAAGCGATTCTTAAGCTCTGAATGCAAACCTTGGCTGGTGTATCCACCGGTACAAACACCGACAGAACGAGCCTTAACCACACCACCAGGCGTTTTCAGGTAATGCACACCGTTGCGAGTTTCCCATCCCATCACAGGGCTTGCTGGGTGAACTTTTACGCCGAGTGCTCTCGCCTTTCTTAGATAACCAAACGCCAGTTTCCCTGCATGGATGCCAATACCTTCTGGCTCATGCATTGCGCCTGCTGCTTCTTGGTCGCCGACGTAATCACGCTTTACGGTTTCCGCATCTAAGATCTGCGCATCGTAATCAAACGTGTCACGCAGCAACTTGGCTTCTTTCTCGAGTGTTGCCATCACTTTTGGACGGTGAGCAACATATAAGTGGCCACCCGGCTGCGGGTCACAATCAATGTCTTTGATTAGAGACTTAAATGTGTTCATGCCATCGACGCATTCGCGGTGCATTTTTAGCGCGGTTTCTAATCCCCAGCGTTCAATCCACTGAGAACGCTTCAAACGTCCTGACGCACACTGAGCCTGACCACCATTTCGGGTACTGCAGCCCCAACTCATACGGTTAGCTTCAATCACAATCGCTTTAATGCCGTACATTTCAGCAAGGTGTATCGCAGTACTTAGGCCTGTGTAGCCTGAACCGATTATCGCCACATCGACATCCATATCCGATGTAATTGGGCCATCATCTTCAGGTGGCACGCCTGCGGTATCTACCCAATAAGTCGGGGCGTATTCCTTGCCGTGACCTGGGCTCTTGTCTTTAAGTGGGTCGTATTTTGGATCGTATCTTTCTTTTGCTTGGGTACTTTCTTGTGCTCGGGTGCTTTTCACCTTTGGTGGCACATCGGCTGCCGGTTGTTCCATTACTAAACTCATAATTCGACTCTCCTAGTCATAACACGTGAACGGGTTGTGGTTTCGTGTCTAGCTCTTGGGAGTGTTGTTAGGAGTCAAAAGAGGTCGTGTTTTACGGAAGGCATTTTTTACGCTGATTTTTCCCTCTTTCAGGGTAAACACATCAACCATACGAGCTTCGATGACGGTGCCATCAGGGTTAGTCGCAGAGAACGTTGATTCGCTTACCGCGCGGTCGCCACACACAAAGTGGACAGGGTCGCTCCAGGCTGCATCTGGAAAGTTCTGCCAAACCAATTCAAAGCTATTACGAACGGCTTCGTACCCTTCGATAGTGTTTCCAAGTTCGCCTTCTCCTGCCACGGTGTGGAAGACACAGTCTTCGGTCATAAACGACATTAGCGCTTCAATATCATGGTTATTCCATGCATCACTAAAAGACTGTAAAAAGGCGGTGTCGACTTGGTTTTCCAGCACGAATGTCGCTGCATTGGTTTGCATATTCATATTCCAGAATCCTTTATGTTTTCGTTATTGGTTTAAATTTCAGTAGCTTTGCGCCACTTTTTTATTAGAGTGTTTAAACTAGATCTGTGAAAATTTAACAACTTGATAACAAGATTCGCCACTCTAACTTCGAGTTACTTTATAAACAATCTTTAAGCTCACAGATTTCATCTTTTTATAAATTAATTAGTGTTCTGATTTTATTTATCTCGTAATCACTAGATTTATATGAGGTCTAAATAAAATCATTAGAAATATTAGACTTTAGTCGAAATCAAAATCTTGATGGTACTTTCGGCCATACTGCTCAAGCTGGCGATCATGAGTATTAACTTGTAACTCGATATTACCCTCGCCTTTATTCATTGCTTGATTGCTGTCTATATGGGCTTCATTTTTCAAATCAGCCAGTTTCTCTTCAATATATTCTGTCGGTTCATTTAAAACATTCATGGAGATTAATTCCTTTATCAGGTTTACTTTCGCTGATGGAAGAATATGAACGGATACTAGACCGTTTGAATATTCTTTTTCATCGTACAAAGGCTGAATGGCATCATTGCCACCTTCCTTAAATGGGTGAATGGAATACCACTTATCTTTTCGTTGCTCTTGCTGATCACAATCAGCCACATTGAATATCTGAGTCCTATTGAGGTCACATGGTGAGTTGAAAACACTAACTTTATGATAATCAATGGCTTTAATAATATTGATACAGTCTTTACTTTGGCTATGACATACAGACCACAGCGCATTAATCAGGTTATCTGTCCATTCAAGTAAACGGGTTGGAAACCCCTGTTTCTTGGCTAAACACATCAGTAACCAATCGTTTATCTCGTGTGCACTCAACGAATGCCCACCATAAACTCTCACGGTCGAGAGAAGCTCTTGTTCGAAACGGCGAATATTCTTTCGATTTGATCGGCCTAAGCTCGGCATCAAGTTATTATTTTCATAATCACACACGTTATAAATCAAATCACGATGTCCACTACACTCAGCAATGAGTGAATCGATTATTTCATACAGCTCTTCGAGTGAGCTTATATAACGTTTATTTTTCACAACATTCATACAATAAGTCATTTAATTTATATTCGGTAAAGTTAAAGTATTAATAATCACGTTAATCAATTGTTCAATTGTTCAATTGGTATAGTTGTAATTATTGAAAAATGATAATAGGTATATATCTTCGTCAAAGATGACCATTTATGGATCCATTAGTTAAGGATCGAACAATAATAATGAGTGACAAAATTTATATAGCTAGAACCACTTATGTACCGATGGAACATTTAATTAGTGTTCTAATGTTTAAGTAGAAATTATTGAACTAAGCGTTTACGTTCTTCACTTAAGCACTTTGCCAATACCCGTTAATATTGCCCGACCACGTTCTTTATAATGCGGTGGCCGGACAAACTTCCTATGACTTATACGTAGTCTTTATATTTATCTAGGAAACGAACCGGTGTTGATAGTGCATCTCGGCGGAACGGGTCGCCCAATTCCTGAGTACACATGATTTCAATGATGGTTGTTTTGCCTTCGTTCATTTGCATGTCGATAGCTTTTTGCAGAGTTGGGCCTACATCTTCTAGCTTATCAACTGTGATACCTTCAGCGCCCATTGCTCGTGCGATCTCTGCAAAGCTTTGGTTCTCAAGTTCACCAGCAACAAAGCGTCGGTTGTAGAAGTCGACTTGGTTCTTCTTCTCAGCACCCCATTGACGGTTGTGGAATACCACGGCTGTCACTGGAATGTTATGGCGAACACATGTCATGGTTTCCATCAAGCTCATGCCCCACGCACCATCGCCAGCATAAGAAATAGCGGGACGATGAGGTGCCGCTGCTTTCGCACCAATGATGGTCGGGAACGCATAACCACAGTTACCGAAACTCATTGCAGCAAAGAAGCTACGTGGTTTTTCAAAGCGTAAGTAGCTGTTTGCCACTGAGTTGATGTTACCGATGTCCGTCGAGACCATTACCTCTTCAGGCATCGCTTTTTCTAGCTCACGCAATACTTGGCGTGGGTGTAGATATTCGCCACCAGAGAACGGAGTCTCGTGTGAGTTTTCTTCAATCATATCTAAGCTGAACGAGTCACGTTCGTGTGTCCACTCATCAAGCTCTTTTTCCCACAGTGCTTTCTCTGTTGCGACTGTATCTTGACGAGCGCCTTTGTTGTCATCACACAACAGTGCGCGGCCTTCCAACCTTTCAGATAGAGCAACCGCAGCTGCTTTCGCATCGCCACAGATACCAACAGAAATCTTCTTAACCAAACCTAGCATCTTGTTGTCTGCATCAATCTGAATGATTTTCGCGTTCTTCGGCCAGTAGTCCATGCCATGTTGAGGCAAGGTACCAAATGGACCAAGACGTGTACCCAACGCGATAACCACATCCGCTTGAGCCATCAATTTCATTGCTGCTTTCGAACCTTGGTAGCCTAGAGGGCCACACCATAATGGGTGACTCGCAGGGAAAGAGTCATTGTGTAGGTAGCTGTTCACTACGGGTGCGCCTAATCTTTCTGCCAGTGCCGCACACTCTTGAACTGCGTCAGCCATTACCACACCGCCACCAGAAATGATGACTGGGAATTTCGCTTCAGCTATCAGGTCTGCTGCTTCATTCAGAGATTTCTCGCCACCTGGACCACGGTCTAAACGCGCGGGTTTAGGGATCTCAGTTTGAGTTTCGCCGTAGAAATAGTCACGTGGAATGTTCAGCTGAGTCGGACCCATTTCGCTCATTGCGCGGTCAAAACATCGCCCTGTGTATTCCGCCATACGGTCTGGGTGCGTTACGTGTCCTTGATACTTAGTAAACTCTTGGAACATTGGAAGCTGGTTACACTCTTGGAAACCACCTAAGCCCATTGTTTTAGTGCCTGTCTCTGGCGTCACAATGACGACTGGGCTATGTGCCCAGAACGCCGCTGCAATAGCGGTCACACAGTTACTAATACCCGGGCCATTTTGCCCGATAACCACACCATGACGACCAGATACACGAGAGTAACCATCTGCCATGTGAGCAGCACCTTGCTCGTGTACCACTGGGACCAATCGAATGCCAGCAGGAGCAAAGATATCCATTGCGTCCATAAATGCTGACCCCATGATGCCGAACATGTCGGTAACATCATTAGCAACCATAGTTTCAACGAACGCTTCTGATGGTGTCATTGTTACTGTGCCGGAAACAACCGTACGTTTTTCTTGCTCACTCATTCTTCCATTCTCCTTGAGTTAACCAAAATTTCATTTTTCGGAATGAATTGTCTCTTTTTCGAATTCATTTTCACCTTAGTAGTAGAATTTTTGCACGTCAACTTTTTATATTAAATTGGAACAATTCATTCTAATTAATAAAACTGGATCACATTATTGGTAGTTTTTCGTACAAAAAGTGCCATTAACTTAAGAGGAGCTGTTAATAATCGATGTCATATCGCGATAGCAGCGACAAGTTATGAGCTATATAGAGGGAAATATGATGAAAGAGGCGGAATTGATACCAACGCAACCAGTAAGTGTGAGAGAACGCTTTGGGATAGACAGCAATCTAACCGTGATGGCATTTGAAAACGCGGGCGAATATGTGCCGAAAGTCGACCCTAATTACTGTTTTGACCCCGAAGTGACGCTAGCTATATTAGCGGGGTTCACTTCCAATCGTCGCACACTGATTCAAGGCACACATGGGACGGGCAAGTCGTCTCACATTGAGCAAATCGCCGCGAGATTGAACTGGCCATGCTTGAGGATCAACCTAGACGGACACCTAAGTCGCTTGGATTTCATAGGTAAAGACAGCATCGTCATTAAAGACGGAATGCAGGTAACAGAGTTTAAAGAAGGCATTCTTCCTCAGAGCATTCAACAACCCATCGCACTGGTGTTAGATGAGTACGACGCTGGTCGCCCTGACGTGATGTTTGTGATTCAACAGCTATTAGAGCAAGACGGTAAATACACCTCTTTAGAACAAAACCGAGTGATCACGCCTCACCCTTCTTTCCGCCTGTTTGCTACCTGTAACACGCTTGGCTTGGGTAACTTCTCAGGTTTGTATTCTGGCACTCAAGTGCTTAACCACAGTCAATTAGATAGATGGAACATCATCGCCACGCTTAACTATTTAGATCCACAGCATGAAACTAAGATCGTGTTATCCAAGCTTCCAGAGCTGAATAATGAAAGTGGCCGACAACTGGTTGAGAAAATGATCGCCACCGCAGGATTAACGCGTAACGGGTTTCGAGCTGGCGACCTTTCAACGGTGATGTCTCCGCGAACGGTGCTCACTTGGGCCGAAAATATCCAAATATTCGACGATGTAGCGACGGCATTTAGACTGTCATTCTTGAATCGCTGTGAAGACGAAGAAAAAGAACTGGTTAGCGAATATTATTTCCGTTGTTTTGGTGAAGATTTAGAAACGCCCACTCAAAACTATTCGCACTCGGAGTCGTAAACCATGGCCAATGTTTCTTCCCAGCAGAAAAAGATCCTCGATCTTGGCGTGTCTGTCGCCAGAGCGATCAGCGGTGAGTTGAGTCTGAATTATCGGGGAGAACGTCTCTATAAAGGCAATAGCCCCTGTTATTATCAGTCTGCACATACTAACGATCTCACCTTTGTTTCTCGCCATGAGTTGAAAAACAGCAAGCTTTCGATGCAAGGCAAGATCGATTCATCAGCATTACGACTCTTGCTTTCAGATGCTGATCTTCACTATTCACTACGCCCTCAAAACGAAATAGAACGTCTGCTTTACGACTTCTGCGAACAAGTACGAATTGAATCGCAAGTTCCATCTTATCTAAAAGGCGTGACCACCAGTATTCAGTTTAATTTTGCGTATTGGAGCGACCAATATCATCAGAATGGCTTCACCGAATCACGAATCGGCATGTTGCTGTTTACACTGATGCAAGTCATCCACACCCGCTTAACCGGTGTCCCAGTTTCGGAGCCCATTGCTGAAACCATCGAATCGACTCGCGCCGGCATCGTGCCTACTTTCGGGTACAGCCTGAAGCGCTTAAAGCAACATAGAACCGACCAACAACAGTTTGCTCACTGCGCTAAGGAGCTTACAGCCCTTGCACAAGAGTTAATCATCCAAGAACAAGAAAGTGATAACTCGCCCACGCCTACGGTCGAAGAAGACATTAAGATCCTTGCACAGCTTGCCTTGATTGTTGATGGTGACATTCAAGATCAAGACGTCGATACAGACATCACAGGCAGTAGCAAGGTATTCGAGCTGTCGGGTGCCAATTATCAGGTCTTTAATTCAGAATTTGATCAAGTCATCGCGGCAGACAAACTCGTCAGGCGCGCCCTATTACTCGAACTGAGGCAGAAACTCACCGATGACATCATGGCGAGACAAGTCAACACTCGCCGCTTGGCCGCTATGCTCACCAGCTTTGTTGCGACGCCACAAACGAACCGACGTCAGGATCATTTAGAAGAAGGCATTGTTAACGCCACTACCATCACCAAGCTCATCACTTCGCCATTGGATCGCACTGTCTTTTATCAACCTGACATCGGCGCATCTCATCAATGTGTGATCACGTTTTTAATGGATTGCTCAGGTTCAATGCAAAAGCACAGTCACAAGTTAAGCCTGTTGATGGATACGATTCTTAAATCCGTTGGACTGGCCAACATTCCATTTGAGATCATTGGATTCACGACCAATAACTGGAACGGTGGAAAAGTTTATCGACAGTGGCTCAAGCAAGGTCAACCAAAACACCCAGGCCGCTTAAACGAAGTTCGACATATTGTGTTTAAAGATTTTGATACACATTGGAGACGCTCTCGCCTAGGCATTGCTAGCCTTCGGAAAGCAGACATCTTTAAAGAAGGGATTGATGGCGAAGCAGTGCAGTTCGCTAGCCTGCGTTTAAAGCAGCACAGTGCACAACGAAAGGTTTTGATCGTGTTCTCAGACGGCTGTCCGATGGATACCGCCACCAGCACCGCCAACGATCAGTTCTATTTGGATAACCATCTCAAACAAGTCATTGAACGCGAGTCGACCAAAAACGGTATTGAGATTCATGGCGTAGGGATGGGCGTCGATTTAAGCCCGTACTACCGCAGTAACATCACCTTAGATGTGCAGGAGAGCTGCTTATTTGGATTATCTAAGAGCGTATTTGAGATGCTAAAGCGCTGACGTGTCAGTAAGGAGGGCTTCATCAAGCATTAAACGAGAATCAAGCCCTCCTCTTTCAAAGATAATTTTGATAAAGAAAACGTTCTAAGCCAAAAACAACGACCATGCAGAGACCGCCATCAAGTACCCACCAATCAACATCAACACAATAAACACTAACTTTCTGAGTTGATCATTAGACAACGGCGGTGGGAAGCGCCGAGCAAACATAGTGACAAGCGCCACCAAGGGGACAGCAATAGCGGATAGCCACAGTATGCTCGGTTCCATGTCGCCTGCAACGTAGACATTGACAGTACGCGACATCGACGTACAAGCGAACACCATCAGCAGTGTGCTTCGCACCAGATCGAGTGTAAAAGGTTGCCGATAGAGATGATAAACAATCGGAGGGCCCGCCATCCCAAATAACCCGCCCGCTAAACCAGAGCTAAATCCTGATATAAGGAATGATACCGTTGCCGAACGATCCTTTCTGGTTTTAGGTTTGAACATAAAGCTCAAACCTGCGAATAGCACCATCGCACCTAATAACCCTCGTAGGATATTGGTCGCAGAGTCACTCAACTCGTTCAGCAAAAACACCCCCATCGATACACCGGGAATAATACCGATGACTAACACCACCAGAATTTTGAGCTCCCCAAGCAGTGGCTTACCCATCAAAGCGACAAAGCAATTAAACAAAGTCACAATACTGACCACAGCAGCAATAACGGGTAAGGAAACCAGATTAAGACTGACCGTTAAACCAATTACAATGATCCCAAGACCAAACCCCGTGACGGTTTGGAAATAGGTACCCACCGCGATGGTGGCAAGAATGGCGAGTAAAACAGGTAACTCCATCAGCAATCCTAATTAGGTTGTTTAGGGTTTTATTTTGGGTGCAAGATTCAGTATTAGCTTCGGGAGCTAAATGTTAATACCTAAAATCAAACGTCGACTCTTCTCTTTCTTCAACATCAGCTTCAATATCAATATCAATATCAATATCAATATCAATATCAGCGTTAGAATCAGACACTTTCCCTTGCTGCGCTTGTACCGCGGTCACCGCGATCACATTAAAGATATCTTGCGCGCTACACCCTCTCGATAGATCATTGGCAGGTTGGTTCAGGCCTTGTAATAACGGTCCAATCGCAACTGCCCCACCTAACCTCTCCGCAAGCTTATAACCAATATTGCCTGCTTCTAAATTGGGGAATATCAACACGTTCGATTGACCTTTCACCTCTGAATCTGGCAGCTTCTTCGCGGCAATCTCAGTCACAATCGCGGCATCGAGTTGAACATCCTGATCGACAGCTATTCCGGGACAGCGTTGCTTCACTAACTGAGCGGCATTACGAACCTTATCGACCGATTCGTGTTTAGCGCTGCCGTTGGTAGAAAATGACAACATTGCGACTTTAGGTTCTTCCATCAGCAGTGTTTGAGCACTGTTTGATGCCGCTACGGCAATCGATGCCAGCTCGGTTTCATTGGGGTTAATCACCAAACCACAGTCACTGAAAATCATGCCACCTTTGAGATTATGGAAAGGCTCACACAACATCATCAGAAAGAAGCTAGACACCAATTCACTGTCTGGCGCGGGGCCGATAATCTGAAGCGCAGCTCGCACCACATCAGACGTGGTATAAACTGCGCCATTTACTGTCCCATCCACCAGCCCTTCTCTTACCATCAAATTGGCAAAGATCAGTGGGTCTTTAACCTTCTCCAATGCATCTTCATAAGTCATGCCTTTGGCTTTTCTTAACTCATACAGACGTTCAGCCAACACGGCTTTAAGTGCTGATGTTTGTGGTGAAACAATATGAATGCCGGCGAGATTAATGTGGTTCAACTGCGCTGCTTCGATAATCGCCTTTTCATCACCGACCAGCGTGATGTAAGCGAGCTGTTTATCTATCGCCAATCGCGCCGCTTTGAGTACACGAGGGTCTTCTGCTTCGCTCAAAACCACTCGCTTACGATCTAAGTGAGCCTTATCAATAATCCGTTCAATCGCCTTCATCTTAAATTCCATTTATTGAGATTAATTGTTCCATAATTTATATTTATATTATTGAAATAATAAAAAAGGTCAAATTTTATTCAGATAATTGAAGAATAATGATTTGGTATGTACACTCTTAGGCATAGACATATCGCAAGGATGGATCATTATATGCAAACAGAAACACCACCAGTTCAAGGGGATACACCGACTCTCCGACTTTTTGCACTATTAGAGGTGATAGCGCAAAAAGACGAGTTTATTTCTCTTCAGGGATTAGTCGAAGAAACTGGACTACCAAAACCGACCCTGCACCGAATGCTTCAGCAGTTAGAAGCAGCAGGCATCATTCAACGAGACGGCGATGAGAAGCATTACAGCTCTGGTATTCGACTCAGAAAGCTTGCTGAAAATCTGCTGTTGAATAGCACCATGCACAGCGCACGACGCACTATTCTTGAAAACCTTCGAGCAGAAGTCGGCGAGAGCTGCAACCTAACGGCACTGTCGAGCGGTGAGATCATCTATCTTGATCGCGCAGAAACTGAAGCCCCGCTGCGCTTCCATCTACAGCCAGGCTCTCGCGTACCCGTGCATTGCTCAGCTACAGGCAAACTGTTTTTGGCGCACATGTCGAAATCACAGCGCAGAAGACTGATTGAAAACGTGCCACTGACTCAGTACACAGTGAAAACCATTACTGACTATTCGACGTTAGAGAAAGACATCGAAGAAGCGAAGATCCAAGGTTTTGCTATTGATGATGAAGAGTTCTTACCAGGGTTAGTCTGTATCGCCGTATTAATACCGTCTTCTACTGGCCAATCCAATCTTGGCTTAGCAATACAAGCTCCAGTGATTCGAGTAAAACCAGACGAAGCGATCAAGTTTCTGCCAGCTCTTCAAAAAGCAGCCAAAGCGCTCGCGAAGATAGAGTCTGATAACTGGGGCTAGTGAGAAGATTTATCTCAGAGAATAACCAAGATTAGCGACTTAACATCCATGCCCTTCGACCAATGAACATTTGGTCGAAGTCATTTGAACACTCGCCAACCCGCACATAAGCAACACGTCTAAAGTAATCACAACAAAGGAATCACGATGCTAAACATTAAGAACCAGCACTTACTCTCTTTTATGGTGACAGAAGCGAACAACGCAGTTGCAGTCACAAACCCAGCAACGGGTGAGCTTATTGGGCATGCACCAATCTCATCTGAGGCAGAGTTAGAGAGCGCTATCGAACGCGCTCATGTTGCGCAGAAAGAGTGGGCAAAAATTCCCGCTAAATCCCGTGCTGCATTGCTAAGTGGTTGGCATCAACTGATCCTTGAAAACAAAGAAGATCTTGCTCGCCTAATGACCATCGAACAAGGTAAGCCGTTAGCAGAAGCGACGGGCGAAGTGGTGTATGGCGCGAGTTTCATTGAGTGGTTCGCCGAAGAAGCCAAGCGCACTTACGGTGACTCCATTCCTAGCACAGTCGCTGGCAAACGCTTAGTAACAATCAAGCAGCCGATTGGGGTCGCGTGTGCCATTACGCCGTGGAACTTTCCGATTGCAATGATCACTCGTAAGGCCGCCCCTGCCCTTGCTGCTGGCTGTAGTTTTATTGTGAAGCCCTCAGACGAGACACCACTGTCTGCGTTTGCTGTGGTTGAGCTGGCATATCAAGCGGGCATTCCTAAAGATCTACTTCAAGTCGTACTCGGTGAAAGCCCAGAGCAAGTGGGTGGTCTTTTCACCTCACACCCACTGATTAAAAAAATCTCTTTTACTGGGTCTACCCGAGTCGGCAGTATCTTGATGGCTCAAGCTGCGAAAAGCATTAAGCGCACTTCAATGGAACTGGGCGGCAACGCACCTTTTATTGTGTTTGACGATGCAGACATCGACGCGGCCGTTCAAGGCGCAATGGCTTCAAAATTCCGTAATGCAGGCCAAACCTGTGTTTGTGCAAACCGTTTCTACGTACACAGTAAAGTACACGATGAGTTTGTGGCTAAATTCGACCAAGCGGTACAGCTGCTTAAAATTGGAAACGGCTTAGATGAGGGTGTAACGGTTGGCCCTGTTATCAATGAAGGTGCTAAGCAAAACATCCAAGGATTGATAAACCGAGCTATTGAACAAGGCGCGACACCTGTGACGCCACTTCAACAACTTGATGGACTCTTCCTTCAACCCGTTGTTCTTAAAGATGTAAAACACAGCATGGACATTGTTCAGCAAGAGATCTTTGGTCCTGTCGCTCCTGTGATGCGATTCGAGACAGACGAAGAGCTTATTGAGATGGCAAATGACACCATTTATGGATTAGCGTCGTACTTCTACAGTCAGAACATTCATCGAGTATGGAACATAGCAGAGGCACTTGAGTACGGTATGGTCGGCATTAATGACGGTATGATCTCGACTGAAGTCGCCCCTTTCGGTGGTGTTAAGCAATCAGGTATTGGCCGTGAAGGCGCAAAGGAAGGCATCGATGAGTATATGGATATTAAGTATCTTTGCTTTGGTTGAAAATAGGGTTGGTAGTCACTAAGTTTCCTCACTGACTCAGCTATTCTCTTTCTATAACCCCTCAAAAAAAAGCCGCGCTATAAAGCGCGGCACCTTGGGCTCGGTTTAAATGGGTGTTTCTTTTCTTAGTGGTTTTATTATTTAGTGACGTTGTTATTTAGCTACTCCGTAACACAGTTACGTGACGTTGTTATTTAGCTACTCCGTAACACAGTTACGTTACTTTGCTATTTTGTTCTGTGGCCTATTTAGCAACCTTGTTTTATGCAAGTGCTTTTAACTTCAATCGCATCGCATGTAGCACTGGCTCTGTGTAACCACTTGGTTGGGCGCAACCTTCGAATACCAACTGACAAGCTGCTGAAAATGCAATGCTGTTTTCAAAGTTAGGAGCCATATTACGGTAGCTAGGGTCGCCAGCGTTTTGCTCATCAACCACTGCTGCCATGCGCTTCATAGTTTTCATTACTTGGGCTTCATCGCAAATACCGTGACGTAGCCAGTTAGCGATGTGTTGGCTTGAAATACGCAGTGTTGCGCGATCTTCCATCAAACCTACATCGTTAATATCAGGTACTTTAGAGCACCCTACGCCTTGGTCAATCCAACGAACCACGTAACCTAGAATACCTTGCGTGTTGTTATCCAATTCGTTTTGGATATCTTGAGCTGTTAGCTTTTGATTACCTAATAGCGGAATAGTAAGGATATCGTCTACATTGGCTCTCACTCGCTCACGAAGCTCTTTCTGGCGGCTTGGTACACTCACTTTGTGATAGTGCAGAGCATGCAAAGTCGCAGCAGTTGGAGAAGGTACCCAAGCCGTATTCGCGCCAGCTTGTGGGTGTCCGATTTTCGCGTCCATCATCTTCGCCATATTATCTGGCTCTGGCCACATACCTTTACCGATTTGAGCTTTACCTTGCAGGCCACAAGCTAGGCCAAGATCAACGTTTTGATCTTCGTATGCGCCAATCCAAGTCATAGTTTTCAGCTGTGTTTTAGGCGCAAATGGCCCAGCTTCCATACTCGTGTGAATCTCATCACCCGTTCGGTCTAAGAAACCGGTATTAATGAACACAACACGATCTTTAGCCGCACGAATACATTCTTTCAGGTTGACCGAAGTACGACGCTCTTCATCCATAATGCCAACTTTGATGGTGTAGCGGTCTAAACCTAAAGCATCTTCAATGCGACCAAACAACTCATTGGTAAACGCCACTTCTTCAGGGCCATGCATCTTAGGTTTTACAATGTTGATACTGTTTGCGGTCGAGTTTTGGTAAGCGCTATTGCCTTTTAAATCATGTATCGCGATTAGCGAGGTGATCATACCATCCATAATGCCTTCAGGTACTTCATTACCTTCGGCGTCAATGATCGCAGGGTTGGTCATTAGGTGACCCACGTTACGTATAAATAACATGCTGCGGCCTTTGAGCGAGATCTCACCGCCAATGACACTGGTGTATTGGCGATCTGGATTCAAACTACGAACGATGGTTTTGCCGTTTTTCTCTAGCGACTCTTTCAGGTCACCTTTCATCAAACCTAACCAGTTGCTATAGGCAAGCGCTTTATCTTCACCATCAACCGCAGCAACCGAGTCTTCACAATCCATAATGGTCGTCAAGGCAGCTTCGACTAATACATCTTTAATACCAGCAACATCAACGCTACCAATCGGTGCGCTCGGGTCAATTTGAATTTCGATATGCAGATTATTGTGTTTAAGCAGAATGCACGAAGGGGAACTTGCGTCGCCTTGATAGCCAATGAACTGGTCGCTATCAATTAGAGTGACTTCCTCACCGTTATCCAGTGTCGCTATCAGCTTATTACCGATACTAGCGTTACTGATGCTGTATTTGGTTACGTCTTTATGAGAAACGCCATTTAGTGGCGCAGCATCATCAAGGAACTCACGAGCATAAGTCACGACTTTAGCGCCACGCACAGGGTTAAAGCTTCCACCTTTTTCCGCGCCGTCACTTTCGCTGATCACATCGGTTCCGTAGAGCGCATCGTATAAACTGCCCCAACGCGCATTAGCCGCGTTAAGTGCAAAACGTGCATTCATAATAGGTACAACAAGCTGCGGGCCCGCTTGTGTTGCAATTTCAGGCTCAACGCTTGCGGTGGTTACTTGAAAGTCTTCGCCCTCAGGCACTAAGTAGCCAATCTGTTGCAAGAACTGTTTGTACTCTGCCGCATCTAGCGTTTGTCCAGCACGCTCTTGGTGCCAAACGTCAATTTGATGTTGAAGATCGTCGCGCTTAATAAGCAATGCGCGGTTCTTTGGAGCCAAGTCTTCAAGGATGGTTGCAAATGATTGCCAAAAGTCTTCAGCGACAATGCCTGTTCCAGGAATGACCTGATCATTAATTAATTGGTAGAGGGTGCTATCAATGTTCAAGCTTCCCTGTTGAATACGACTGCTCATAAAATCTCTCTCAAGCTAACTGATGACTACTCAATATATTTACTTAACTGACTTAAATCTAAATAACTAGTTTAAACTTACTTAACGGGCGTAAATTTAGCTAATTTATGCCAGTTATACTGGATATTCATATAAAAAATACCCTACAAGCTGTGTTATCCCGTCACTCCACTCTCTATCTCGTTGGCAACACTTTTAATTAAGCGGCGCATCCATTGGTGGTCGGGATTGGTTTGTAATAATGGACTCCACGCCATTTTTACCTCAAAGGGCTCAATCGCAAATGGCGCAGGTTTGATCAACAACCTAGGATTATTGCGCTGCAATTGTGCAGCTTTGGTTGGAATGGTAAGAATCAAATTTCTCTGTTGAGCGAACAAAATCGCCGACAAGTAGTGTCGAGTAAACACCGTAATATTTCGTGTTTTACCAATACGCATTAGTGCTTCATCTATCCAACCCAGCTTTTGTGCTTCACTCGGATTGATCCCGACTCCGGTTCCCATTCCGGTTTTACTCACCCAAATATGTTGTGCCTTTAAATAAGACAAAATATCAAAGTTGTCGGCTATTGGATTGTCACAGCTAAATAAGCAAGAAAACCCGTCGTGCCAAAGGCTCATCTGGTGAAACGACTGTGGAATATCGTCAAAACGATTGATAATAATATCAACAGTTCCTTGCTCTACATCCTGATAACTCACGTCACTTGGCGTCATGATATCCAGTCGTATTTTCGGCGCGATCTCACTCAACTTTTTTAGCAATGGTTGAATGATGGTCGATTCAGCATAATCACTCGCCATAATACGAAACACACGTTCACTGTCTTCCGCACTAAACTCAGTGGTCGGTTGTAGCGTCTTCTCTACATTGGCCAGTATGTTGCGAATCAGCGGCTGTAATTTGTGCGCTCGCTCGGTAGGAACCATTCCTTCACTTGTTCTCACCAGTAGTGGGTCTTCAAATAAATCCCTCAGTCGGCGCAGTCCATTACTCATGGCTGGTTGAGTAATTCCTAGCTGATTTGCCGCACGAGTTACGTTTCTTTCACGTAACAACATGTCTAAATACACAAGTAAATTAAGGTCTATACGAGCAATATTCATAAGAAAAATACCGAATATAATAACTATAAATTAACAAAATTATCACATGCATGGTTATTCTTTGTCCATAGCAAAGTTTTAATCCAAGCCAATTTGGCTACCATACCCCACGTGAAACTAAGGAATAGTTATGTCGCAAATTACACAAGATATCGAAATGATAGAAGTTGCAAAAAGCGCTGCAGGTGCACCATGGGATGCAATTAACCCTGAATCTGCTGCTCGTATGCGAGCTCAAAACAAATTCAAAACAGGTCTGGATATCGCGCAATACACGGCAGATATCATGCGTGCGGATATGGCGGTTTACGACGAAGACAGCTCTCAATACACTCAGTCTTTGGGTTGCTGGCATGGTTTCATCGGCCAACAGAAGCTGATCTCTATTAAGAAGCACTTTGATGGCAAGACAGACCGTCGTTACCTATACCTTTCAGGTTGGATGGTAGCAGCACTTCGCTCTGACTTCGGTCCACTTCCTGACCAATCAATGCATGAGAAAACGTCGGTTGCAGGTCTAGTAGAAGAGCTATATACCTTCCTACGCCAAGCAGATGCACGTGAGTTGGGCGGGTTATTCCGTCAACTAGACGCAGCACGTGAAGCCGGCGATGTTAATCAACAGGACCTTATCCAAGACAAAATCGACAACCACGTGACACACGTAGTACCAATCATTGCCGATATCGATGCTGGTTTCGGTAACGCAGAAGCAACTTACCTAATGGCTAAGCAGATGATTGAAGCCGGTGCGTGTTGTCTACAAATCGAAAACCAAGTAGCTGATGAGAAACAGTGTGGACACCAAGACGGAAAAGTAACGGTTCCACACGCTGACTTCCACGCGAAACTTCGCGCACTTCGTTACGCATTCCTTGAGCTGGGTATCGACAACGGCATCATTGTTGCTCGTACCGATTCACAAGGTGCTGGTCTAACAAAAGAAATCGCAGTAGTGAAAGAGCCGGGCGACCAAGGTGACATCTACAACTCATATCTAGATGTTGAAGAGATTGATGTTGCTGATATGGCTGAAGGTGATGTTTGCTTCAACCGCGACGGCAAGCTGGTTCGTCCTAAGCGTCTGCCTTCAGGCTTATACCAATTCCGTGAAGGTACAGGTGAAGACCGTTGTGTATTTGATTGTATTGAAGCAATCAACGCGGGTGCTGACCTACTTTGGATTGAGACAGAGAAACCACACATTGGTCAAATAAAAGAGATGATGGATGGCGTACGTGAAGTGCATCCTAACGCTAAACTGGTATACAACAACTCACCATCATTCAACTGGACGTTAAACTTCCGTCAGCAAGCGTACGATGCAATGGTAGCAGCAGGTAAAGATGTATCAGCTTACGACCGTGCAAACTTAATGAGTGCGGAATACGACGAAACGGAACTGTCTGCAAGCGCTGACGAGAAGATTCGTACATTCCAAGCGGACGCATCTCGCGAAGCGGGTATCTTCCATCACTTGATTACTCTGCCGACTTACCACACAGCTGCACTGTCTACCGACAACCTTGCAAAAGAGTACTTCGGTGACCAAGGCATGTTGGGCTACGTTGCAAATGTTCAGCGTAAAGAGATTCGCCAAGGTATCGCATGTGTTAAGCACCAAAATATGTCTGGTTCAGATATGGGCGATGACCACAAAGAATACTTTGCTGGTGAAAATGCATTAAAAGCAGCAGGTGAAGCGAATACATCAAATCAGTTTGATTAATCGCTAACCGTTTTCCCCAATAAAATCTCCTCCTTCCCCATTCCCTGTTAGGTTTTCGGAGGGAGGAGGTTTTGAAATGAAGATTGTATTTATTATAAGCTTCATCTCAAAGCCTCAGATTTGTGTTCCACACCACGGTTAACTGAACAACTTCTGTTTAAGCTAATTACATTCCCGTTCGTTGACTTTCCTATTTATTGAGAGTGCCTATGACTTCAATTCCTACACACTTACAAGATGCAAAAACACTGCTATCAGAAAATGGTTTCGCGACGGGGGATACTTGGTATCACGGTACATCTTCAGCCTTACTTGCTTCAATCCAAGGTCAAGGGCTAAAACGCTCTGGCGATAAATCACTCACCGAAGCCGCCTTAAAAACCATGGCGACTATTGGAAACGACTACACAGAATCCGTTCAACCTATCTTTCTTACTCAGAGTAAAGAACTCGCGTATTACTGGGCTCAGCAAACGGTTCGAGAACGCACGGTTCGTTTTGCAGGCACAGAACTCCCTGTCGTTTTAGCAGTGAACCTACCAGAAAAACAACGTCAAAAAGTAAGGCCTGACGTTGGTGCAATGAGCCTACTAATGATGAGTGCTGGAGAGCAGTTCATGGAACACTTGGCTCAGATCTATCAAGAGAACAACATTGAAGGCCCAAACATAGAACTACGTAATGCCGATCGTATGGACTACCTCAACAAACTTGGGATGGCATACATTGATGAAGACATAAGTCGCGCTTGCGTGAAAGAGTTATCGGAACCCGAACTGGCTAACTAATATAGCTAGCTAATAACAGCTAACTATTAACTACTAGCTAGTTAATAGTTAATAACGTTTAAACCGCTCCTACTGACATTAAAAATGGCTCAGTTGAGAGCCATTTTTTTAACCACTTGTTGAGCTGTGCAACCCAACTTAACAGCCGAATTTGTTAAACTTGTTTATTGGCACAAACGGCCTTGTTGCGCGACTTCCATCATCTCGATATCACCTTGTAACGAACGATAGACGATAGTATTCCATACCTCACCATTATCCATTTCAAACTCAATAGCATAGTTCAAGCCAGCAACGACCTGAGTACGAACACTCAGAATTTGTTTGAGCTCAGCTGCAGTGTTCATTTGACCAAGAACTGCGTCTAAAGCTTGCTCTGCCTGAGGCGTGATATCACTTTTCGACCAACCACCGGTAAGGTTTTGAGTGCTACAGATTGGATTCGTATTCTCTTGTGATTGGTTCATAGCTTCTCCCTTCTGACTGCACCCAGCCAAAACCACAACGCCTACCAAAGTAACCAGTAATGTTTTTTTCATAAACCCTCTCTAATAGGTCAAGCCTCTAGTAACAAGCAATTACTCGCAACAATGTTTCATATGCTGTCAAGATTAAACCTCAAATGTCATCACTTCATCAGAAATTACGGTGTACCAAACCCATAATCACAGAGCAGTGTCAAAAAACAAAGCCGGACATTTATGCCCGACTTTTTGTTCTGCTATTGAGCTTATATTTAGACCAATTAGGTAGGGGGACGTTTTCGTCATTTCTAGTTGGACTGATGCCCTTTTATTAATACTATTGACTTAATACGTCTTATTGGTGCTCTCTACTTAGTGAACGTACACCAACATCTCAACATCATCCCCTTCTAAGTTTGCGCTGAGTAAGAAATGCAAATAACCCGCCTCGCTCACCGGAATTTGCAGATATTCATTACTACCTGTGTAGTTCGACGTATACTCGTGTTTCCCTGCGGTTGGCCAATATGAGCGACTAGCAAACAGATCGACATTACCGGTATCTGATTGAGTCGCTTTTTTATCCGTTAACCACACTCGCACCTCCTGCACACCTTCAGGAACATACACCGCAGCATAGCGGCGTTGATGAACAGTAAGTATTTGTGGCTGACCTGACTCGAAGATTATTGGTGTTAAATCATCTTGTTCTTGGACTGGTGGTAGCGTTTCTGTTTCTAACGATGCCAATAGTTTTACGTCATTGAAATCGGTGCGCCCTGCGATACTCATGTAGTAACGACCTGTTTGGATGTAACCCGACGCTTCTGGCTCAAACGTCACAACTTCATTACTGCCGTTACCGTATTGACTGAACTCGAAATCATAATAATGCGCCTCTTTGTTGTAACTCATATAAAGGTCTGCATCACTTTGACCCAGAGCACTACCTTCAATCGAAACCTCAAAATGCGTGGTGTTCTCTGGTACATCGACGTAGAACAACTGCTCACTGTACGCCTCGCCGCTCAACACCACACCTTGGTTTGCTGCAAGCACTATGGCTTGGTCTGTTGGATTTGTAGGATCAGTTGGTTCTGTGGGATCAGTCGGCTTTGTTGGTTCACTTGAAACAGTGTCTAGCCAACGCTCAAACTCACCATTGTATTGCAGCCCAAGCACTTTCACTTGTTGTGCCCATTCTGAAAATTTGCCAGCACGAGACAGTGCCAATAAGCTTTGTACCTCTTGAGGATGTTCTTCTATCATAAAGCGCACCGCCAAGTAGCCCCATCGGTAGATACGGTTAGAATCATGGGAGTAAGTGGTCGCAAGCACATCCGACAAACTCATCTTCCCGCTACGAATCAAACCAACAGCGGCATCGTAACCTTGCTTGTAATGCATGAACTCAGCAAAACCTTCTAGCCACCACACAACGTAACCATGTGCCAAGTTGTCGTTAAACGACCCGTATTGGTTAAAGCGCGCATCGAGATAGTGAGTGTACTCATGCTCTAAATTGAGAATTGAAAGGTCATCGCCGTTAGCGTAACGGTAAGCTACAAAGCGAGCGACGTTACCCACTTCTGATGGGTTTCCTTCTAAGTACTGACCACCGTTGTCTGTGGTGTTTCCAAACAAGAATGCAGAGTAATCAGTGTAGCTACCTTTACTGCCAAACACCGCGACTTCAACTCGCTCGTTATTATCGTCGGCGACAGGTTGTTGACCTGTGTTCGCTATTTGATGGAAGTCCGCCTCTTTCCCCGCGAGTACATCACACGCTTCTTGTGATTGTGCTTGCGTTAAATCTTGAGAACGAATAATCGCAGGTCCTTGGCACTCATGACGATTGGGAAGTACACGCATTGATAAATCACGCTTTGCTTGCTCTAAATCCAATCCATTCAAGCCGTCTGGCGCGTAATACCCCATCATCTCAACCGCCGCTAACCAAAGCTTGTCATGCTCACTACCAAGTGGGTTTTGTACCATCACTTGCTGCATAAAACGCAGCGCTTTGTCTTTCGTTGATTTATCTGGGCTTGCCAGCAAACGACCGGTTTCACGCACGGCGTTATAAACAAGGAAGCTCGCATCAGTATCTAAAGCCCACGTGTTATCACGAGCGAATACCGCCAACGTATCGATGTGCTGGGTATGGCTCGCCATGTAATCGTAGAAGTCATCTCTAGCTGCGTGCCCTGCCATTGCTCGAAACAGGTTGTTTAACCCGTCGACCCATTGTGAGTCTTGCGCCGTTTCTTGATTAAAGTGACGTAATGCCGCAAGTTGAGCATCCATTGTTAGTGGCAATTGCTTAACGTTATCGACCATTAACGTCAGGCTCTTCATTGCCCCGACTTGTTCGCGACCTTGGTCTAATGCATTTGTATTCGCAAGAAAAGCATTGGTCGATTGAGCAAAACGTTGACTCAAGGCTTTAGAGAAATCTTCAGCTTGCGCGTTATAGCGAACGTAATAAGCGGCACGAACAAACTCACCAAGGTTTTCGATTTTACGGGCTTGTTGTTCTTCCCCTCGATAGCCGGCAACTTCCAAGCTCAGCGCGATTTGAATGCGGCTAAGACTCGCTTCACTATAAATATTATTTAATGCATTTTCCGGTGCAGAGAACCAAGATCCATAGCACCTATTACTTGCAGCAGAGACAGAAAGAGCAAGATCAGCGGCCTGTTGAAGATCAATGACATCACATTGATGTTCGGCAAAAGAGAAGCTGGAAACACTGGCAAGGATGCAAGCGATCGCCAAACGATGACGCGGGAATAAACGGGTATGAGACATACTACACTCATTAGTTAATTATATATTTTGGCTCGCCGTTATATTCCTTGCGATTATCAAGGTGAATCTAGTTGCTTATGATTTATGAGATTGGTTCAAAAAATAGATATTTTTCATAATTTTATAAATTTAAAAGCTTATGCTCACCTGATTAGATCATATTAAAACTACAACTAACACATACAAACTGTTGATAGTAAGACAGTTTATTTTCATGTTAATTAAAACAGATATGATAAAGCTATATTGTTAAGGACGAGCACAAGTAGTAAACTTGCGCCCAATTGTGCAACATGTTTTATACAGTGCGAGCACAGGTAAAGTCACTATTACCCTGTTAGTGGCGTACCACATATCAATACTAAAATTAGTGCTCGTAAATCATGACTCGTGCAGACCAAATAATAACTATTATATAAACCTAGGCTAAGTTAACTCCATGAAATTAAAGTTGTCTTTAGACTCACTGTTGGCTAGCAGTCTGCCTATCGAAAAGAAACAGCGAACGCTGATCGAGATCATGCTCAACGCCTATCTGCCTCAAGAACGTACTGTGCTTTTCCAAACCATTACAGACTATCGCAGAAGCCAATTAGAATCGCTCTTCCCTAAACATCAAAACAAAAGCTTATCTGTATTATTTGAATTGATGAGCTACCGCGATCTCCTACAACGATATCCAAACACTTTGTCGATAGAAATGGCTTCGCTGGAAGCCATCGTTGGCCACTGTTATAAGCATTGGTTAGATTTTTGGTGTGAATGTGAAATTGCCTGGATAAAAGCAAAGGCACCCATCGATGTGAACGAGACACTTCATGTAGAACTACCTATCAAAGACAGTGCTTATTACGGTGCAATTATTGAACAGATAGAAGCTTCTTCACTTGTGGTACAAATACCCAGCCACCCTCAAGCCATGCCAATCTGTGATGCCATTGCTTTATGCAACCTTGAGGTTTTCATCAAAGGTGAGAAATGGTTTGAAATGTTACCTTTACTGCACCTATCACAAACAGGTAAACACTTTGTCTTACTCAAACATCCAACTGGTGAAGTACACACTACGCTGGTCTCATCTGCCTTAATTCAAGATTGGTCGAAGAATGAAACATGGCTAAGTTACGCGCCACCATTTAGCAATGAACAATGGCAATACTGTTTACCTAAGCAGGGTTACGATGATTTAGCAGGATTACAACTTTTCACACCACCAAAACTGCCGAAATGTCATTCTCTCGTAGAATTTGATAATCACTTCCAGTTACAATTGTCTGACAAAAACGCTGTGTGTGAAGTGTTGCGCTTGACAGTAAGTGGCAATACTCAACAAAAACTCTATTTTCTCTACCTTGCTCAGAAAGAATTGATGAATGCCTTACATCAAATAGAGTACAAAGTCGGCTTCACTATTATCGAGCAACCTTTCATGCTCCAATTTTATCAAGCTACCGATCCCAAAGCGTATTTCCATTCTGGATATTGCGAGTTGAATGACGACGGTACAACCATTTATCGTGGGTTCTGGAATTTCGAAGTGATGACCAAAGTATTCAATAACACCGATTTTCGTCGCTACAAGCGCACAGTGCGGGACAATAGAAAGCTCAGTTCTATAGAAAAAGTAAGCTCAGTAGATAAATCCAGTTCAGTAAAAAGAGATGAACATGTTTGATTTCGGCCTAGAGGCGATCGCTTATGCCAAAGCAATAACGCTCCTAATGACGGCAGCAATCGTCGTAATGTGGTTGCTCTACTATTGCTATCGCCTTAAACAAAAAAGAGAAGTAATCGCAGGCACGCATCATGTACCTTACATTGCTTATTCCGTCTGCATCATTGCTTGGATTGGTAGCAATGCTTATTTCCATACTGAGTTGTTACCGGAACTTGGCGCTTCGGCCGCTGTGTTTGCGGCAAAATTTGCCAACCTTGCATCTTTCTTTGCGTTTGCCTTCGCCTACTACTTCTCGTGTCAGCTCGCAGCCGAGCAACGCAATGGCAAAGTACACTTATGGCAACAAGCCATTTTCGTCAGCTCATCTGTCTATTCCCTGTTTATTAATTTAAGTCCAGGATTAACCGTTGAACACGTCGATATTACCGGCCCAAGCCAATTCGTTATTGAGTTTGGTCCTCATACGCCATACTTCTTTATCGGACTGGTGAGCTTTGTTGTCCTAACCTTAACCAACCTTGTCGCTATGCGAACCAATAGCAGCAAACTCATACTCGCCAAGACAAATTACATGATTGCGGGCATCTTAGTTTTCATGCTTTCAACTGCGACCATTCACCTTGGCATGACCTACTTCATGCGTGATTTCTCACTGACCTGGCTACCACCTGCTTTATCGATTAGTGAGATGATGTTCGTTGGTTATGCCCTGCTTACTTCACGCTTTTACAGTGTGAAATACCTCGCTTATATGAGTCTCAACGCGCTGTTAGTCTGCGCGATTCTAGTGATACCTTTCGGTGCAATCTTCATCCCACTGACCGATGACAATCAGTGGCTAGTAGCCATTCCTATCTGTGCGCTGATAGGCATTACTTGGCATGTACTCTACAAACGCGTGAGCCACTACGCCTCCCTCTTGGTTTACAGAAACAAGAAAACGCCAGTACAACAAATCCTTGCTTTGGAAGACGATTTCAAACTTTCGATTGATGATGCGATGCGTCGTTTAGGTAACCTGCTGCAGATACCAGAAGACAAACTGCGCCTCGTCAATAGCAACTACAACGAGACTTTTTACGAAGAGTACCTTTCAACCAATAAGTCCGTATTGTTATTCGATGAACTTTCTGAAGAACTCGATTACTCAGAGCCTACGAAAAGCTCTATCAAGGCGCTTTATGACAAAATGAGCTCGAATAACACCGCCTTGGTTATGCCTCTATTCGGCAAAGGCCAGTCTGTTTCGCACTTATTGATATCGTCACACAAGAATAACGACCAGATGTTCTCTAATGAAGAGATCCTAGCACTGCAAACCTTATTAACTCGTGTGCAAAGTACCATCGAAGCCGATCGTCGTATTCGCCAAAGCCGAGCACTAGCTAACTCGATTGCTCATGAAATGCGTAATCCTCTCGCTCAAGTACAATTACATTTTGAAGTGCTAAAGCAGCATATTGATAACCAAGCACCGGCTAAACAGATATTACTCGATATCGAGAATGGCCAAACGGCTATTCAGCGTGGGCGTCAGCTGATTGATATCATCTTACGCGAAGTCAGTGACAGTTCTCCGGAGCACGGTCCCGTTACCATGACCTCTATTCACAAAGCGGTGGATCAGGCGGTAAGCCAATACGGTTTCGAGAATGAGAAGATTATTGAGCGAATTCGTTTACCACAACATGCTGATTTTGTAGTAAAACTCAATGAAACCTTGTTCAATTTTGTCATTTTCAACCTGATACGGAATGCGATCTATTACTTTGATTCTTATCCAGAAAGCCAAATAGAGATCAGCACTAAAGCCGGATCATACGAGAACGTTCTGATCTTCCGAGATACAGGCCCGGGCATTGACGAAACCATAGCTCACAAGATCTTTGATGACTTCTTCTCTTATCAAAAAAGTGGAGGTAGTGGACTAGGATTAGGTTATTGCCAACGCGTGATGCGTTCATTTGGCGGCAAAGTTGAATGCCACTCTAAACTTGGTGAGTTTACAGAATTCCACCTTTACTTCCCTGTGGTGCCAAATGCACCCAAAGCAGATGCGCTTCGTACGCCTTACTTCAATGATTGGAAAAGTAATCAAACCGCAACTGAAAACAAAACCAACGCCAAGGTTAAGCCAGATAACCAAGCGGAAACGCAACATTCAGAACCAAGAAGTACAGTAACCCCAGAAAACCATTTGGCTCCAACCGTGCTTATCGTCGATGATAAAGAAGTACAACGCACGCTTGTTCAGATGTACCTGAGTCGACTTGGTGTAAATAGCTTACAAGCCAAAAACGGTGAGAACGCCGTTGAGCTGTTCAAAACACACAAGGTCGATTTGATCTTAATGGACGTACAAATGCCGATAATGAATGGTTTTGACGCAAGCCAAATCATCAAGGCACGCTCTCCTCAAACGCCAATCATTGCTTTGTCCGGCGAATCAGGACAGAACGAGTTAGATATGATCAGCCAGTTGATGGATGGTCGCCTAGAGAAACCAACCTCTTTGAATGCACTGCAACACGTGCTCGATAACTGGCTTGATAAAGGCTGGGCGTCAAATGCTTCCAAAGAAGCCGAAGGTGAAGAGTAGATGGCTAATGACTAATGGCTAATGACTAATGGCTAACAAGTTAATCAACGACTGATAAAAAATCCCCTCAAGAAAGGTTCTTGAGGGGATTTTTATTTGGGGATATTTCAGGAATTAGAAGAAATACTAAAGCTCTTTAATCTCGATCTGACGCAGCGTTTCCATGTACTCCAAAGTTTCATCCACATCGACTGGCTCATATAAGTGCAACACTCCCGCCCAGCCTTCAGACACTTCAAAATCATAAGCTTCACCTGAGCCACAGTTAAATGTCACTGACACCGTGCCATCACCGTTATCACGCATGGACTCGCCCGACGCATAGAAATGCTCAGAATCAATCCAACCGTCCGCACCATAGGTTGTCAAAGAGTAATAACCACCACGCCCTACAAAGTCCAAGTTTGGTGTTGGAATCCTCCATTCTTGGCAGCTTATTGTCTATAGTGAAACAGAGCGACGTATTATTCCCATGCTCAAAGCTACTGGCCAATTCGCTTTCAAATGAATTTTCCTTTGTGCAGTTTCCTCACATGCCCAACATGCCAAATGGCGACATAGGCATGACTATCGGGCGTAAACATCGCAATCAACCGAAAATGCGCTGGTTGGAATCATGTATCGAAGAGGTATTCAGAGGCTAGGGCCTCTAAAAAGTAGAAAACAAAGCTCGCCCTTACTGGTGATTAGCCTCTGCCATCGCCGTTTCAATCAAATCCAGCAGCCATTTGTATTTAGCTGAATGTTGGTTTTTCTTATGAAGATAGGCGAACACCTCCATCTCCTCGGTTCCCTCTTCCAATCCCTCAATCCCTCAATCGCGATTGAGCGCAATACACCTTTATGTTGTTCAATCACAGGAGGCATACAAGGGGCGATAATATTAGAGTGCTTGATCGTTTCAATTAACCCAACGATAGAAGTAGTCCGAAGCGCCATGTTAATCGATTTACCTTGGCTTATGACTTCCTCTTCCAATCGCGAGTGCTTGTTTTGGTCGAAGTAAGCGAGGTCAACATGAGCGAAAGGGAACGCCAACAAATCATCAATCGTTGCGATGGACGCCTTGAAAGGATGACCTTCTCTTACTGCCAGTACAAACTTTAAGGTCACGAGAGGTACGGCAATGATCTCAGCAGGCAAATTCTCAGCTTCGAAATGAATGACAAAATCAATCTCATCACTCTTAAGTCTTTCTAGGGAATTTTGGGAGCTAGTATGGCTTATCAGTCTTGAAAATGGACTTTCTACTGATAGCTGATGAAACAGTGCGGGAGTCAACCAAGGCAGAACATGAGGATTCGCATCAATTTTAAAATCTTCACTGAGGTCCACGGGATTAAACTGTTTTCCTTCTTCTATCGCCGTGACCAATCCATCCAATAACGGAAAAACGCGCCGATACAGGTCGTCCGAATAAGGCGTGGGTAAAAACTGCTGATGGGACAGCACAAACAATTCTTCACCTAAGGATTCTTTAAGTTTCTTGATGCTTTGGCTAACTGCAGGTGTCGAGACAAACAACTTCTCAGCCGCTTTTCTCAAGCTCTTTTCCTGATACACCACCACAAACACTTTCAATAAGTTCAGATCGACATTGTTCAGTTTCATGAGACACCATAAAGCACTGCTTAACGAATGGTTAAGTTTATATGAATTAACTTAACAAAGTCCACTTTGTATAGTTATCCCACCTTCACGAAGACACGGATGTAGTGAGATAACTCTATGAGGCAACTATGTTATTACAACGTTCCATCCTAACTCTAACCCCTCTCTTTTTAGCAAGTAACGTTCTCGCGGAAGAGGCCGAAATTCAAGATATGTCAGACCCATTGGCGGTCTACACACAAGCCGGCTTCGGCTACACCGACAAGGGCTTAAACCTAAAAGTTGGACAAACCTACGACACTGGTAGTGATACCACCATGGGCATGAATGTGTTTGAAATCAAAGGTATCGCTGGTGAGGCTATTGGTTGGAACGGTCGAGATGCAGACGACAGTATTGATTCCATCCGCTTTAGAAACTTTGGTGTAGACCTAACTAACGGCCGAGGCACTCAGGTTGATATGTCTTGGGATTTCGATAGCAACCAAGGCAGTGCGTCTTACAGCTTTATTCAAGCATTACCACAAATGGGCATGTTTAACTTCTACCCGCTTGCGGGTGTCGGTGTTGCTGCAGGTGAAGAATTGGTTGAAGGCACTGGAGGCAATCTCGACGCCGATCAGCTTCGCGACCGCTACAACATGCACGGTACTTTCTACGTCGCAGGTATGTACGCCAAGATGCAACTGACTGACAAGATTTGGCTGAACTATAACCCAATGTATTTAGGCACAATGTCGGGGTCTTCAACATTCAAAGATTTTGGCTTTGAGGGCAGTGATTCTGTACTCGCACATGAGTTTGCAGCGAGCTATCAGATCACTCCAAGAGCCAACGTTCGTTATTTCGCAAACTGGACTGAAAACACCAGTATCGAAGACGGTGATCACCGCATCGAATTTAACTATCAGTTTTAACTAAACATTTCTAACAAAGCAGTTTTAACTGAGCATTTCTAACGAACGGTTTCAAATTCAGCGAGAAGCTTCAAATAAAAAAAACAAGCTTCGAATTTTTGAGGACACAACATGAACATTTTATCTAAAGCAATAGCCGGCACTCTCACTTGCCCACTACGATCGACAGCGATGCTTGTTTCTGTAACGGCCTTGTTTTCAGCAACAGCGATTGCAGGAAACGATAACCCAACAGAAACTCTTCAAACACGCGCGGGAGACTTCACTTTCGAAACCGACTTTCTTCACGGTATTCCAACACAAGAAAGCTCAGCACAATTGTTTGAACTGATGGACTATCAGCGTGCGTCACAAGCTTACATTTGGTCGGTACCTTTAGTTTCAAACTACGCATGGAAACAAGCCTATGCTGATATGGGTGCTGAGGACGGCCAAATTACTTATGTTGAGTCTCACGAATCTAAGCTAGGAGGCTTAACTTACAACACCTCTACGCCTTACGCGATTACTTGGTTTAACGTAGAGAAAGAGCCCGTTGTTATAGAAATTCCCACAGATGAATTGCGCGGCGCAGTACACACCATGTGGCAAATTGGTATTTCTCAGATGACAGAGCCAGGCGTCTACGTGGTAAAAGCCAAAGGAGCAGAAACACCGAGTAATCTGCCAAAAGGCGCTAAGGTATTTGAATCGGATACCAACTACGTTTTCTTCGGTGTTCGCTTAATGGCAGAGTCAGATAAGCAACGTATGAAAGACTTAGAGGCTCTCAAAATTACAGACCTCAACGGTAAGCCACTGAGTGATAACGGCGTAAACTTCCCTGAGCGTGGTGAAGATGCCAAACACCCAAGAGGCATGGCATTTTGGAATACGCTGAATGAAGCCATTCAAGCTGAGCCGGTAGCAGAGCGTGATCGCATGATGCACGACATGCTACGCCCACTGGGTATTGAGAAAGACGAAGCATTTGCCCCATCAGCTCAGCAGCGTGACATTTTAGAGCAAGCTGTCGTCATGGGTGAAGCTATGGTTAAGAACATCGACTTCAACAAAACGGAACGCTTGCCACACGCAGCTTACGGTAATGAAGGTAATTCGTGGGAAATAGCAACCGCTTCGACTCCGAACCAAGATCGTGACTACGGTATGGATCTCGATGGACGTGCGGCTTGGTTTTATGAAGCGGTGACCAACGATATTGCCATGCACGGTTTTGAAAACGGCGGTTGGGGTCAGATCTACCTAGACAACTACCGTGATGACAATGCAAATGGGCTTAATGGCAGCAATCACTATACTTTGACGTTGGATGGCGATGTTAATTTCGCCGATTTGTTCTGGACGATCACTGTTTATAACGTTGAGAACCGCGCCATCATCGACAACGACATTGAGCGTGCCGATGTAGGTTCAAACATCGAAGGAACGGTCAAAGACGCACAAGGTAATTACACCTTCCACTTCTCGCCAACTAAACCAGCAGGTGTGAATGAGGCTAACTGGGTGCAAACCCGAGAAGACGAAAACTGGTTTGTTTACTTCCGTGCCTACTCACCAAGTAAAGCGTTTGTAACGCAGCAGCCAGAAACCTTATTGCCTAACTTCAAGCGTGTGAACTGATCATCAAAAGCGAGTCACATATGATCTGTTCACGCCACAAATAACTATCAGGCTTACAGATCAAAACAAAAGAGGAGCCTCAGGGTTCCTCTTTTTTACTTTGGCTAAATAGTAAAAACTAAGGGAATCGTCTTAGGAACCTAACCCAAGGTGAAGAGTCGATGGAAAGTAGCTAACAAGTTAATCAGCGACGAATAAAGTAACACCCGTTTCTTGGTTAATTGAAATGGATTGCGCTACTCCATTTCTTATCAACCTTAGACTGATAACATCCGAGCACCACTCGATATCAGAAACTCGAACCTCATCGTTTTGCGTCAAATTATGTACCGTGGCAACTTTAAGAACCGCTTCTTGGCTACGCAAAATCGTGTAAGCTAAATCACTGGTTGCAGGGTTGTCTGGCGCATACCCCAACAACAGAGTCGCTGAACTATCCGTTATCAGCTGCTGATTAAATTCGGTTTGTCCATCAATCGAATAACGTAAATTAGTGGACGCTTTAAGAGGCATCTCATGGCAACTCGTCATTCTTGCTAAAGGCCCATCTAGTGGATTGTCGCAACCTTGTGCCTCTGCCAAAGCACAGTGTTGTCCTCTGATATGCCAGACCAAATCCAACTGTTGTTGGTGAGGATTTTCCGCGGTATTGAATTCAATCGCCACATCCCCTAACCACAGAATTTGACGACGAAACACAACGTCTTTGTACGCGGCTAAATCCCACTGAACAATAGTATGGCTATCGACCGTCGGTAACTCACCACACCAATCTGTTTGTGTGTCTAACCATTCGTAGGACTGTTCTTTTACAAACGTATTCACCTGAGGGTTGGCTGGCGGTTGATTCTTCTGATTCACCGCCAAGGTGTTGTGCGTCACCGTATTTTTATAATACCCATAATGCAGTTCAGCACCGTACCCTGTTGTTCCCAAGTCAGGCAAAATTTCTTTACCATTTCGAGTAACGATCATCCCTAGTCGATCATAGTGATCATGCTCACCACCATACGGAGAGTGCTTAATTAATAGCATGTTATCGTGCTCTCGATCGTGCATGATCGTGACGCCTGATTGTTCTGCATGAATAGACTGGCACATGAGCAGCTCTGCCACAGGTAATGCATCAACACCGTACAACAGTGCGTCGATATTGTTGCGTGGCTTATCTTGATAGATGCTCTGCAACGCCGATGCAAATAAAGCGTCTCTGAACTCACGATACCCGAATTCGAACAAGTGGCTATGAGTTAACTTCTCTTGACCCGCAATACAGTCGTTCAGACGTGGAAAGTCACCCGTATTGATGAGTAGCTTGAGCGGGAACGCCAACATGGTATGGAAGTTTGGTACCGATTGTAGTGAGTACTCTGTTTTACATGCCATTTTTTCGAAATTCAGAAGTGCTTGTAAAGCGTAGTAATGATAATGGATAGAACCTTCAAACCATAAGCCCTCCCCCTTTACACCATACTCTAACTGATACTTCAAGCCATAAGGCGTGCTCACCGCAAAGTCGATGAATTTTCGGTCACCAAGTATCAAGCCTATCACACCAATAGTCGCAGAAATTTTCATTTCATGGTTATGCAATTGATCAGATCGATGTTGCATCAGGAATTCAGCGCCTTCGCGTAACAAGCGCTGTTCAATAAACAATTGCTCTTCGGTATTCAACTGATCTTTAACGAAATCATAGCCTCGGGCAAAATCAATATTGCAATTCGCTTCGCAAAGAGTCTGCGCGTTTGCTTTGCCTGGACCATTGTATGGAATACCGCCATGTTCTTCGTAATTCGGGTAGTATTCAGCATAACCTAATAAGATCTCACGAACTTTTTCGAAGTATTTGCGGTCTTGAGTAATGTGCCAAAGCAAGCCTAGGTCATTACACGCTTTCGAATTGAGCCCATTAAGCCAACGCCACCATGCTCCGTCATAAGGTTCCCCAGTAAGCACCTCGCCATCAACAGGGCATACATGTTCAGTGGGTCGGTCTCTATCCCAACTTAAGCGAACCCCATGCGTGGGGCAAAAATAATATAAATTCCATGTTGCGCGGGCATCAGGTGGAACGAGAGTGTCTGAAGTAAGCACAACCTGATTATCTTGAATAATTTGTTCGATTATCTCTTGGCTGGCATTTTGACGAATGACCGCCATTTCCTGAGAGGTAAACTGCAGCATAATGGATACCTATACTAAATCTTTAGATGGATGAAAATTGAAGTATTGTTTGGCATTTTGATAACAGATATTCTCGACACTCTGTTTAAGCAAAGGCTCATCATTCGGTAATTCCCCGTCATCGACCCACTTACCGAGTAAGTTACATAAAATGCGACGAAAATAGTCATGACGAGAGAGTGACAATACGCTGCGAGAGTCGGTTAACATTCCGACAAAGCGTCCTAGAGCCCCTAAATTTGCTAGATCTTGAAGTTGTTTTTCCATACCCGCCTTATGATCGTTAAACCACCACGCAGAACCAAGCTGGACTTTACCTGGCTGCGCATCACTGTCTTGAAAGGCGCCTATGATTGACCCAAGCACTGAGCTATCTTTCGGGTTAAGGCTATATACGATAGTCTGAGGGAGTTGGCGGTCTTGATCTAACAAACTCAATAAATGACTCAGGTTTTCTGCAATTGGGTTGTCACTGATAACACTGAAACCCGTACCGCCACCTAGATCATCAAAGCGCCGCTTATTCACATTAATTAACACTCCAATATGAATTTGCATCGACCAACCATGCTTATGATAAGCCTTGCCAAGCACTTCAAAAACGGCCGTCTTAAACTGCGAAATTTCTTCACTATTCAGCGCATCACCACGTTTGACCTTTGCTATAGCTTGATCAAGTACATCAGGGTGATAGTGTGAAAAATCTACAACTTTTAACCCCAAGTCAGATAATCGACAGTTATGCTGGGCAAAATAGTCCACACGAGACGTGATTGCTTGAGCGTAGCTTGCAAAATCGACGACATTAATGTCAGTGATGAACGCCAGTGAATTGAGTGTATTTTGAAAACTACTTTGATTCTCTATTTCAATCAGACTGTCAGCACGAAATGTCGGCAAGACTTGTACAGAAAATCCTGAACGATTCAGTTTATCGTGATAGCTCAGATCGCTAAGTGGATCATCAGTGGTGCACAAGGTATCGACTCGACTCTCTTTAAGCAGACTTTGGAATCGGTGAGACTCTTGGCTGAGTTTTTGATTACAGTGTTGCCAAATAACCTCGCAATTCTCTGAGTTGAGCAGTAAATCGAGACCGAAGTATTTCTTAAGCTCCAAGTGACACCAGTGATACAGCGGATTGCCGATCAGATACGGCATGGTCTCACACCACTTTTGAAACTTTTCATAATCACTCGCATCACCTGTGATGTAATACTCATCGACTCCGTTACTTCGTAATGCACGCCACAAGTAGTGATCGCAACTCAACCAAGCCTGAGCAATATTGTCGTATTGATGGTTGTCATAAATCTCTTTGGCCTCTAAATGGTTATGATAATCAATAATGGGAAGCCCTGCCGCGTAATCGTGATATAAACGCTTAGCAGTGTCCCCCTTCAATAGAAAATCTTTATGTATGTATGAAGACATAATTCAAACTCTTATAAAAAACTGTATTGATAAACTTTAGGGAAAAACTCAGTCATGAAATTGTTTCCTAAAGCCCCTCTACGAGGTGGTTCTATAGGCCAGAGAGACACTCTCTCTGACCTATACTCGTGTTACTTTTATCTAACTAGTTGTTGCTGATTACTTGGATGTAGACATTTCTAAACGAGGCGTTTTTCTCGCACTCTTTAATAACAGAGAACCCACAGTCACAATTACCGCGCCACAGAAGACAAAGGCCATGCGACCCCAGAACGGGTTCGGGATTAGTACCATCGCCGTTACAAGTGCACCGAAAACCAGAATGAGCTTGCCTAGCATATCGCGTTGTTGGCGATCCATTTCATCTTGTCCTTCCTCTTCGATAACAGGAGTCGCAACATCACTCCAAAACTCTTTAAGTTCTGTATTTCTTTTGCCCACTGGCTCTTTGTAGAACTTAGTTGTTAGACAGAAGAAACCACCCGTGATCACAAGGTGCCCAATAACCCCAAGCAGAACTTTTAGGTCACTCGCTTCACGTCCCGTGAACGGAACCTCTAAGTTTAATAAATTGGCAACAACGTCTGCTGTAAGCACAAAACTCACGATGTAAGACACCAGCATGCCCACAGCCAATGTCGCCCAAGCTGCCCAGTCGGGCGTTTTCTTAATAAACATACCGAAGAATAACGGCACTAGAATTGGCATCTGTAACAGCGTACTTACGTACATCATTGCGTCGAAAAGGCTCAAGCCACGAAGAGAGTTAATGAACAGAGCTACCATGATGATCAATATGCCGAAGACCATAGTCATGAATTGACTCACTCGCATCAGCTTCTTGTCATCCGCGTTTTTGTCTATGATTGGTGCGTAAAAGTTACGCACGAACACACCTGAATTTCGGTTTAGACCTGAATCCATTGAAGACATTGTTGCCGCAAATACAGCCGACATAAGCAGTCCCACCATACCAACCGGCATGACGTTTTCGACAAACACTAGGTAAACTGCATCCGCTGCTTTACTACCAAGTTCAGCCGCATGTACAGTTGCCGCTTCAGGATAGATAATTGCCGTTACCCAGGGTGGTAAGAACCAAATCGCCGGCCCAATCAGCATTAATACGAACGCAAGTAGGGCGGCTTTACGTGCGTTAGTAGAGTCTTTTGCCGTTAAGAAGCGATAAGAATCTTGCATGTTGTTGATGTTTTGCAATTGCTTAACGAACATGAAGATAAACCAAGATACGAACAGCAATGGATAGTTCATATCAGAGCCCATGACACTGTCGGCAGGGAATTGCTCGATAAGATTCGCTGGGCCACCAATTTTTGCCAATGCAGCTACCGCACAAACCACGGTCACCGCCATTATCACCACCATTTGTACAAAGTCTGAAGCTACTACACCCCACGCTCCGCCCAACACCGAAATAAAGAGAACAATCAAACCAGTCACAACGATCGTGGTTTCGATATCAACTTTAAACACAGCACTAACGAAAAGTGCGAGACCATTTAGCCAAATACCGGTGTAGACCACGCTTGTCGGCATTGTTGCCCACGTAAACACTTGTTCATTCGTTGCACCGAAGCGACGACGCACACCTTCAATAGGTGTAACAACACGCATTTGTCGAAAGCGGTATGAAAAGAACAACCACGAAAGTAGAAAGCCAAATGCGTTCGCCATGAAAATAACCATGATTGGGAACCCATCGGTAAAAGCTTTACCCGCAGCGCCAGTAAATGTCCAGGCACTAAACTGCGTCATGAATGCGGTAGAGCCAACCATCCACCACAACATCTTGCCTCCTCCACGAAAGTAATCACTGGTAGAACTGCCTGCAAAACGTTTGAAGATGACGCCAATCGCTATCATAAAGATAAAGTAGACACCAACAACGAGCATGTCGATATTCATTACGAACCCCTTTTCATTATTGTTCCGTTTAAGTGATTTAATTTTTAAAATACCGTTTCATTATTACATTAACGATATTTTATTTAAGGGTTTCCTGTGATTTTTGTGATCCAAACAATGCAAAAGTCATACAAATGAGATCGAGTTTGGATTATTGAGTTCTGCGCTTTTTAATTTAAAAAGATCATTGATGGATATTTAGATACATCGTGGCGAGAAGGGGCGAAAATAGATCAAGTAACCTAGGGGTATAGCGACCAAATTACGCGTCTAGGAGGTATACCAAGCCATGACTCAGGCGCCGATTGCTTTGGTATTAACTAAACATCAGCTATTAGTTATCCAAACTCCTGATATAAAAAAGCCAGCCTCATTGGGCTGGCTCTCTGAAATCAAGCGTTTCAATTAGTCCAAAAGCGAACGGACATAATCAGCAATTGCTTGGTTTTGGCAATTATCAAAGAAACACTGTTGGAAACGAGGGCTACCCACAGCAGTCTTCACTAGATCTTGATCGATAGCGCGCAGTGAATCAATAAAATTATCCTTCACTACCGCTGCTTTTACCTCATTAAGAAGCGCGGCATTGCGTTGTTGTGGCTCTGCTCGCTCTAACGGGTAACCTTGACCACGCTCACCTGTGAAAGCTTTTTCAAAGATGTAACGAACGTTCAGTTCACCAGCCCAACCAAAACCTTTCGCAAAAGCGAGCGCGATAGCGTTGCCGTTGTTGATTTGGTTGAACAAGAACGCATCAGAAGGTTCTAAACAGTAACCACAAACCACGCCTGGATGTAAGTTCAGCGACATCAAAGCACCTTGACCAGTGCCACATCCTGTCACAACAAAGTCAACAGCCTTTGAGTTAATCAGAATGCTCGCCATAATACCTAGATGAATATACGTTAAGTGGTGATCGTTCTCATCTGTCATTCCTAGGTTGAAAACATCGTGACCAAAACCACCAGCAACTGACTCTAGTTCAGCTGATACCATTGCATTTTTGCCTGCTTGACTGTTTTCCATCATTAATGCGATTTTCATTTACTTTCTCCCGCAGCATTACTGCAAATTTAAAAATTAGTGCTCAAGTGTTCGCTCTAAAAAATTTAGAGCTTAAACAAAGTCTTTACGCATTGGCGTAAAGTTATCAATTAATACGCCGGCTTCTAGGCAAACACAGCCATGTTCGATACCCGGCTCTTTGTACATAGTGTCGCCTGCGCGCACCACTTTCGTTACATCGCCAATCGTGAACTCAAAGGATCCCGACAAAACGTATGTGAGCTGCTCATGAGGATGGGTATGCAACGCACCAACTGCGCCTGTTTCGAAATGAACTTCTACAGCCATCACGTTCTCGCTATGAGCAAGCACCTTGCGGGAAACTCCCGCGCCAAGATCTTCCATTTTCACGTCTTCGTTATACACAAACATGTCGTTTTTATTCCTGTTGTTGCGGCGTAATTTTGCACTTGGCGTTATCTTGGTATAGACGAAAAATAGTAACGAGGTTAATCCCTATCACTGATATTTCCATCAGCGAGCCACCAATTGAACCAATAATCAGATTATTAGTTAGCCAGCATGCAGCTCCCAATAAAAAGCCGACTCTTAGTGCAATACCATTCAATCTAAATATTGAGTACGTTCCAATAATCGTTCCGGCTAAAGGCAGAAGTTGATACCAATACTGAGCAAAACCGATTCCGCTACCAACTGCGAGGGCAATAAAGAACCCTGCAGCCCACAGCGATTTTGTGTACATAGCAGTGCAAGTCCTGAGTGCTGAGTGCTGAAATCAAAGCACCGATTGCCGATGTAATAGAACCCAATAATAAAAAGTGGATAAGATGGTTAACGTTCAACATCAACATGACCACTTTGAGCTTTTTGTCGTCCTTCTGGTAAAAGGTCGAAAGGCCCAGAAGGAAACTTAGTAGCCCTACAGCTTGTGCAACGATCTCGTTAACCATCTTATATTACAAAAATCGTTAGCGTGCTAACCATCCACCATCGACAGCAATGGTATAACCATTAATATAATCCGATGCAGATGATGCTAAGAACACACATGGGCCAGCGACATCTTTAGGTGTACCCCAGCGATCAGCAGGAATGCGCTCAAGAATAGCTTGGTTACGATCAGCATCTTCACGCAGTGCTTGAGTATTGTTGGTTGCCATATATCCAGGTGCAATCGCATTGACATTAATGTTATCGCTCGCCCATTCGTTCGCCATCGCGCGGGTGATACCCATTACAGCACTCTTAGACGCTGTATACGAAGGAACACGAATACCACCTTGGAAAGAGAGCATTGATGCGATATTGATGATCTTGCCGCCAGTACCTTGCGCTTTAAACTGCTTCGCAACCGACTGAGACATAAAGAAAACAGTCTTAGTATTGATGTTCATTACGTCATCCCAGTTTTGCTCAGAAAACTCAATCGCATCTTCTCGACGAATGATGCCGGCATTATTAACAAGGATGTCGATGCGACCAAATTCAGTCAGCGCTTTATCTATAATTCCAGGAATCTCTTCTTGCTTTAGAAGGTCGGCACGTACGTCTAAAAACGTATGACCCGCTTTATTCATTTTTTCAATGGTATCTACTGGCTCAACACGATTAACGCCCACCACTTTACATCCAGCTTCAGCCAGACCAATTGCCATACCTTGACCAAGGCCAGTATCACAACCCGTCACTATCGCTACTTTACCTTCCAGATTGAATGACTCTAACATCATGTTTGCTTCCTCAATTACGTTTAGTGTTGTGGCATTTCTGTAATGTCGCCCACTCGATTTAGTCATACAATAAAACATAAAATCATTGCTGACAATTATTTTTGAAACGACATTTCAAAAATAATTTCTACTTATCCTAAAAGTTTGAAGTTGATCGTTATCTTTTTTTATTTTTTTGAAAAGGCTTTTTAGAAATTACGAAAAATGGTATTTTGTCTTGATATTAGATAGCTCAAAGGAAGAAAAATGGAGAAGTCCACCCAGCCAGAAGCCGTTTCATCGGTATTAAAAGTTTTTAATATTCTTGAATCTCTGGGGGAACAGAAGGAAATAGGCGTATCAGACCTTTCACAACGTCTAATGATGTCTAAGGCCACTACCTACCGCTTTCTACAAACCATGAAAATGCTTGGCTATGTATCTCAACAAGGCGAAGCTGACAGATACTCACTTACATTAAAGATGTTTGAGCTTGGCTCAAAGTCACTCGAATGGGTTGATATGATCACAATCGCCGAGAAAGAGATGCGTGTGATTTCAGAAGAGACCAATGAAACCATTCACTTAGGTGCGTTGGACCATGGCTCTATCATCTACATACACAAAATCGATTCTAGCTTCGCCCTACGCATGCACTCACGCGTTGGTCGAAGAAATCCTCTGCATACGACTGCGATTGGTAAAGTATTATTGGCAGAACGTGACGAAGAATTCGTTCGCACTCAGTTGGCAGACGCCGAATTTGTGAAAAGTACAAAAAATACCCTTGAAAATGTCGACCAACTTGTCGATGAACTTAAAGCGGTTAAGCTACAGCACTTTGGCGAAGATAATGAAGAACAAGAGCCAGGCTTACGTTGTATCGCAGCTCCAGTTTACGACCGCTTTGGTACCGTAATTGCCGGTGTCTCAATTTCATTTCCTACTATTCGATTTGATGAAGAGAAAAAAGCTCACTATGTGGAGTTACTGCACAACGCAGGCAGAAATATATCCAAGCAATTAGGGTTTAATGATTACCCAATCAAATAATAAAAAAGGCAGCAATTATTGCTGCCTTTTTATTACGCGTTGTCCCATCGATTACCAGCCCAAGAATCATGACAAGCCATGCTATGTGTAAATAGAAAGACTTATAGATCAGATAAATAGCTTCCACCGTCATCAGATCGCACGAAGACCTGCAAACCTATAACCCACCATGAACGATGTTCTCAAAGATCCCCTAAACCAGATATTCTAGGGATTTAGAAACAATCCCATGATTTAAAAGAGTAAAAGGGTTATACATAATGATGTGTTATCTAAATGACTGAAAATATCATGACGCTCACAGAGATCCTTAAAACTCCCAATGTCCGCTACTTCTTAATGTTTCGAAGTAGCTACTTTGCGCGTTTTTATTACCCTATTTTCACCCTACTCTATTTAGATTACGGCTTAACCCTGTCTCAGTTTGCCATGCTAAACGTAGTCTGGGCAGCCACCATTGTGCTTGCTGAAGTACCGTCGGGCGCATTCGCCGATACCTTAGGCCGTAAGAAACTGGTGGTGCTATCTTCGATTGTGATGTTTGTTGAGATCGCGATGATCGCCTTAGTGCCAACCGGAAACCCTAACTTGGTGTTCATTGTCTTTCTAATTAATCGGATTCTCAGTGGCTTAGCGATGGCACTGGCGAGCGGCGCCGACGAGGCATTAGCTTACGACACCTTAAAAGAACAAGGCAATGAAGAGTTGTGGCCCCGAGTGCTGCAAATCCAGCTTCGTGTCGCCTCAACTGTCGGTATCTTTGTCACTCTAATTGGTGCGGCGATGTACGATGTGAACTTTATGGCGAACATCTTTCATTTCTTTGGACTAGCGGAGCCAGAAAGCACTAAAGACCTGATGCGTATTCCCGTGTTCGCCACCTTATTTGTTGCGACGATCGCCATCTATGCCGCGATTAATATGCGCGAAGAGAAAAAGGTGATGCCAAGCGACCAAACCAAATTAGCAACCACCATCGCAAGCCTCAAGTTAACGATCGATGCAGGTAAATGGGTATTTGCTACGCCTTACGTGCTGTTCATCTTGCTCTACTACAGCCTATTCGAACACACCTCGCGAATGTTCCTAACCATGAACAGCCAATACTATCTGGCCATTGATATTCCAATTATCTACTTTGGTTTTATTGGCGCGGGTATCAGCTTGCTTAAGATTATATTGGCAGGGCAAAGCCGAAGATTGGCAGAAAGCATCGAGCCCAAAACCTTTATTGTGTTCATGGGGTTAGCAAGCATGGCGACCTACTATTGGATCAGTTTAGGTTGGTCGATTTATGGCGTAATTCCCGCGTTGGTACTGATCTTTATCATCATGACGATGAACATATTCATTAGCTACCATCTGAACAAAAAGACGGAATCACACAACCGAGCGACCGTTCTCAGTTTCAAAGGCCTGATGTTTAACCTTGGGTATGGCTTGATCGGTATTTTGTATGCCTACTACTATAAATTGGTGTCTCAGAGCTACACCGCACAAGAGATAGAACAAAACCTCGACTTCTTAGCTTCACTGTCTTCGTTCTTCTATTACTTCACCTTATTGTTCGTTTCGATCAGCGTACTGTTCTATTTCAAAAACAAAAAAGGACCCATTTTTTGAAGGGGTTAGCTGTATTTTGTCGAAATTAAAGCTTCACCTCTGGCTATAACAAGACTAAGTCGCTTCTTATATTGGTATGGTTTGTTAGTATAATCATTAATTTATATAACACATGGAAGCGTCATGTCTTTTAGTTGGATAGCTTTTACTCTTCTTGCTGCCTTCAGCCAATCTTGGCGTAATGCATTTCAAAGCAAATTAAGTGGCACAATGAGTGTGGCGGGAGTGACGCTGGCTCGCTTTATTTGGGCTGGCCCTATTGCACTTATTTACCTATGCGCGCTCTATCAATGGCAGCCAGTCGCTGTTCCTAGTTTTTCCGGCAAGTTTGGCTTTTTTATCGTTGCAGCAGCCATTATGCAGATCCTCGCGACCGGTTTAATGGTGATGCTATTTAAACTCGAAAACTACGCGATTGGAGCCGGACTCGCTAAGTGTGAGGCTCCCGTTTCGGCAGTGCTTTCTGTGTTGTTCTTTGGTACCGCGTTAACGGTGACAGGTTGGATAGGAGTACTTATTGGCACGTTAGGCGTGCTAATAATGAGCAGCTCTTCCGGTTGGCGAAGCCTCTCTCCCAAAGTCTTTCTCTTAGGTATGGCTTGCAGCACAGCCTTTGCTTTAACGTCTCTTTGGGTACGTGAAGCTAGCTTGAGTATTGGCCTGCCCTTCCCTCATAGCGCCGCATGGGTGCTGTTTCTCGTCATTTCCCTTCAGACAGTGATTATCTGTACGTATCTTTTTTTCAGAGAACGCGACACATTGCGCCAGATCTTTACCAAGTCGAAACTGGTGGTAATGACAAGCCTAGCAAGTGTAATTGGTTCTCTTGGCTGGTTTAGCGCGATGTCACTTCAAGCCGTGCCTTATGTAAAAACATTAGGGCAAATCGAAGTAGTCTTTATGGTATTGATCTCTTACTTCTGGTTGGGGCAAAGTATTGCTCGCAAAGACATTCTTGCGCTGATCTTACTTTCTATCGCAGCTGTGTTGGTAATGTGGCAGTAGTTGAACTACGTCATACCGTGGTGTTTAATCATTCCCTCATTCCTTACTTGGTTGAATCACTACAGTCTGGCATTATGCGCTCGAGAAATCCGTGCACATTCACGGTATAGATAGCACGAAGGTAGTCAGTGTTAGAAAACAACCAACAATTAAGTAACCAATACGACGAGCAGGGTTACTTTGTTCTCAGAAATTATTTCGATGAAGCTCAAATTGCATCGCTTAGAAAAGTCGTACTTAAATTCCATGAATCGTGGAAGGCCGACAACGAAGAGTTCTATCAAGAAGAAGCGTTTAACTCGTCTCTAATTACGGGAAGCCAATATTTACCTACTGATGATAGAACTGCACTCTTTGATTTCATTAGCTCAAAAAAAGTCATGGATGTCGTTGATGCGGTAATTCCGAACAACCCTGCATTCATGAACACGCAACTATTCTTCAACCCTGTAAACCCGGAGCAGAAAGACTTTTGGCATCGTGACTGTCAATACGATTATGACATTGATGACCAGATGAGAGTAATACTAGAAACGCAAGTATTACACCTACGCGTCCCCTTATTTGATGAACCCGGAATGGAGCTCATCCCCGGAACACACAAGCGATGGGACAATGAAGAGGAATACAATGTTCGCCAAGAAGTGAATGGTAAAGAGAGCAGTGATGACATCTCTGGCGGGAAGCAAATACCGTTAGCTGCAGGCGACTTGTTGGTATTTTCGGCGGATATGATCCATCGAGGCCGATACGGGCTGGATCGGTTGGCTTTGGATATATTGATCTTTGATTCTGCGGCCGATTATGTAGACTACGTCGATGACGATTGCTTGCCAACTCCATCAATGTTGAACAAGTTTAACGATCCTAGATTGTTTATGAACACGCTACAGTTAAAATCGATGCTGTGCTAGCAATCAATTAACATCGCGAATTTTTAACAAACTAGAGTAGAGAATATCGCACATATTACGGCTTAGAGTTGAAATATCTAATCCCAGATCGCTGATTTATGATTGGCGAGACCACGCCCTTATCTGCGCAATTTCATCTTCATCGATATTTAAAGATTGCAGGAATTTGAGATGTCCTAGCGGCTCCATCTGCTCAAAGCGTTTGTGCCAATTGATCATACCCTGTTCATCCATTCCTGATTCTTTAAGTATTTCTGTCCAACGCTCTTTGGTGAGTAGGCCTTGATTAAGAAGTTCAGGGTCTTTGAGTAACGCCATTATGGACTGTTGCTGCTGGCGCAATTTTTGAATTTCTAGATCGAGGGCAGCAAACTGTTGTCTTAGTACCACATCTCGGTCTTCATCCTGAGATTGCTGTAGCAGGCTCTCAATCTCACTGACGGGAATACCATAAGAGCGATAGGCAAGTATTGATCTAAACCTATCAAGTTCTCGCTCTCCATATTGGCGATAACCGTTAGATGCTCTAGCTGCGGGAGTAATTAGCCCCTTTCGCTCGTAGTAGAGAACCGTTGTTCGACATACCTCAAGTTGCTCACAAAATTGTTTGATGCTCAACACTTAGGGCTATCCTCTTTGGTTGTTTGATAGTGAGACCAAATCAATGGAATCAATGCACTGATAAGAATAATCAGTGCGCCAATCATTGACCATAAATCAGGAATTTCAGAAAAGACAACTAAGCCAATAATAAGTGAATAGATAATCTTTACATACTCAACATTGGCAATGATGTTGGCTTGCACCCATTTATATGCAGAGATACCAACATACTGAGCAAACGAAGAGATGATGCCAACTAACAGCAGTAGCATAAAGTCTTCGACTGTTGGTGTGCGCCATAAGTAAAGGGTTGGTATTAATGTCATCAAACCAATTGCCAGAGCTTGGTATGCCATCAATGTTATCTTTGGTTCGCTCTGTGCCACTTTCCTAACACACACTACCGCTACCGACGCGCCTAGTGCGGCAATCACGCCAGATAAAACATAAAGGTTATGGCTTGCAAAGGTCGGTCGAACAACCGTCATTACCCCGATAAATCCAACCACAATCGTGAAAATTCGACTGCTGGTGATCTGCTCTACCAATACGAAATGAGCGATTAGAGCCACAAAAAGTACCTGCAGAAAACCGAGTGCTGTTGCGTCAGAAAATGGAATGTTGCTCACTGAAATAAAGCCAAAATATAGAGCGGTAAAAGCGCCTAGTATTCTTAGTAGGTGAAGCGATATTTTGTTGGGCTTAAGCAGCACACCAATATTTTTTCTGATCGCAGGCAGGAGCAAGAGCATAAAGATGAGCTGGCGAAAGAACAGGATCTGAAATGTGTCATAGTCTGTACTGAGTTGTCGAACAAATACCCCAACTATAGTAAACAGTGCTGTAGATATAAGGGCAAGAGTGATCCCTTTCATTGTCGATGAAAGGTGGTTAAAGAGCTGAAGTATCTTTGATTGCTGTAAGTCTCGTAATTGGTACAACGAAATGTGCCTCTTTAGTCATGATAAGTATAAGGCTAATCATTCTAAAGTCGTTACCTGTAGACAGGTCAAGTGATATGAGTTGTTAACGGATAAAAGTAGTCTCTTTGAAACATGAAAAAGGGTAATTCTGAGTTAAAAATTGACGTTGGTTAAGATTTAAAGTGACAAGGTTTTGGACAAAATAATAGCTCGTCCTGTTTTTCAAATTGCTTACTCAAAGTGACAGAGGTAGTTTGCGTTATTTTATGCAGGGCCTTTAGAAACCGTTGTCTATCAGCCTTAGCTCTTATATGTCACTCTCATTTTGATCGATTTCAATTTTTTCGATTAAATGCAACCTATAACGCCTAGTTTCACTATCGTCAAACTCAGTTTCCAGCCAAATATCAACTAGTTTTATTGCTAGTGTCGGTTCAATAGTCAAGGCTCCCAAAGTAAGTACATTAGTATCATTATGTCGCCTAGCCTGCTCAACAGTATGGGATTCAAAGCCCATCACAGCTCTTATACCATTAACTTTGTTAGCACAAATATTCATTCCTACACCTGTCCCACAGATTAATATGCCCATATCTACGCGTTTAAGTTTAACCAATTTGGTTACTTTATCTGCATAGAGCGCTGAATGTGTACGTTCCTTATTTCCTGTACCCATATCAATAACGGTATGGCCTTTATTTTCAATATGAGTGACAAGCTTCTGCTTTAATTCAAGTCCAGCGTGGTCATTACCTATTGCAACTTTCATACAATTACTTTCTACCTCATAGGTTTTATATAAATGTAGTGGACAATTAAATTTAGCCACATAGCTCGATGAAAAAATATACCAAATGATGCCAGAGTGAAGCATATATTGAATCAGCCGAAACAAAGAACGGAATATTTCTGCGTTACGATGTTCCCCCTCCTCTCTTCTGCACAGCAACGTATCAATGAGTGGACTAAATTAGCATCTCACGGATAGTTTCAAGTATTACAAATCTCCAATCAAGTAGCCAATTCATTGAGCTATTACAAACTGCCCATCAACATGATTGGGAGCGTTAGGCGACGACATTTTTTACTGTCTCCGGTTCCTTTGCTTACTTAGTTTACCTCTAAACCATGCGGCATTAATAACGTGTTCCTTTTCCTATTGATTAGTTGTTATGTCTTTTTGGACAAATTTACACCAACCAGAGAGCTGTGATTTAAACACAGAAAGTGTAAGAAAATGTAAATAATGTAAATTCAATGCAAATGTAAATCATTGTCATTTACCTTGCGGAGGAATAAACGACTCGTTAGACGTCATCAAAGAATGAGCGCGGTTCAGGTTACGGATAATTTGTTTCTTCCATCGCTTAAACAACGACAGGGTCTATGGAAGCCAATACGGTCAATCTTTGGTATTGGCGAAACTGGTTACGCGAAGAAAAAATCTAACGATGATAAAAAATAATAAATAGGAGTTAAAAGTACAGTGTTTTTCAAAACAAAGGTATCGCTACTAATCAGTGCAGTATTAGCGAATCAAGCATTTGCAGAAAGTCATACGACTGAAGAGCCAATGGTGCCAGCTGAAACAATGACAATTGTGGGTAGCGAGTTTGCTCATTATAAGAATGATACCAACAACACCGCTATGCGTATGGAGATGACTCAATTAGAAACTCCGGGGCAAATTACGGTCATAGACAGTTCAATGTTCGAAGAGCAAGGGGCAAGTAGTCTTGGAGAAGTTTTAGAGTATGAGTCAAGTGTAACAACAGGGAATACCAAAGGGCACAACATTGAATACTTTACCATGCGTGGTTTTGATGTTGGTAGTGGTAGCGGGATCATGAGAGATGGTCATCAACTCTGGTCGTATTACCCACAACCGACCGAGCTACTAGAACGAGTCGAGGTGTTAAAAGGTCCATCAAGTTTACTTTATGGTCAATCAGAGCCTGGCGGTCTAATTAACATGGTGACAAAAAAGCCAACGTCTGAGACGCAACTCATTTTGCGCCAAGACATTGGCTCTAACGATAAATCTAAAACTATGATAGATCTCAGTGGCTCACTTAACGAAGATCAATCTTTGCGCGCAAGAACTATCCTAGTAAAGGATAGCTACAGCTCTTGGCGCGAATATGCTGATGGAAGCAACCCTCAAACAGAACGCATGATCGGTGCACTAATGGTTGATTATGACATCAATGAAAAAGCGATGTTATCTCTGCATTATGACTATTTTGATTATGACGGTGATGTTGATACTGGCTCTTACATTGTGGATGGTAAGCCAGTTGCAGGCAGCAAATATATTTGGGACGCTGATTGGGCTAATACTGATATTAAAGTTCAAAACTACGGTTTTGACCTTCTCCTATCACCAAGTTATGACACCAACATAAAGACGGGATACAACGCCCAAAGATATGAACGTGATTATCGTTACACATGGACTAACTTTAGCAACTATGAAGAAAATGGGACTGTCACTCTGACCCCCGGTGAACAGTATGACGAGTGGAACCATGATACCGCTTATGTTGATCTTACCCACAACTTCGATTTAGTTGGAACTGAGAATACTCTATTAATTGGTGCGAACTACTTGAGGTATTCTTTCGACCGTATAAATCATACAGGTGATGTAGTTAGTGCAAGTGTTGGAGAGTCTGTCGACTTCCCTGAATCGTTGAATACTAGCATAAGAGCGTCTTCTTACGATCTTTGGGGTACTTACATCCAAAACTTAACAAAATTCAATGATCAATGGCATCTTCTAGTGGGTGTTCGTTATGACGAGAAACATGATGATATTACTGAAAGCCAAGTTTCACCAAAAGCAGGGATTATTTACCACCCTTCAGATAATAGCTCTATTTATGTCCAGTACTCAGAAAGTTTCATTCCACAAGGTGAAGTGGGTACATCTTATATAAACGAAGGTGAAAAACTCGACGCTGAATTAGGTAAATCTTATGAAGTCGGAACCAAATGGGAGCTATTTGATCGTCGCTTATTTTTGACTGGGGCTTTGTTTGAGACAACTTTATCGAACATTCAACTAAGCGTTGAAAACCCAGATAATGCAGATGAAGATATTTTGACTCAAGATGGCGAACAGGTTCATCGAGGAGCTGAATTCGCAGCACAGGGGCTCGTTAGTAGTAAGTTAAGTCTTTCAGGATCTGCTACATATCTTGATGCAGAGATAACAAACAGCGCTTCTTACGAGGGTAATGTACCAGCGAATACACCTGAGTTTTCAGCGTCAATATGGTCAAATTACAAACTTAGAGATGACACCAATCTAAATCTAGGCGTTGTCCATGTCGGAAGCCGCTACGGTGACTCAGGTAACACTTTCAAGAAAGATGCATATACGCGTATTGATACCGGTATCTCTTACACTCAGAAGTACAACGACCTCAACATCGTAGCTCGCTTCAATATTGAAAATCTATTTGATACTGATTATCTAGATGGAGGCGGCAATACAAGAAGCACTCAATTAGGTGGTGAGGATGTTGATATTGGTGAGGGTCGAAATTATATGGCTAGCATCCAATTTGAATATTAATTAGCTGGCTCTCAGCTTAAGCCATTGCAACCAAAACCGTTTTTCAATAGGTGTGATGTTCGCGATGGCTTTTCTGATTTTAGGTTAAGTTATAAGCTGATTGGTTTTTACCTTTCAGCTTATAGCTTTAGCTATAATATCAGGATTCATTTAACACCGACCTTACTTTTAGGCTTCTTACCAAGGAAGAACTTGCCTAGATTTAAGTGCTCCTTTCCCCTGCGACACCTAGAGGCAATCAGAAGCCAGTATTTAACTCCATCTATCAGATACCTACCCAGAATATCTCTTAAAACGAATTGGCAGAGCGACTTTCGTAAGTCGATATAAAACAAAGAAACGATGAAGAACAATTTTATTTGTAGAAGAGTTTAGATCTAGTCTATTAATTGGTTTTGTCAGTAACCTTGGTGCATAACAATAGCTATTGTGTCAATGCTTTGGACACTCGACTAACATGAACTAAGCTCATTAGCTTAATTGATGGTTTGATGATTAGCTGCGCACTACCTACTATAAATAACCAAGTACCACTTTCAATCAGAGACTCATTTAAAAAGAAGAAGCTACCAACCAAAAACCAAACTGCAATTAATAAATCATTGAATGCTCCTAAAGCCTCATAACGACGCTGAATCACTATATGTTTTTTACCAATATCTACATCCAACTCTACACCTTGATTCACAAACTCTCCTAAATCGAACTACAGTTAAAGATACAAAGGGCTATTAGCTCATCAATATGTTAATTGCCCTATCAAGACTTTCATTGAAGCCATCAAGTGTTGGAAGTTATTCAGAGAGTATCAATTATCGGTAGATTACCGACATTAATAACACACTCACCTTTCCAAGTAGTACCCGATATAAACGCTTCTCTTTAGAGCCTACATAAACAATTACAGAGTGTAAACCAGGCGTAATTGAAAATTATTATGTCCTATTGATTTATACAGTGCTGGCTACACCAATGGCATAACAACAGTGGTAAACTCAACTCATTTATGAGTGTTCAGCTAACTTTGGGGCAGATCTGAGCTAGAAGCTAACTCATGACTTGATATAAAAACCTAGTTCAAGCATTCACCAAGCCAGCACGGCCCTCGAATCTCAAGTTATAAGCCGTCCAAATTGCCCTTCAATCGTTATCCCCTCTTCTTATATTGATCTATTTTCTCCTAATCGAAGTACAAGTTATTAATAATTCGATGTAAATCGCTAATTTTTTTAAATTGTTGTCTAGAATCTCATAGGGCCTATCGCTTCGGTAATTGCCAATAGAAACGACACCTTTTGATTCTGTTTTTGGTTTTAGGGAGATGAAATGGAAAGCCCAATTGTCACGCTCAAACATGCGAGCAAAAGCTTTGTTGATGGCAAAGAGACCCATAACGTATTGGAAGGCGTCGACTTCACATTGGCGACAGGCGCAAGTGTGGCTTTGACAGGAGCGAGTGGCAGTGGCAAAAGCACCCTACTCAACGTGATTGCTGGTTTCGAACCACTTTCAGTTGGTGAGTTGTGGCTAGATGGCGATAACGCGATGGTTTGGAAGGATCCGCAATGGAGTCGCTTTCGCCATCACAAACTCGGCGTTATCTTTCAACAGTTCAACTTACTCACCCCGCTCAACGTAAAACAAAACATCGCCTTCCCGCTTCATTTAAACCAACAAAAATGGAACGATTGGTGTGATTATTTGGTGGAAGCTTTAGGCATCAGCGAGCTACTTGATAGGCATGTTTCTGCGCTCTCTGGCGGCCAGCAGCAACGTGTCGCTATTGCACGTGCGCTAGCCCACAAACCCAAGCTACTGCTTGCCGATGAACCGACAGGCAACCTCGACCAAAAAGCAGGCTTGGAAGTCATGAAGTTGCTGAGTGAAATCACCACACAAGGCAACACTGCTGTACTGTTGGTCACACACAGCCCTGAGTGTGCCAGTTTTATGCAAACACAGTTGGTTTTAGATGATGGTCGTTTGAAGACCGTTGATTTGAAAAAGGCTCTATCGCAAGCCAGTGAGCAGCCCTATGAAGCAAGCTAGGTTTGCGAGCACCAAGTTCACCCATACCAAACTGACTCTAAATCTGTTCGCGGCGCACTATCGCCAATCACCGTTACAAGCTGCTGCAATTTTAATCGGCATCGTGCTGGCGGTGACCTTGTTTGTCGCCGTGCAAGCCATTAACCTTAATGCGAAACGTAGTTATTCAGAATCGACTGAGCAACTTAGCGCACAGGCGCAAAACTTAATCATTCCGCCATCAGGGCAAAACTACTTACCAGAATCGCTTTACTTCACCTTGAGACAAAATGGATTAAGTGCCGCGCTGCCTGTGATTGAAGGGCAAGTGAGAGACGAGCAAGGACGTCGTTGGTCAATACAAGGCAGTGAATTAATCGCCGCTCTCACCTCAAGAGCTCGTTACTCTGGCGTCGATGAAAAAAGCGATAACGAAAAAGACAATACTCGAGGCAATGATCCAAACATTTCCCTGTTCGATACCGCCTTACCTTTACCGCCACTCTTAGCGGGCGAGCCCATCGTGATGATGAGCCAATCGCAATACCAAAACTTGGGCGAAGTAGACACGCTCACTCTGGATGAAATCAAAACCAAAGTCGTGGTGCTACCAGACGAATGGCAACTGGGTAGTAGAATGCTGATGGACATTGGATTCGCTCAGCTACTGCTCAACAAACAAGGACAACTGAGCTACATCGCTGTGTTTAATCCCAATAACAACTCACTCGATAAATGGCAAAGCATCGTTGGCGAACAAGGGCAATGGATCACCAATAATGAAAGTACCGATCTCGGCTCGATTACTGACAGCTTTCACCTCAATCTCACCGCCATGAGTTTGTTGGCGTTTTTGGTTGGCCTGTTCATCGCTTACAACGGTGTTAAGTACAGTTTGCTGAAACGTAATCGGCTGTTGGTGCAAATTCAACAAGCTGGAATTGCGCCAAGCATCGTATTTTCAGCTCTGTTAGTCGAGCTGACTCTTTTAGTCACATTGGGTGCGTCGCTTGGTTTCATTTTAGGAATTCAATTAAGCCACTGGCTCCACCCCACCGTCGCGATAACGCTTGAGCAACTTTATGGTGCAACACTGCTTCCCGGTACATGGCAGTGGCAATGGTTAGCGCAAGCTTTACTGCTCACTCTAGCCGCAACGCTGGTTGCATGTTGGCAGCACTTTAAGCAGCGCGTCCGCCAGCCTCTCTCTTCACATGGTGGTTTTTATCAAGCGCCGGAAGCCTCGAACGAAAATCAGCTATTTGTTGTTGGTGTGGTACTCACTGTTTTGGCGTTGGCCGGTTTATGGCTTAGCGAACACCACCGGTTCACGATGGCCTGGCTCGGTGTGTTAGTGGTGTCGATACCTTTGTATCTACCGAAAACCCTAAGTGTGCTAGCGAGTTGGAGCGAAAAGCGCGCCCAATCAGGTTTAATACAATATCTGTTTGCTGAACTGCGTGAGCTGATCTCCCCTCTTTCCCTTGCCATGATGGCCCTGCTTCTTGCTGTTACCGCCAATATAGGAATGAATACCTTAGTTGGCAGTTTTGAGTCCACCCTAAAGCAATGGCTTGAACAGCGATTGCATGCCGACATTTACGTTAGCCCCGCCCAAGGTGAAATTGCCAATGTTGAACATGCCTTAACCCTGTTTGATAACGTTGAAACCGTCTACAAGCAATACTACGTTGATGATAACTTGCAAGGCTTGCCTATTTTGCTCGGCACCAAAGACAATGAAACACTTGAACAAACCATGGTGTTCCAATCTCATGTTTATAACTTCTGGACGCGCTTTTACCAAGGTGAATTAGTGGCGATAAGCGAACCTACGGCGGTGAAGCTCGGCTTGTCCCTTGGAAGCCAACTCAAATTAGACGCTATCCAAGACAATACATTGAGTGTTGGCGCGATTTTCCATGACTATGGCTCACCAAATGGGGAAGTGTTATTGGCTCCCAACTTATGGCTTGAAAACGGCTTTACGGACTTACCCACCAGCTTGGGAATCAAAGTATCTGGCGACCCACAACAGGTGTACGAACAATTACGCCAACAATTGAATTTGCATCCTAGTCAGCTTTACGATCAAGCCCAAATCAAGTCCATCGCTTTGGACATTTTCTCACAAACTTTTGCCATTACGCGAGCGCTCAATGGCGTCACTTTAATGGTTGCTGTTATTGGTTTGTTCTGTGCATGCTTTATGTTGCTCGACGCACGCAAGGCCGCTATTGCAAGGTTGTATGCGCTTGGCGTTAGTCGGAAGAAATTAATGGTTATGGTGGTGGGGCAAATCGTTGTTCTGGTCGCTTTTACTCTAGTGGTCGCCGTGCCGCTTGGTGCCATGGTAGGCTATGTACTGACGGACATCGTCACCCTTCGCGCATTCGGTTGGAGCTTAAATTACGTATGGAGCTGGAGTGACGCACTGAACATTGCTGTCATCACTATTTTAGTCGCAGTGGTTGCTACCTTAATTCCGCTGTGGCGTTTGGTCAGTAAGCCGGTCGTGTGCAGCTTGCAAAGTGAGGTGTTGTGATGAACCAACTAATTAAGGCAACAGCGCTCATTCTGTTGAGTTTATCTCTTATCGCATGTGAAGACTCACGGCCCCAAAACATGGGCTCAATCCTCAGCACTGAAAGACAAACTGACGAAGAAACGCAAACAGACAAAGCGCAGTTCACTACAGTGGTAAAAGGCATCGACATCACCTTTCCTGCCGACCATCAAGCACACCCTGATTTTCGTCATGAATGGTGGTATTTAACTGCCAATCTGACTGATGAAGAAGGTCACTCATTAGGTGTGCAATGGACTCAATTTCGTTTCGCAACCGCACCACAAGAAAGTGACCACAGCACTCAGAAAACAACATGGCAAAGCCAACAGATCTATATGGCGCATAGTGCCGTCACCACCAAAGACAAACACTATGCCAACGAAAAATGGTCTCGCGGTCAAGCTAAGCTAGCAGGTGTCGATTCTTCACCATTTCGAGTTTACCTTGATGATTGGCAATGGACCTCGGCTACCGATGATCTATTCCCTGCTACGTTGAATGCAGATTCTGAACAGTTTGGTTACTCGCTCAAATTAACTAACGATGCACCCTACCAAAAACAGGGCGACCAAGGCTACAGCACCAAGAGCGGTGACGCGAAGGTAGCTTCGTATTACTACAGTCAGCCGTTCATTGATGTATCAGGCAAAGTGATCATTAATGGAGTCGCACATCAAGTATCAGGCAAAGGTTGGATCGATAGAGAGTGGAGTTCGCAGTTTTTGCTCGACTCACAACAAGGTTGGGATTGGTTTGCTCTAAGGTTAAACGATGCAACCAGTTTGGTCGTGTTCCAACTTCGAGATTCAAAAACAGGCAAAGCCAGCTATTCCCATGCGAGGTTAATGCAGCGAGAAGGTTCTGGCATCGCGATTAAACAACAAGACATCAGCTTAACCGTCACCAAGAAAACAGAGATCGATGGGCGTGACTATCCAACAGAATGGCAAATTAAGATTCCGACGCAACAAATTAAACTGACTGTTTCGGCACTTAATCCAAATGCGAAAATGCCACTATCGGTGCCCTATTGGGAAGGACCAATCATGATTAAAGGATCCCACTCTGGTTCTGGCTATATGGAGCTGACAGGATATTAAGCAAAATATCTCTGGCTACTTAGGCATTTCAATCAGCAATTTGTACCCTACCCCATAAACCGAACGGATAGGGTTTGCTGTTGGTGCTACGGCATGGATTTTTTTACGGATGTTCTTTATGTGGGTATCAATATTTCTGTCTGATACATCGGCAAGGTCGCTGTAAAGCGCATTGAGAATATCATCACGACTATACACTCGGCCCGGATGCTCCACTAGCAGGCGAAGTAACATGAATTCTTTGGGCGTTAAGTCAAGAAAGCAGCCACCAAATCGGGCCTCATATTCGTCAGGCTTTAATACAAATTGTCCCAAAACTAACTCAGCGCTAGGTTGAGAAGAACGGTTAGATACTAGGTTTGGTTGAATGCGGCGCAGTACCGTTTTGATCCTCGCAATCACTTCTCTAGGGCTAAACGGCTTGCAGATATAATCATCAGCTCCGAACTCTAAACCAATTAATCGGTCAATCTCTTCACTTTTTGCGGTCACCATGATGATAGGTAATTGAGAAAATTGACGTACTTGTTTGCATATTTCCACACCATCTACATCTGGCAGCATTAAATCAAGTAACATTAAGTCAAACGCCTGCGATTTCACCGTCTCAACAACATTCGCACCCGACGCGAGGTGGGTCGCTTCAAAGCCGCTATTTTGGCAATACGCGATCAAGACTTCGGCAATGTATTCCTCGTCTTCCACAATCAAAATATGCGTCTTCATTCTCTCTTTCCTCTATCGAAATCTTATTGTGAGCCAGTATGGTGATGGATCGGTAGGGTTATCATCATTTTAACACCGCCCAGAACTGATTTTTTAGCACAAATAGTGCCTTGATGCGCCTCGATAATTTGATAACACAATGCTAAACCAATACCAGAGCCACCATGCTCTCGACTGCGAGATTGTTCTACTCGATAAAAGCGTTCAAATACCCGCGTGAAATCTTGCTCAGGTATGGATGGAGATGTGTCTTCGATTGCCACCTCAACGGTATTTTTGTCTTTGTGAAGGGATAAAGTAATGTTTCCCGGAGCATCGGTATAACGACAGCTATTCTCCAATATGTTGGTAAACAACTGCGTCAAACGTTCTCGATCAGCCACCACAAAACACGCTGCATGCTCTTTCGTATACAGCGATTCACACTCTAAACCTAGCCCCAATTCATCGGTCTTAACCTTAAAGCCAAGTAAGATATCTTTGAGAAGTTCAACAAGATCGAATGAAGATTTTTGGTATGACAAACCGCCAATATCAGTAATAGACAACTGATAAATATCACCGACTAAATGGCTCATGCTATCAATTTGATCAATCATCACCTGTAAGCGCTTTTCATCCGCTTTAAAAATCCCATCTTGGATCGCGTTAAGTTGCCCTCGAACCACTGTGAGCGGTGTTTTCAGTTCATGAGCAACGTCTGACATCCACTTTGAGCGTTCCGTTTTGTTCTTCTCCAGTGTCTGAGCCAGAACGTTAATATTGTCTGTGAGTACGCCAAGTTCATCGTTACTAGCGCTCTCCACCCTTGTTGAAAAATTACCTTGAATCAACTGAGTCGTACCTTCATTCACTTTAAAAATGGGCGCAACCAAGTGACGAGAGAAAAGCCAAGCTGTTATAAACGCAAGAGCGATAACGGCCAACGTAATCGCAACATAACTTTGGTATTGCTCAGCCAAAAATGCGTTGGCAGGGCTGTGTTCAGCCAGCCGCGAAGGGACATAACTGAGCCAGCCGATCACGACACCGTCTAACACAATGGCGTGAGTAAAGGCGCTTTCATCAATTCGAGAGCGGCCTACCACCACCGTTTTATCGACATCATATAAACTGAGTCTTCTCTGCGTTTGCAATAACTGGCTCATTCCCGTCGTATCCGTCGGTAAAGCGAGTGACTCACGCTCCTCTGGCCCTTTTCGAGTGCCCACCAAACGTCGCCAATGCTTCTCGTCTTCTTTTAGCGATTGCCACGACCCATTGGTTTGATAGTACTCTCCCAACTTTTGGCTGACTTGCTTGATATAGCTCGATTCGGCCTCTTTGATAAAGTCATGAAAACCCGACGACAGGTTCTGCATGATCAAAGCGAGCATAATGCACACCGCGACAAAGCTTGTGATACAAAAAGCAAAGAAGAACTTATGAATGAGTTTCAATTTATAATCTATCTTCAACGTTCTTTCCTTATCCTCGAGATAACGCATCCACCGGGTTTAATCTTGCTGCATTTCTAGCAGGTAAGAAACCGAAGAGAATCCCGATCAGTGTTGAGCAAATAAAGGCCGCAATAATTGAGTTTGTCGAATAAATCATACTCAAACCACTGCTCGTCGATGAGACAATCAAGCCCACAGCGTAAGCTAACCCTATCCCCAAAGCGCCCCCACACAAACACACTAAAACGGCTTCTATTAAAAATTGTCTTAGAATATCCGCTTGCCTTGCTCCAACTGCCATACGAATACCGATTTCTCGCGTTCGTTCGGTTACCGACACCAGCATGATATTCATAACACCGATGCCACCCACCACCAATGAAATAAAGGCAATAGCCGAGATAAGTAAGGTCATCGTTGATGAAGTTTGTTCGATATTTTCTCTGACCGTATCCGTATTCACGGTAAAGAAATCTTCCACACCATGGCGCATTTTAATTAAATTAATGATCGCTTGCTCTGCAGCGGTACTGGATACTTCGTCGCTCACCCTAACCGTAATATCATTAACGTAATTTTGGCTATAAATACGAGAATTTACCGTGCTATAAGGTAACCAAACATTCAGAGCATCACTATTGCCAAACGCCATTTCTCTTGCTTCGGTAACCGCGATAATACGCACTGGCAAGCGACCTAAAAAGATGACTTTGCCAAGTGCTTCACCATCAGGGAAAAGGTCATTTAAGGTATTGTTATCAATAACCGCCACTTGCTCTAGTGCATCGATACTTCCCTCATCAAATAACTGCCCTTGTGCGACTTCAAAACCTCGAACGCGAAAGTAGTCAGGACCAACACCTTGCACTTCTGCTGTCACCGCCTCATTACCATAGCGCACCGCCACATTCACACGCACAGTCGGTGTCACACTATCAACAAAGGAGAGATTCGTTAAAGCGTTTGCATCACTTGCTGTCAAGGTTCTCACTCGCCCAGCACGTCGGTCGCCCAGCCCAGAACCAGGTTTGATTTCAATAGTATTGGTGCCCATTGAAGCCATTCGTGACAAAACCTGAGCTTGAGAACCATTGCCAATCGCTACAACGGACACCACAGACGCAATACCGATGATGATCCCCAGCATCGTCAGAAACGTTCTTAGTCGATGGCTTCCCATTGCGGATAGCGACATTTTGAACGCTTCAACAACGCTGAACCACTGTGCAGAAAACGGCTTTGATATAGGTTTATTGACACTTTGTTTCTCTTCGATTCTTGTCGCTGAATATTCAGTTGAGGCGCTATCATTATTGGCACCGCTCGTTATATCACTCACGATTTCTCCATCAGAGATCTCGATTACGCGCTCCGCGGAGGCGGCGATCTTAGGGTCATGAGTAACCAGAACAATAGTATGCCCTTGTTGATGCAACTCACGAAGTAAGTCCATCATCTCTTTACCGCTATGGCTATCGAGAGCCCCGGTTGGTTCATCGGCAAGGATCACAGTACCACCATTAATCAAAGCGCGGGCGACACTAACTCGCTGTTGTTGCCCACCACTAAGTTGACTTGGCTTATGATCCATTCGCTCCGCTAGCCCCAACCTTTTTAACAGTTGCTCAGCTCGTGCTTGGCGGGACGCTTTGTTTTCGGCTGAGTAAAGCGCAGGGATCTCGACATTACCGATAGCAGTGAGATCATCTAACAAATGATAACGTTGAAATATAAAACCAAAATAGTCACGGCGTAATTCCGCTAATTGATCAGGGTTCATTACCGATGTATCTCGACCATTAACAAGATAAGTTCCTTCGCTAGGAGTATCTAAGCAACCTAAAATATTCATTAAAGTCGATTTACCCGAACCAGAAGCCCCCATTATCGCGATCATTTCACCGCGACGTATGGTTAGGTTAACGTTGTTCAATACCGTTAACTGATCATCACCTGCAGGAAAACAACGACTGAGTCCTGAGATTTCTAATAGAACGTCACTCATAACTAAGGTCTCCCGCCATTACCTTGACCACGACCTCCAGGACCTCCATTACCACGACCACCTTTCTCAGGCCCTAATGTCGATGACATATCAAAACCTGATGACGATTTGGCGTTCGCTTGACCAATAACAACTCGATCTCCTAGCTCTAGCCCATCCAGAACTTGTGCATACACTTTATTATTGATGCCAATCTCAACATTTCGCATCTCTAATGCGCCTTCAACTAAAACAGGGACACGATAACGATTCTTGCCGGGAAGCTTTTTAGTCAGGACTTGAGACGGAACCAATAGTGCTTCTTGTGCATCATCTAGTACGATCGAGACTTGCGCTGTCATACCAAAGCGCAGCAACCCTTCCGTGTTATCGACATCAAATACCGCGTTATAATAAATAGCATCATTATCACCAATGTTTAGCTCGCTATCGTCGCCAGTCAAAAGGGTTGGGCCAGGCTCAATTGATTTCAGTTCACCATAAAAATTGTGTTGTGGCGCGCCTAAAATCGAAAAATACACTTTTTGCCCCGTCGCAATGTGAATGATATCGGCTTCAGACACTTGTGCCTTGACCGTCATAACATCAAGTTGAGCGACTTCAACAATGGAAGGTGTCGATTGATTTGTGTTAACGGTTTGCCCCTCTTCAACAGAGACATAAACAACCGTGCCATCAATCGGTGATTCGATCTTTGTATAGCTTAAATCCAGTTGAGCGTCATCGACACTGATCAGCGCTTTCTCTTTTTCTGCAACCAGTTGGTCGAGTTCGGCTTCATAAACAAGAAGTTCGGCCTCTGCTGCGTCATACATGGATTGCGAGCTGGCATTTTTTAACAACATCGCCTTTTGTCGTTCAAAAGCAAGTTGTGACTGATAAATCTGCGCTTTTTTCGCTCGATATTGCGCATTAATGTTAGTGAGTGAAGCATGGGATTCTTTCAATGCGTTTTCTTGTGAAAGGTTATCAATTTGAGCAATAACATCACCAGCTTTAAGTGTGTCACCGACCGTCACGGCTATCGACTCTAACTTGCCTGAAACTTGAGCACCCACATTCACCATTTTGTAGGGATATAGCACACCGTTAGTGAGCACCACCTCTTCGATGTTACCGATGCGAACAGGCTCCGTAGAATAAGTGACGATTGAGGCATCGTTCTTCATATAAAAATAAGCGGCGACAGCACCGATAGCGATAACAAGTAAAGTGATCGTCACTAACTGTTTGATGTTTTTCATGCGAAGGTTTTCCCAATTTTTTCATTACTCCTAGGATAACGAAAAAATGTGAGGGAACTTTGAGACGTTAACACCATGCAACACACTGATAATAAATAAGTTTTATTAAAAAACATTAAATTGTGTGATAAATGTGTGGTGATAAAGAAACAACGAACAACAGAGAGACGTATAACTAAGCGTTTCTAAGTTCAGGAATGCAATCTGCATCAAGTTATTTGCAGCTATCCAATGACTCGTATAACCCCTGAGCCTTAACCCTGCCTTAACCATATAACTGCTATCCTTTTTTCTATGTTTGCAATTCTGCTTCTAGGATAAGGTTTCATTATGTTTCTACCCCGCGCGTTAAGATTGCCTTTGGGCTTACTTCTCTCTAGTTCTCTACTATTGGGCTGTGGCGAACAAGCTATGGAACAACGACCAGCCCCAGGTCCTATTCATGTCGACGTTTTAGACTTGACTCCAACAACACTGCGTTTGACGACCCAGTTGCCAGGACGAATTGCCGCGTTCAAGCAAGCAGAAGTGAGGCCTCAAGTAACAGGGATTCTCAAAAGCCGCCTATACAAAGAGGGCTCTCACGTAGAAGCCGATGATGTACTTTATGAAATTGACCCAACCACTTATCAATCCAACGTTAATAGCGCACAAGCTCAATTAGCGAAAGCACTGACGAGCGAAGATACCGCTCGAAAAACGGCACTCCGCTATAAAGAACTATTAAGAAAAAAACTGACCAGTCAGCAAGATTTTGACGATGCAGACGCCCTTTACAAAGAAGCCCAAGCTGAAGTCGCGATCCGCCAAGCAGAATTGGATTACGCCGATATTGAACTGTCTTATACCAAAATCAAAGCGCCTATCTCAGGTCAGGCTGGTCTTTCTTTGGTCTCTGAAGGCTCTTTATTGACCTCTGAGCAGTCTTCTTACCTGACGACTATTGTGCAAACCACGAACGTTTACGTGGATATGCAGCAATCTTCGTTAGCGATTACCAAAATCAGAAAAGAGTTTGCGACCTTTACCGACAAAAATGCTGAGATCCCAGTAACGATAACGTTAGAAGACGGCAGTGCGTATGACGAAGTCGGCCATTTAGAGTTTTCGGACACGCTCGTTTCAGACTCAACCGGTACGGTAACGCTACGTGCCATCATTCCGAACCCTGACAATACTTTACTCACCGGTATGTACGTACGCGCCCATATTTCGATGCCAGAAGCACGAGGCTACCTTGTTGTTCCGCAATCAGCTGTAGTAAGAAGCCAGTCTGGTGATCCTTCAGTTTTTGTCGTTAACCAAGACAACAAAACAGCGAAAAAGCCAGTCGTTCTCGGCAATGAAGTGGGTAACGGTTGGGTTGTTAAAGAGGGGCTTTCTAGCGGTGAACAAGTCGTCATCACCAACATAATTAACATGAAAAATGATGTTGCGGTTGTTGTCGATAGCAGAACAGACAGTACCGTTCCTGCTTTGGCGAGCGAGGAATAAACCATGTCCTTATCGAACTTTTTTATTAACAGACCGATTTTTGCTTGGGTGATTTCCATTGTCATTATGCTTTCAGGCATTGCGGCGATCGTCTCTTTGCCTGTCGCGCAATACCCAACAATTGCACCACCAGCCGTGACTATTTCAACGTCATACCCTGGCGCGTCAGCGAAAACGATTGAAGACAGCGTAACCCAAGTCATCGAACAAGGCATGACAGGGTTAGATAACCTTCTTTACATGGCGTCGAAAAGTGACTCTTCTGGTAGTGCGAGTGTGACCTTAACGTTTAGCGCAGACACTGACCCCGATATTGCCCAGGTACAGGTGCAGAATAGCTTACAGCAAGTGAGCAATCGCCTGCCTACAGCAGTACAAAACCAAGGCACATCTGTGACCAAGAGTACGTCGGGTTTCATGTCGGTCACCAACCTCTATTCGCCTGATGGCAGCATGAGTGCGGGCGACATTCAAGATTACGCAAACTCTAACATTAAGGACATCTTAAGCCGTGTTAACGGCGTAGGCGAAGTGACTATTTTCGGTCCATCTTATGCGATGCGTATTTGGTTAGACCCTGCAAAATTGAACAGCTACAGTCTCACCCCTGTTGACGTTTCTAATGCCGTATCGGTTCAAAACAGCCAAGTTACTGTTGGACAACTAGGCGGAACGCCAGCCGTTGATTCTCAGTTAATTAATGCCAGTATCACAGCGCAAAGCCTATTAACCAGCGTTGAAGAATTTGAGGACATCTTAATTAAAGTCGACAGTGACGGATCTCAAATTAAGCTCAAAGACGTCGCACGTGTCGAGTTAGCCAGTGAAGAATCTTCATCCATTCCAGCCTACATGGGTAAGGACTCTTCAGGTATTGCGATCACCCTCGCCACCGGCGCGAATTCGTTAGACACACAAAACGCGGTTGATGCAAAACTGGAACAACTTTCAAAAGGCTTTCCAGACGGACTAGTATTGGTTAAAACAACCGATAACAACTTGTTCATTCGCCTTTCTATCACTGAAGTGGTCAAAACGCTATTTGAAGCGGTTGGGCTTGTGTTTATCGTGATGTTACTGTTTTTGCAGAACTTACGAGCAACCTTAATCCCAACCATTGCCGTGCCAGTCGTACTACTTGGTACCTTTGGTGTCATGGCCATGCTGGGTTTCTCAATCAACACACTCACCATGTTTGGTTTGGTGTTAGCGATCGGTTTGCTGGTTGATGATGCCATCGTAGTCGTGGAAAACGTTGAGCGGTTGATGCATGAAGAGAATCTATCTCCTCTTGAAGCAACTAAGAAGTCAATGGGACAAATTACCAGTGCCCTAATCGGTATTACGATGGTGTTGTCGGTTGTATTTATTCCTATGGCCTTCATGTCAGGGTCAACGGGCGTTATCTACCAACAGTTCTCTTTGACGATTGTCTCGGCAATGGTGCTATCCGTTGTCGTCGCATTGATTCTTACTCCTGTATTGTGTGCAACGCTTCTAAAGCCTGTCGATAAAGCGTCGAGCAATAAGTTTTTTGCACTGTTTAACCGAGGGTTCGACAAGCTATCCAGCCAATACCGAGGTTCAGTTAAACACGCTTTACAGCGACCACTACGCTTCGTTTTTGTTTACCTAATGCTTTTTGCCGGCACGGCTTACCTATACAACGTGCTGCCAAGTTCATTTTTACCAAATGAAGACCAAGGTGACTTCATGGTTATGGTCACCACACCAACGGGGACCACATTACAAAAGACACAAGAAGTGATGTTGGATATCAAAGATTATTTTGAAGAGAACGAGTCACACACTGTCGACCACGTGTTTACCGTGTCTGGATTCAACTTTTCAGGCTCTGGACAAAATGCAGCAATGGCATTCATTGGCTTGAAAGACTGGTCAGAAAGGACGGAGCCTGGAACCGATGTGGATTCCATTATCGGCCGTGTTATGGGTGAATTTTCAAACTACAAACATGCACAGATCTTTGCTTTTAGTAGCCCAGCGATCCGAGAGCTTGGTACTTCAACAGGCTTTAACTTCTACTTAGAAGACGTCGGTGCTGTCGGTCATGACAAGCTGATTGAGATAAGAAACCAACTACTTGGTGCTGCGGCACAAAGTCCATTATTGCAAAGTACACGTCCAAATGGCCTGGAGGATACCGCGCAACTATTCCTTGATGTCGACTATGAGAAAGCCAAAGTGCTCGGTTTAGAAATCGATGACATCAACCAATCACTGTCGATTGCTTGGGCATCGTCATACGTGAATGACTTTATCGACCGTGGCCGCTCTAAGAAAGTTTACATTCAAGCTGATGCAGAATATCGCATGACACCAGAAGACCTGAACTTATGGTTTGTGCGTAATAACAACGACGAGATGGTGCCTATCTCAGCCTTCAGTACTTATCACTGGGGTCAAGGTTCTCCACAGTTACAACGTTATAACGGTAATCCTGCAGTGGAAATCGTCGGTGAAGCCGCCTCTGGTTATAGTACTGGTGAAGCGATGGCTGAAATCGATAGATTGGCAGCCGAGATCTCCAATGATGTACAGGTAAGCTGGACGGGAATGTCCTATCAAGAGATAGAAGCCGGCAACCAAGCGCCAATTCTGTATGCGATCTCCATCTTGATGGTCTTCCTCTGCTTAGCGGCTCTGTATGAAAGTTGGAGTATTCCAATTGCGATTATTCTGGTGGTTCCATTAGGCATACTCGGCGCACTGGCTGCGATTATGTTACGAGGGTTAGAAAACGATGTGTACTTCCAAGTAGGCGTGCTAACTACCATAGGTTTAACCGCCAAGAACGCCATTTTGATTGTTGAGTTCTCCAAAGAACTTTATGAAAAAGGCGTCAACATTATTGATGCAACGGTACAAGCATGTGAGATGCGTTTGCGCCCTATCATCATGACGTCACTGGCGTTCGGACTCGGCGTATTGCCTTTAGTGCTGAGTACGGGTGCAGGTGCTAACGCGCGTAATGCGATTGGTACGTCCGTTTTAGGCGGCATGATGGGAGCGACGTTGTTAGTGATTTACTTCGCTCCGCTATTTTTTGTCTTGATCTGCAAACTGTTCAAGTCAGATGACAAAGCAGAAATAGCAAACGACACAGAACAACCAAACTGAGCAATCACAAAACGAAGTAATAATAAAACCGAATACTAACAAAATGAAGATATGGTGAGCCTAGGAGTGGCTCATCATTACTCGCTGAAAACTTTCAAAGGATAGAAAATGACGAACAACCGACCATCTCGTATAGGAACATTATTACTAGTCATCGCTTTTACCGCATTACTCATGGTTGCGGTGATGATATTTGGATCTCGCATGGGCTTATGGGACCCTATTGTTGGCTTTGGCTACATTCGAAACTACCTCAACCCTATCGGCCTCTCTCTACTCGCTTTAAGTACACTCGGGCTCATCTACCAATGGATTACTCGTGATCGTACAGGTGCGCTCAAGTCTCTGGTTGCTGCATTCATAGGGCTTGGTCTCATCGCGCCAATGCTCCATGGCATAACTCACCCCGTAAAGCGTGAGCCTGCAATTCATGACATTACTACCGACACTATAAACCCACCTGAATTTTATAAGCTAGACGATACGCGTGCAGGTGCCAAAAACTCTCTGATTTATGCAGGAGAAGAAGTGGCTGCCATACAGAAAAAATTGTACCCATACATTAAACCTATTCAGTCGAACCTTTCTTCTGAAGATGCGTACGCAAAAGCACTGGATATAGCGAAAAATAGTGGATGGGAAGTGGTTGCAGGATACCCAGAGGCATTACGCTTTGAAGCAACGGCTCAAACAACTTTCTTTGGTTTTATGGACGATGTGGTCGTTCAAGTTACCCCAATAAACAACAAAAGCCGTATCGATATTCGTAGTGTGTCTCGAATCGGTCGCAGTGACAAAGGTGTCAATGCCGCTAGAATTGTAGAGTTCACCGAAAGTTTTAACCAGTAAGCCGTTTTAGTCACAACACCTACCTTCATTAAAGGATGAAATTAATATGAACCTAAAAAGTATGACCAACTTCATTGTTGCATCTAGCTTAATTGTTGCTCCTTCATTCCTCTTTGCAGCAGAGCCAAATGTACCGACAGAACCGCCATACATTGTCTTAAGTGATAATTTAGATGAGCCAAACGGTTATGGGTTTTGTATTGATACCTACGGACCTGGTCAATCAGAATTAATGCAAACTCATACTTGTAAACCCAAAGCGCCTGAAGGTTCTCCTCGCAACTATTCGGGTCATGATGTGAGATTTGAATTCAACAACGAAACAGACCAAATTCAGTCTTACGCGTTCGAAGGGCTGTGTATGCAAGGGCTTCTTGCGAAAGGAAAAAGCGAACTCGCGTTACTAGAGTGTAGCGACGCCAAAAACCAAGGTTTTGTTTACAGCGAAAATGATCAAACCATTCGATTAAAAGCGGACTCTAGCTACTGTTTGGCAGTGACATCAGAAACTCAAGAAGCGGGCCCATGGGTGAAACGTCCACTTGAACTGATTCAGTGTGAGGAAGCAGAACCGGTTCTAATGAAGTGGACTGTTGTTTCTAAGTAACAAGTACTCATTGGTTAATCTATTTATTTCACAACCCAATGCTTTACAGGTGACATTGCATATATGTAATGTCACCTTTATTTTGCAGGGAAATGAAAGATGGATGATTCTCATCGCTTATCACTCACCATTGAGAGTCGTAAACCGTGTTATCCAAACTTTAAAACGTTTAAATAGCATTCATTTTCGATAGCAACGAGCCTTAACTCAAGTATGTGTAAACACATAAATGAAGGCGACGTGATTTATTGCTTGTTGATGCGGTTAACAATAAAACTTAATGCCACAGCTGCAACACTAAAGCCTACTACACCTACCCAGCCGACCAATTCAAATACCTGAATACCCACAAACGAACCGAAGGCACCACCAAGATAGTAGCCAAGCATATAGACCCCATTTATACGGCTCTGAGCTTGTGGATCAATTGAAAATACGCGGACTTGATTCGATACCTGAGCACTGAACACACCAAGGTCGATAAGAATGATACCGGCGATCAACCCAATCAAGGTATCAGCAAAGAGCCCCGAAACAACAAAGCCAGCAGCAATAATGACTAACGCCATACTGATCATATTTCGAGAACCAAACTTACCTACTAATGAACCTGAAACTTTGGCACCAATCACACCAGCAAAGGCAATAACCCCAAACATCCCAGCTTGCTGAGCATTGTAATTAAATGGTGATTCGCTGACGTGCAAAGCTAACGTTGCCCAAAGTGCATTGAACGAAGCAAACCAAAGCGCGCCGGTTAAAGCAGATGTACGTAGTATCGAATGCTGCTTAATTAACGTTGCCATACTAGCAACAAGCTTAAGGTAAGGTATCTTGATTGTCGGAGTATTCGTCGGTAAAAAAGCGTATAACATTAAACCAAAGATCATCGCGATACTTGCCGACATCATAAACACAGCACGCCACCCAAACTGCTCACCAACAAAACCACTGAGTGTACGAGAAAGCAAGATGCCAACGGTCAGGCCTGTCATTAAAGTCCCAATGACTTTCCCTTTCGTTTCAGGAGTGCTTAATGACGCTGCAAATGGAATCAACTGTTGAGTGATATTGGCACTTAAGCCAATCGCAAAACACGCAACAACCAACACAATTAAGCTAGATGCAGAAAACGCAATAAATGATGACAACACTAACATTACCGATAGGATCGCAATGAGGCGTTTGCGCGGCAAAGTGTCCCCTAATGGCGATAAGAAAAGTAGCGCCACTGCATAACCAATCTGACTAGCCGCCGGCACTGCGCCGAGTTGTGCGCTTGTTAAACCGAGTTCTGTACCGATCTTGGGTAAAATCGGCTGGTTATAATAAAGATTTGCAGCGGTTGCTGAGACAGCGCTCGACATAAGTAATAAGCGCCCTGTACCCAGAGTTTCTGTCGTCACCTTTGACATGATTACACCTTAATTTTAGTTCATCGTTTTAATGAGTGATTTTGATGAAGTGAGTTTAAGGGTGACGCTTAAATAGCAAAAATACCTATTTGATGTAAATTCTATACGCAATTTGCATAGATGATTTCCTAACTCATACTCTGTTGAATTGCTTTAATTTCACTCTGTACTATCGCTGCAAATGCACTAGCAGTGGGAGATTGAGCATGTAAATGGTGTGTCATCACCAATGGCATCTCTACATCCACAGATTCAAGGTTAATAAAGACACAACCCTCACAACGTAAGTCACGAATAGCATAAGGAGCTACCGAGACACCTAAGCCAGAAGATACCTGGGTTAACACCGTTTGCATGTGGTTGGGTTGTTTTTTTATATTTGGAGAAAAACCGGATAAATCACATTGAGTAATGATGGAATCAAATAACCCCACGGCTTGCTCACGTTCAAATAAAATGAAGGGATCGAACTGCAGTTGCTTTATTTGAATGATCGAACATTGGGCGAGTTCGTGTGTGATTGGCACAACCGCAACGAGCTTATCTGCATAAATCGGAACGGAAACGTAGTCATCATCAATCAGATTTGGAAGTGGGCGAGAGAAACTGATATCAATCTCCCGCTTTTCAAGAGCTTCGATTTGTTCAGAAGCTGTCATCTCAACAAGATCGACATCAATAGTTGGATTTTCAGTAATATACTGCCGAACTAAACGAGGCAAGAAACTCAACGTTGCGCCCCCAAGGTAACCAATTGTCAAAGTACCAATATGACCAGAAGAGGCTCGAATTGCGGATTGTTTCGCTTGTTGAGTATGTTCTATGAGTTTTATGGCGTCTGTGAGTAAATGCTTTCCAGCAGCACTAATAACGACTTCGCGAGATGTGCGAAAAAATAGGCTAACCCCTAGTTCATGCTCAAGGCTTGTAATGTGGCGACTAATAGCAGGCTGAACTGTGTTCAATTCCTTTGCTGCTTTTGAAAAGCTTCTGTGTGTGGCTACAGCTACAAAACTTTTTAATACTTTGATCTCCATATGACCTCAATATAAACCTTGATGGTTAACAAGCGCGAACACTGCGCGTGTATATTATTTTATTCTCAATGACAAAGAATTGACGAGTAAACCTAAAGCCAAGAACAAGTTACAACAAACGGTTCTTATATTGTTCTGGCGTTTGGCCGGAATATTTCTTGAACATACTAATGAACGGACTAGCTTGGTTATAGCCTAAAGTCAGTGCGACTTCTTTAACGGATTGCCCATTTCTTAACAGATCCATAGAGTACAAGTAGCGTACTCGAAGTCGCCATTCAGTAAAGCTCATCCCCAGTTCACTTTGACAGTGGCGCGATAAGGTTCGCTCTGTCGCGTGCACTTTATCGGCCCAATCTTTCAGTGAGATATCATCAGTTGGGTTCTCTTCAATCGCAGCAAGAATGGGCGCAAGATATTTATTATCAGTTGAAGGCAAAAAGTGATGCTCAACTTGACGCTCTGCCAATTGATCCAACAATACTCGCACTAATCTTTGATCTTGTTCGCTCGCAGCAACGTTAATATCACGCTGACGAAAATCATCGATAATCGAGGATACGATTGGTGTGATCTTTATTAAACTGGTTTTCTCAGGCAGATGTTGCGTTAGCTCATGGGAAATATTCAAAGAGCAATAATCTAAGGGTTTGCGATTATAACTGCAGTGCATGACTCCAGCAGGTACCCAAATAGCTAGGTGTGGCGGGGCTAGAAAGCGTGTACCTTCAGCTTCCATTTCTAGAATACCGCCACTGATCAATTGTACTTGTCCCCAAGGGTGGCTATGCACGCGAGTTTCAGTGTTCGATAAGAAAGCTTCGAAATTCATAAATACGTTGGATGGTGCCTTATCGATTGATAAGGATGGGTGAAGGTTTCTTGAGTGTTTTTTCAAACTTGTCTTCCTATCGCGCCTGATGTCTTTTTAAAGATATCTGTAAGTATAACGACCTGTCAAACTAGCCGCATCAACTCATTTGCGACGGAATTCACATGCATTATCTTTTACCATTTTTTACAGTCTGCATCTGGGGTGCAAATGCTATCGTCAATAAGCTCGCTGCAAGTACCATAGAGCCGAGCGCGATGAGTTTTTACCGTTGGTTCATTGCAATGTTGATTCTGACACCTTTCTGTATTCGGTCGGTTATCAAGCAATGGCCAATCATTAAACCTAATTTGTCTAAACTGGCGTTCCTTGGCTTTTTGGGCATGGTGTTAAACCAATCTTTGGGTTACTACGCCGGCTTAACGACAACCGCCTCTAATATGGCGTTGATCACTTCATTAGTACCATTGATCAGCGTGTTCCTTAGCGTACCCTTGTTAAGCAAGTCTATTTCTGGCCTAAGCATTGTTGGCGGCGTATTGTCGCTGTCTGGGTTAGCTCTGATGTTAGGGAAAGGCGATCCTTTATTCTTCATACATCAAGAACTGACTCAGGGTGATGGCTATATGTTAATAGCCGCATTCGTTTATGCTTCCTATTGTGTACTGCTTAAACGCTGGAAAATGCCGTTAAGTAGCTGGGTAGTGATTTATATCCAAGGATTGTTTGCGGTTTCTATGTTGACGCCACTTTGGTTAACCAGCGAACAACTGTTGCCATCCCAACAAGCTATTCCTTTGATTGCTTACGCTGCCCTTGCTGCTTCTATTTTGGCCCCTTGGATGTGGGTGAAGGCGATTGACACCATTGGCGCAGATTCAAGTGCCATGTTCATGAATTTAATGCCCGTTATCGCGATTGTACTTGCGTCTACTTGGTTAGGTGAAGAAATTAACCAATTCCATATCATTGGAGGCGTGATGGTAATCTCTGGTGTCATTCTTGCTCAAATCAAGAGAAAACCAAGGCTTGAGCTTCCGCTTCCTCAACAAAGCTAAGCTCTCCCCCTCATTTATCAACGATGTTCTCAACGAGATATCCTCGCAGTACCTGCTACCACAGCAGGTATTTTTTTACTGCTTCAAACCACGGCTACTCATAGCTACCTCGTTTAAAACCACTTCCTTAGATAAGCTTTGTCGATCTAATTTTTTGTTAACAATCCTCTTAAAACTATTTAATCGTTGCTTCTTCTCTTGCAACAAGGTTATGATTTACTTTAAAGGCATTCATACCGTTTAGTTAAAGTGTTCGCTTATCGGCAGTGTAAATAATGAAGGATTACTACTACAGTGAGCCTTTGCAACAAGTTGACCAAACGTCAGATCAACCTGAATATTTGGATCTTTTACGTGATTAAGAAAAACAACTTAATGTGTTTTTATAATTAATACCTTTACAAGATTGCGGTCAGGGCCAATTTCCCTTTAATAATGACCAATCAATAACTCGACAGGCAAAGTTCACTCAAAGGATCTATACTTTGTTCAAAGAGTAAAAATGAGCTGAATAGTAAAAAAACTTTAACTACCACTTTAGGATTAATGAGGATAGAATCACTTTAACTTAACCAGATGAACAACGGTTAGTTGGCTAAAATAAAAAGGTACCGATATGAGTACCGAACGGCTTAGAAACACCTAGCGCTATGCTAGGTGTTTTTTTTTTGAAACCCACTTTCGAAATAACTTACACCCATCTTGCCCTTTCCTGTTTATCACTCATCTCGATCGCCAGAAAACACCAATGTTCATAGGTTCGTCATCCGTTTGAAAAAATAATCTTAACAGTGAGATTATCCACTTTAATTTATGTCATCTTAAGTATATTGTTATTAGCAAGTAACGAGCATGTTATGCAGCAAAATAATAATAAAGGAAGATAGATGAGCAGTAACAACAGCCGACAAGATGGCAAACGAGACGTTACTCTGCGTTTTTTAGCTGAGCCCGGAGATGTGAACTTTGGTGGTAAAGTTCATGGTGGCGCAGTAATGAAGTGGGTCGATTTAGCAGCCTATGCCTGTTCTGCAGGTTGGAGTGGCAAATACTGCATCACCGCCTATGCAGGTGGTATTCGATTCGTAGCACCCATCCATGTTGGCAACCTTGTCGAGGTAAGTGCGAAGGTCATCTATACCGGCTCATCGTCAATGCACATTGCAATAGACGTCCAAGCTAGCGACCCCAAAGAACTCAACAATCGTCTGACGACTCACTGCATCGTGATTATGGTAGCTGTCGATGAAAATGGTACCCCAACCAAAGTGCCAGAATGGATCCCTGATACCGAAGAAGACATTGAGTTGAGAGACTCGGCTATTCGTCTTATGAACATGCGAAAGCAAATCGGTGAAGAGATGGAAGCACACGTGAAATACCTCAAGTAAGGTCAATCAAGGATCTCACATACGCCTATTTCCATGCCAAGCAGATGCTTGGCATTTGTTTTACCTAACCCACTTTAAACACAAACGAAACAGTTCTGGTCTTGTGACTCTGCGACAAATCATTCCAAAGTAAATAAAACATCTCTAAGACCAATATTTCCGATAAAGCGTGATACTCAACCAAAGAGTTGAAATGAATCCACTATCGAATATGGATTTGCCTTCTCTGTAATAAAGTCGTCATTTTGCTCTGATTAAATACCGCCAATCATAATGGATGTATTAGAATTTTTTCGGAGCCACTCTTGAGCGTCACACGCCCCACTCTTAGCGAATCTACACTGAACAATTTGAAGGCTGTTGAGTATCAATGGGTTAGAACTTTGTACGTAGAAGGCTACGACAGCAATGAGATTAACCACTATATTCAAACTTGTTTTGGTGGTGACCACACGTTTGCCGATCTGTTTAGACGCGTAGCACTCGATCAAGAAAGTATCTATGTACTGTTACAGCATTTAGGCTGTGCGCCTTCTAGTCGAGAGTTTTAATCTTCACACAGCCTCGATTCTCTATGTCTGATAAGAGTCTAGCTCAAAGTATGCTGTTGAGAGCTACTCTCAATAGGCCAGTTGTATTTGGCCTTTATAGACACTTTCGGTGAAATTCAGACGCTCGTTGCATGCAAATCATTGAAGTATCACGCATTGAATTATTAGCAACATATCAATAGACCTGCTGCCCCTTATACTGAGCGTCTGATTTATGAGACAGAGTGATTATTTTGATAATAAAAGATTTAGGCATGGAATGGCTCAAATCTAAGTCACCGAGATAAGCAGATAAGCAGATAAGCAGATAAGCAGATAAGCAGATAAAGGCTGGTACAAATACATACCAAAAAGTAGCAGACATAAAAAAACCCAAGTAAATACCTGGGTTAGAGTTACAAAAACCACTAATCATTAATAGCGTAAGGAACCTGATTAGCGGCCAGCTATGCGTAACCTGAGGGTTATTTTTATTACTGATCGGCGGCCAAACCAAATGATGTAATAAAAATGCCAATATAGAGCGACCTAAAGGTCGCTCTTTTCTTTCTTATAGAGTACAGCTTATCCTTTTACACCACCTGCCGTCAAACCGCCAACTAACCAACGTTGAGCAAGTAAGAACACGATAGTAATCGGAAGTGCTGATAGTACAGCCGCTGCCGCAAAGTCACCCCATAGGTAGTTCTGAGGGTATAGGTACTGCTGCATACCTACTGCTAGTGTGTAAGAGTTCACATCTGTAAGTAAGATAGATGCTACTGGCACCTCACCAACTGTCGCGATGAAAGATAGAATAAACACAACCGCTAGGATTGGCACAGACAGCGGCAGTAGAACCAGTCTGAATGCTTGCCAAGGCGTTGCACCATCAAGGGCTGCTGCCTCTTCCAGAGAGTTATCAATCGTTTCAAAGTACCCCTTAATCGTCCATACGTGAAGTGCAATACCACCTAAGTAAGAGAAGATTAGACCACCGTGTGTGTTCAAGCCTAAGAACGGAATGTATTGACCAAGTTTGTCAAACAGCGCGTAGATTGCTACTAGAGCAAGTACTGCTGGGAACATTTGGAAAATCATCATCGCTTTCAGGATAGTTTCTTTACCTTTAAAGCGCATACGAGCAAATGCGTAAGCCGATGTCGTTGACAGTGCCACGATTAAAATCGATGTAACACCCGCGACTTTAATTGAGTTCCATAACCACGTTAGTACTGGGAATGGAGGTGGTGTCACCGAGCCGTCAGCATTCGTTACCGACATACCAAGAGCCAGTTTCCAGTGCTCCAGTGATGGGTTATCGGGAATCAAACTACCGGTTGCGAAGTTACCTTCACGGAACGAGATAGCGATGATCATCAGTAGTGGGAAGATAATCATTGCCAAGAAGCACCACAACACTGCATGCGTTGCCCACACTCGGTATTTAAGGCCTTTACCTTGTACCATAGCCATTGTCGTGCTCCTTAATCTTGAGACAGTTTAGTGAAACGAAGGTTTAGTAACGCTAGTGCACCAACCAATAGGAAAATAAGCGTTGCGATAGCACTTGCTAGACCGAAGTCTTGGCCGCCGCCGCCTTCGAATGCAATTCGGTACGTGTAGCTTACAAGCAAGTCTGTGTAACCCGCTGGCTCAGAAGTACCAATCATGTTCGGGCCACCGTTCGTCAATAGTTGAATCATTACGAAGTTATTGAAGTTAAAGGCAAACGCTGCAATCAATAGCGGTGTAAGCGGCTTAATCATCAATGGGAATGTAATGCGCTTGAAGTTATCAAGGAAGTTCGCACCATCAATCGCTGACGCTTCGTATAAATCATCAGGAATCGCTTTAAGCAGACCCATACATAGAATCATCATGTAAGGGAAACCTAGCCATGTGTTAACCATCAACACCATGGTTTTCGCTAAGATAGGGTCTGAGAACCAGTTCGGGCTTAAGCCGAAGATATTCTCGAGCACCATGTTGATCTCACCAAAGCTTTGGTTGAATAGACCCTTAAAGATAAGAATCGAGATAAACGCGGGGACGGCGTAAGGCAGAATCAGTAGAACACGATAAATAGAACGACCTTTCAACTCTTCCCATTGCACGATATTCGCAAGCACAAGCCCGATAACAAGCGTGAACGCTACGGTACATACCGAGAAGATAACCGTCCAAATAAAGATGCTGATAAACGGTTCTTTAATACCGTCATCTTTCCATACACGCTCAAAGTTATGTGTGCCAATACTAACCACAAAACCTGGAGAGATGGTATTACCCGTAAACTCACCGTTTGTATCAACAGGTTGGTAGAAACCCACATCCATATTTGGCTTAAGAACTTCACCCGTTTCATTGTTGATTAAAGTTTCTTCATCGTCTTGTAGCGTGTAAAGCGGAGCAACAGAAGCAAACTTACGTAAGCCACTCATGCGGATGTCACCACCGTCCGGTAGATTGAAATCAACACCACTGATCGCAGCTCGGTTTTGGATGATCGCTTTGATTTTCTCTTTTTCACCTTGCGCAGACTCGATGACAGATAGGTCCATCTCTGTTGCTGTCATATTGTCTAGAGAAAATACGTCAGTCGCTAACAGTTGATCGCCATCTTTTACGACGATCTGGTGACCGTCATCTGTCTTGTACAAAGTAAATGGGTAGCTCTCACCGCTTTGGAAAGAACGGTCTAAAAGAACGGTTTGAGTACGCTCTAGAGAAAGCTGATTTTTCGCGCTGTAGTTAGTAAACGCAAGCCCTACGGTGTATGCCAATGGGAAAAGAATGAACAGGATCATTCCGGCAATACCTGGGTAAATATAACGGTGGGCGTAAGTTTTTTTACTACCAAAAATGTAAAGTGCCAAAGCCGTTAAGATCACTGTAAGCAGCGCAAAAGCGAGCTCACCGCGAGAATACATAAGAATTGTAGCGTAGCCGTTTATTAAGCCAACGCTACCAAGCAACCCCCATTTGATGAAGACGCTTTTACTGCCTGGAAGGCTTGATGGTGCTGGGATAGCATCTGTACCTTGAACTGACTGCATAGAGGAACCTGCTAGCGATATAGATAAAAAATAGAAAAGTAAGGAGAGGTTACCCCCTCCTTAAAAGGTAGTGCTTGGGTGTTACTTAACCATACGACCTTCAGCAGCTTTTAGTGCTTGGTCTACTGATTGACGGCCGTCAACTACGTTGCCGATCGCTTCTTCCATGCTGTACCAGAATGTTGTGAACTGAGGGATGTTAGGCATGATCTCACCGTTCATCGCGTTGTCCATTGTTGCTGCAATACGAGTATCGCTGTCTAGTTGACGTTGGAAAGAGTTAAGAGCAACAGCGCCTAGTGGCTTGTCGTCGTTCAGGCTCTTCATACCTTCATCTGTTAGCAGGTAGTTTTCCATGAACTCAACAGCTAGGTCTCGGTTTGGAGACGCAGTGCTGATACCACCCGCCCATACACCAACGAAAGGTTTAGACGCTTTACCGTTGAACTTAGGTAAAGTTGTTACGCCGTAATCTACGCCAGCTTTCTTGATGTTTTCCCAACCCCAAGGACCGTTGATTGTCATTGCAACGTTGCCCGCAACAAATTCAGACTCAGCAACTGAGTAATCCATGTCTGCAGAGATAACTTTGTCTTGTACCATCTTCTCGATGAAACCTAGAGACTTCTGAACACCCTCAGTCGCTACGCCCGCATCTTTAATATCGTAACCTTCTGCCGTCTGTTTGAATGCGTAACCGCCGTCAGCTGCAAGTAGAGGCCATGTGAAGTAAGCGCCGCCACGTAGAGGCCACATGATCGCTTTTTTACCATCTTTTTGAAGCTCAGCATCAAGTGCTGGGATTTCTTCCCAAGACTTAGGTGGGTTAGGAACAAGCGCTTTGTTATAAATTAGAGAAACTGACTCAACCGCTACAGGGTATGCGATTGTTTTACCTTCGTATGAAACAGCGTCCCATGCGAAGTCTACGATACCTTCTTTAGTTTCTTTAGAAGGTTTGATATCAACAAGAAGCCCCGCTTCTGCATAGCCGCCAAAACGGTCATGTGCGTAGAAAATCATGTCTGGGCCATCGCCAGCCGCTGCAACTTGAGAGAACTTCTCTTCTAGTTTGTCAGGGAAAGCGACTGTTACTTTAACACCAGTATCTTCTTCGAAGCGTTTACCTACTTCAGCCATGCCTTCATAAGCTTTGTCACCACCTACCCAGATAGTTAGTTGTCCTTCTTCGATAGCAGCATTTGCACCAAAAGAACCCAGAGCAACTATTGTACCTAGAGCTACAGCGCTTAGAGCGTTTTTCATGTGAATATCCTTTTTATATTTATACGTAGGGCACATCTACCAAGACGAGCCAGTTTTCAGGGCTTATGATCTGAGAAAATAGCCTCTAGCTCATCATCCTAGCCACTACGCCCTAGCTATTATGGCTTAAAATCGTGATCGCCATCCGGTCAGATTAGAGATTGGAGTCACAAAACACATACTCATCGTGATCAACATCACCGTTATGGCGTGGATTTATTTGAACTGGATCGCCAATTATTAATAACCCCATTTATCTACTCCTCCCCTACTACTCCCCCTCGTTAATTTTACGTTGGGAGGATGTACCGTTTCGCTAATTCATCGAAACTGCATTCATCCAAGAGTGGATAGTAAGAACCCTTTACCAGTAAGTGTTATGTGTAACAGCATTGTTCATTTAGTTGGCTTCACTGCCCGCTAGTGTCTTTATTAAGCATTGAGTTAAATCTGTGATTGAATCACGGGGGAGGTTTGGCTCGATGTGGGGGAAATAGACACCAGTTTGGCTATGACGGGTGGGCTTGGTTAAAGAAATCCAAGTCTCACCCACTTTTTTTCTTACTCACTCAATACTTACCAATTCCTACAGTTACTGCTGACCCGAAAATTTCTTATAATGATAAGCAGTAAAACTTAAAATTTGATCGATCGAGGACAAGCTAGATGGCGAGTGTCACGTTAAAAAACGTTTATAAATCATATGGTGATGTACAGATTTCTAAGGACGTAACCTTAGACATCAACGAAGGTGAATTCGTAGTATTCGTTGGACCATCAGGTTGTGGTAAATCGACGCTATTACGTTGTATCGCAGGTCTAGAAGACATTACGTCTGGTGATTTGTACATTGGCGACCAACGCATGAATGACGTTGAACCGTCAAAGCGTGGCGTGGGTATGGTATTCCAATCATACGCGCTTTACCCTCACCTTAACCTATACGACAACATGTCTTTCGGCCTCAAATTAGCGAACGCTAACAAAGCTGAAATTGATAAGCGTGTTGAACATGCTGCAGAAATCCTTCAGCTTGGTCACCTTCTTGAGCGTCAGCCTAAAGCCCTATCTGGTGGTCAACGCCAACGTGTTGCGATTGGTCGTACTCTGGTTTCTCAACCAAATGTATTCCTACTTGATGAGCCGCTATCAAACCTTGATGCTGCTTTACGTGTTCAAATGCGTTCGCAAATCACTAAACTACAACGTCAACTTGGTTGCACCATGATCTACGTTACCCACGATCAAGTGGAAGCGATGACTATGGCCGATAAAATTGTTGTTCTTGATGGTGGTTATGTATCTCAAGTCGGAAAACCGCTTGACCTTTACCACTACCCTCAAAACCGTTTCGTTGCTGGCTTTATTGGTTCGCCGAAGATGAACTTTATGTCTGTTCACATCGAGCAAGCGGAAGCTGAACGCGTATTGGTACAACTTTCAAACGGCATGACTTTCTGGATTCCAGTCGATGGTACCACTGTCAATGCAGGTGACCGTATGTCTCTGGGCGTTCGTCCTGAGCACTTATTGTCTGCTGAAACAGGTGATGCGACGATTGAAGCTGAAGTGATGATGGTTGAGAAGCTAGGTAACGAAACACAAGTTTACCTAAACCTCGAAAGTGCCGATGCTGACGTTATCTATCGCCAGCCAGACACGTTGACGATTGAGTCTGGTGACAAGCTAGCGATTGGTATTCCTGCACACCGTTGTCACTTGTTCCACAGTGACGGTCGCGCATGTCGTCGCCTATACAAAGAGTACGGCACAGACTAATCGGTTCCGCCTTTTAAGATATAACTTGCCCATATCCAATCCCTCTTACGTTGTAAGGGGGATTTTCTATTTAGGGCGACTAGTTTTACTTTCATTAAATCACCTCGCCAGCAACTCTATAAACGTATTCAATTTTTTATTGATAGCAATAAAAAGGCCTAGCAAGCGCTAGACCTTTATCTATGAGTCAGGCTATAAGCCCAACCACCATTATCACTTCTTTGAGACATGCACCAGTCTAAATCAACTTAGTGAATTGGCGTATCATTCTGTTTGTTGAACTGGCCAAAATGCTTCTCTAACACTTCTGGCGTTAGTTTGCCTTCTGCTTCTAGTCGTTTGAACTCAGCGACGATCGCTTTTTGCTCTTCAAGTGATGGTAGTTTTACTTCTGGCTCATCACCCATTTCTTGAGTCATCTGCTCTAGTTCTTTTTCAAAATCGCTCATGATACTTACCTAAATATTAAATCTAACGAGATTTTACTCATTTACGACCTGTGATGCTAGAGCGATTGAGTCCAAAGCCCGAAACCAGATCAAGCGAACGTCAGTTTAAACACAGGGCTGGCTTGAAATTAGAAAGAGCTGGATTCACGATTAAATGAAGCCAGCTCTCTGTCAACGTCATTAGCTCAAGCAGTATTACAGCTTAAACGAGCCAACCATCTTATCTAGACGAGAAGAAAGGTCTCTAAGCTCTTGGCTCGCTTCTGCAAGCTGCTCGGCCGTACCCGTTGTCACTTCGTTGATTGCGTTGATCTCTTCAATGTTCTGGTTGATTGTATGAACTACGGTTGATTGCTCTTCCGTTGCCGTCGCCACTTGAGTGTTACGGTCTGTAATATCAACAATACGATCTGAAATGCCACTCAGCACATCTACCGCTTCATCCGACGCCGATACACCTTCAAGCGTGATCACCTTACCCGCACTCATTGCCGTTACTGCATCTTTAGCATCGCTTTGCAGTTGGTTGATCATCTTCTGAATCTCTTCCGTAGAATCTGCAGTGCGGCTTGCTAAGTTACGTACTTCATCTGCTACAACCGCAAAACCACGACCTTGCTCGCCGGCACGGGCTGCTTCAATCGCTGCGTTCAATGCGAGTAAGTTGGTTTGATCTGAAATATCGCGGATAACACCCAGAATAGAACCGATATCTTGAGTTGTAGAAGCAAGCTGTTCAACCACTTGACCCGTGCTTTCGATATCTTGCGCTAAACGACTGATCGCGTCTTTTGCTTTGTTTACAACAGAACGACCCACTTCAGTATTACCCGAAGCTTGCGTTGCCGTTTCTGCTGCTGTTGCCGCGTTCGATGCAATCTCGCTGATGGTCATACCCATTTCATTAATGGCAGCGACCACTTGAAGAGTTTGATCACGTTGCTCTTGGCTGTTGTCGTGGGTAATGTGTGCTTTGTTAGACACGCTCTCTGCCGCCACTTGCAGTGCTTGGCTAGTCGAACACACTTCTTTCATCGACTCGTGAATCTTTTCAATGAACCCGTTAAAGCCCTTTGAAAGCTGTGCAATTTCATCGTTACCTTTCACTTCAATACGCTGTGCAAGATCACCGTCACCTTCACCAAGGTCACCAAATCGCTTAGCCAAAAGCTTAATCGGTTGAGTAATGCTATTCGCAAGTACTACGCCCATTAGGATAAATACTAATGCCACAACCGCAGTCATGATCAGCATCTTTTGCGCTGTCGCATCGAGCTCTGCAAACACTTCACCAGTCGGAACTACACCAATAACAAACCAGTCCATTGAAGACACATACAAGCTCGCCACGAACAGCTCTTGGCCTTGGCTTTCAGTGGTAATCAGGTTAAAGCCCGATTTGTTCAGTAATTGACTTGCTTGAGGACCGTAGAGTTGTTGAAGTGAAGAGTCACTGCGTGAACGCTCGCGGTGAATTTGAACATCACCTTGGCTATCGGTTAAGAATACGAAGCCTGTATTTTCAATCTTGAAACCGTTCAGTAGGTTAACCATGTCATCCATCGACTTTGATAAACCTGACATTGCCAAACCAGAAGGCTGCTGATAGTTAGCAAACATCTTCACTTCGCCATTGGCTTCTTGGAACATGCTTACCATGGTTGGTTGTCCAGATTGCGTAAAGCCAAAGAACCAACCATCTTGTTGTTGGTTTAACTGACGTAGGAAACCATTTTGGTTCCAGTAGTAAGCAGTTTGACGGTTCGCCACTGAGGCATCGTTCAACTGATATTGGTTACGAACATTATTCAGTTGTTTAACCAGCTTGTTTTCTAATGCCGGATCGCGGTCGGTCGATTCGATAGCATCAGAAATAAATTCATTTGAAGCAATTTGCTCCGCTGCTAATAATAGCTGAGACACTTCACGGTCAATTTCACCATTGATTCGCTCCAACATTCCAGGAAGCTCAATATCGATCAGTCGATGACTCAATACATCTCTTGCTTGTTGTTGTGCCATCGCGCCGACAATTACTGTCGATGCAAGAACCGCAAAGGTAATGCCAAGTACAACTTTTTGCTTGATACTCAGAGAGTTAGTTTTGAACATATTTAGACCTTTAAAAAGAATCGCTCGTTGTTTGTAAACTTTGAACAGGACTTTGTTAACGCGCCCCAACAAAGTGATGCACAATCTGAGTTATATATCGGCCACAACCAATAAAACTGGAGACTTTTCTCTCAAAAAATTGCACATATGATGTAACAACCGAAATCATTCAAATTAAATATGAATTAACTAAGCCAATATCGTACTGTCGAGAGTCGGCTTTAGCTATCAGCCCTTAGATCTAACTGAACTCAAACAACTCCCCACAGCCAAGCTTTTGTATATAAAAACCAATTGATATAGTAATAATCACAACCTAACAATATTTTTAGCTAACCACTTGTAAATCTTTCCAATTTTGAAAAAATAAATTACGCAAATGCACTGGAACTTTTTGCTACAAATCAGTGACCAATACTCAAAATAAAATCAAATGGATACCCAGAGAGTCCAAAATGCACAAAACAAATTTCGAAGTCCTTCAAAACTATCTAGAGTCTCAAATCATTGGTCAAAAAGAGCTCGTTAAGCAACTGATGATCGCCCTTTTAGCGGATGGTCATATCCTCGTTGAAGGGCCTCCCGGCTTAGCAAAAACTCGCGCCGTAAAATCACTGGCTGATTGCGTTGAGGGGGATTTCCACCGCATTCAATTCACACCTGACTTACTGCCTGCGGACTTGACTGGTACCGATATTTTCCGACCAGAAACTGGGGAATTTACCTTCCAATCAGGCCCGATTTTCAACTCGCTTATTCTAGCGGATGAGATCAACCGTGCTCCGGCGAAAGTTCAAGCAGCAATGCTGGAAGCGATGGCAGAGAAACAAGTGACTGCCGGTCGAAAGACCTATGCTCTGCCTGAACTGTTTTTGGTAATGGCGACACAGAACCCAATTGAGCAAGAAGGGACATACCCTCTGCCAGAAGCCCAGTTAGACCGATTCTTGCTTCACCTTGAGGTCGAATACCCAGATATGGAAAGCGAGCTGGAGATCTTGCGCCTGAACCGAGGCGAAGCTCAAGGTAACGAATCTATTCAGCCACAACAGATATCTCAGCAAACGATCTTTGAAGCGCGCCAAGAAGTGCTCAACATTCATATGGCAGACACCATTGAGCAATACATCATCAGACTGGTTATGGCGACTCGCCAACCCAAGCAATACAGCGATCAACTTGATCAATGGTTAGATATGGGTGTCAGCCCACGCGCAACTATTGCTTTGGATCGCTGCGCGCGTGCTCACGCATGGCTTGCTGGCCGCGATTATGTAACGCCACAAGACGTTCAAGCGATGGCATTCCCTGTGTTACGCCACCGCCTGCTCCGTAGCTACCATGCTCAAGCTGAAGGCGTTACGGCCAATCAAGTCATCGCACATCTTATTTCATTGGTTGGCAGCGCATAAGGACACGCGTATGAATAATCAACTACCCAACTATAGTGACGGCGTCACGTTGAATTTGGATGAGCTGCTGCAATACAAAGCTCAGTCTGTTCGATGGTTGCCTCCAGCCAAGAGCCTTTGGTCTCAACTTAATGGTCAACACGAGAGTAACCACAAAGGTCGCGGGATGAATTTCTCTGAAGTTCGTCAGTACCAAGCAGGAGATGATATCCGAAGCATTGATTGGCGCGTCACAGCAAGAACGGGCAAGGCGCATACCAAGCTATTCTCTGAAGAAAGAGAGCAGCCTGTCATTTTGTTTTTGGATCTATCAAGCAGCATGATTTTCGGCTCAACCTTGTTGTTGAAATCAGTTCAACTTGCACACTTTACTAGCCAACTGTGCTGGCTCACTGTGGCTCAAAAAGACCGAATTGGCGCAGTAATAGATACTGGCAAAGAGATCATTGAAATCAAGCCCAGTGCGAGTAATCATGCGCCATTACGCATTCTTCAAAAAGTCATAGAAATCAATAATGCAGCGCTGACCAACCACGACAATCACAGCGAGACAACCTTAGAGCTTGGACTGACATCTCTTCATCAGCTTTGTCCAAAAGGCAGTGATATTATTATCCTCAGTGACTTTGTACGCTACCAAGAAAGTAACTACTCACTTATCAGCCAAATACGCCGGCACAACAGAGTCCGTTTCGTGCATTTTCATGATCCATTAGAGCAAGGTGAAACCGCCTACAAGGGATCTAAACAAGTGACGGACGGCAGTAAAACTCAATGGTTTAACTTCTCCTCGAATAAAGAGAAGGAAAAACTTAACCACGCGTTTTTACTAAAGAAGAAGCAGTTGCAGAAACTTGGTTTATCTCTCGCGATACCTTATAGCTCGCTGTCTAGTGCACAGTCATTAATGAGCCAGATATCAGGAGTTCAGTCATGAATCAGCCCTTAGATTTGAGCCCTGTCATTGCACCAGATGCACCGACTTGGTGGCCTTTAGCGTGGGGTTGGTGGGCATTGATTATCACGGCTATTGCTCTGATCGCCTTAGTGTTTTTCATTGTAAAACGCAGACAAAACAACCAACACGCGAAGAACGAAGCACTTGCTCGTTTTCGTCATGGTCAGTCTTCAGATAGCTTGTCTCCGCGCACAGCTCAAGACATCGTTCGTCAGGCAGCACTAAGCTATTTCCCACGCGAAAAAATTGCAGGTCTAGCAGGTGATGATTGGTTGAAGTTCTTAGATGCGCAATTAGAGAAGCCGTTATTTGTAGCAAAACAATCCCAGTGGCAGCAAGCGCTCTATCAAGATGCAGCCTTAATGAACGACGAACAGAAAATGGATCAACAGCAATTGGTTAATGATTGCGAAACTTGGCTTTGTAAAGCCCTTCCTCCAAAGCGAGGTCGTTATGAGTGATTTTCTAAGCCCTTTGTTTCTAAGCAGGGACTTGCTAAACATCGAGTTCGTTTGGTGGTGGATGTTCTTCATCGCGCCACTGCCGTTTCTCGTTTACTTGTTCTCACCAAAGTCAGAATCAAGCAACGCCCTAAGGCTTCCATTTCTGCCAGAAGACAGCCATACCAAAACACCGAGCAGTCGCTTACCAAAAGCGTTGTCAGTTATTATTTGGATTCTGCTGGTTACGGCGAGCGCTCGCCCTGTATGGTATGGCGAACCGGTGGAGTTTCAGCCGAAGCATCGTGATTTGATGTTGGTTGTCGACCTCTCCTACTCGATGAGCCAAGAAGACATGAAGTTCAATGGCGAATACATCGACCGCTTGTCGGCTGTGAAACGCGTATTGAGTGACTTTATTGATCGCCGTAAAGGCGACCGAGTCGGATTAGTACTATTTGCTGATCACGCCTACTTGCAGACCCCGCTTACGCTAGATAGAAATACGCTTTCACAACAGCTCAATCAAGCAGTGTTAAAGCTGATTGGTACTCAAACTGCGATTGGCGATGGCATTGGCCTTGCGACCAAGACCTTTGTTGATAGTAATGCGCCTCAACGTGTGATGGTACTACTCAGCGACGGCAGTAATACTGCAGGGGTGTTAGACCCATTAGAGGCCGCAGACATCGCAAAAAAATACGATGCGACCATATACACCGTCGGTGTTGGCGCAGGCGAAATGATGCTCAAAGAGTTCTTCATGACTCGTAAGGTCAATACTGCTCAAGACTTGGATGAACGCACGCTAATGGAAATAGCCAAACGCACTGGCGGTCAATACTTCCGTGCGCGTGACAGCAAAGAGCTGGCGACCATTTACGACACTATCAACCAGTTAGAACCCGTGACAAATGCCACCAAGGTTTGGCGACCACAACAAGAGTGGTTCGTATGGCCTTTGTCTGCGGCAATGTTCTTCGCATTTATGCTGTTAGCCATTAGGAGAAACAATGTCTAACTTTACTTTTATCTACCCATATTGGTTCTTAGCGCTTGTCGCGTTACCCGCGATTTGGTGGCTTAGTAAGAAGCAATCTAAGCAAGGGTTATTGGCGTCTCATATCGCTCGCTACTTGGCGCCAGAATCAAGCAAGCCATCAAAAAACCGCAGTACTTACTTTGGTATCTGGTGGATGATCGGTGTTATTGCATTAGCCGGCCCCAGCTTTCAAAACAATGAACAACCGAGCTTTGAAAAAACGCAGGCTCGAGTTGTGATGATGGACATGTCGATGTCTCTATACGCTACCGACATAAAACCAAATCGCCTGACTCAAGCACGATACAAGGCTCTTGACCTGCTTTCGTTGTGGAAAGAAGGCTTAACAGGAATGGTCGCGTACGCTGGCGATGCTTACACCATTAGCCCGCTAACGTCCGACATCAACACCATCAAGAGCCAAGTGCCAAACTTGTCTCCGGATATTATGCCTTACCAAGGCAGCAACGCCCCCGCTGCGGTTAAGCTTGCCATTGAGATGATGACTCGCGCTCATATCTACCATGGTGACTTGGTATTGATTGCTGATGACATAGATGACCAAGAGAAGAAAGAGATCGACTCGCTGCTATCTGGTAGCAATTGGACGCTATCCATTTTAGCGGTGGGTACTGAAAGTGGCGCACCAATCTCTTTGCCAACAGGCTCAATGCTGCAAACCAACTCAGGGCAAACTGTGGTCGCGAGAACCCACTTAGAGAACATGCGCGACCTGACTCGCAGTTATGGTGGCACGTTCACTGAGGTTCAATTTGATAACTCAGATGTTGAACATATCGCCAGTTATCTCGACCGAGTTGCAACAACCTCTGAAGTGACCAAGACCAATAACTCACTCAACACCAGAGTCAACAATGGCTTCTGGCTTCTGCCATTCCTATTACTGCCCGCACTTGGGCTGTTTCGGAAGGGTGTTGTTTGGTGCGGATTAGCTGTGGTTTTGTCGTTCAGCCAACCGAATACCGCGTTTGCAAGCCCTTGGAAAACCGACGATCAGGTGGGTTATCAGCTTTATCAAGATGAAGACTTCCAACAAGCTGCAGAGCAGTTCCAACAACAAGAGTGGAAAGGCATCGCACAATACAAAGCCGGTGACTTCGAAGCTGCAGAGCAGACACTACAAGGTTTGAATGGCGAAGATGCTCGCTACAACCTTGCAAATGCACAGGCGCAGCAAGGCAAGTACGATCAAGCGATTGAAGAGTACCAACGTATTCTCGAAAACAACCCTGAACATGCTTATGCGAAGAAAAATCTAGAGCTTGTCGAACAGGCTCAGAAGCAACAGCAACAGCAACAGCAACAGCAACAGCAACAGCAACAGCAACAGCAACAGCAACAGCAACAGCAACAGCAAGACAATTCTGAGTCCAAAGACCAAAACGAACAAGGTCAGCAGGGTCAGCAGGGTCAGCAGGGTCAGCAGAATGATTCTTCGCAAGATTCGCAGGATCAACAACAAAGCTCTGCAAACAATGAAAGCTCGCAGAACCAAACGAATAGCCAAACTCAAAGTGCAAACCAACGGCAAGCCCAAAATCAACCGGATGAAAAAGTAGGTGAAGAAGACAGTAAGCGAGCAGCGCAATCTAAGCAGTCAGGTAAATCCGATCAGTCCGAAGAGCAAGACCAAAAGGATTCAAAACCTCAAAGTGCGAGCGCACAGCAAGCTTCAAACGAAAAAGGTGAAGGCGATGGTCGACAAGCTTTAGCGCAAACCTCAGATCAGCCGCTATCGAGCGATCCTGATATGCGAAAACTTGAGCAAGTAGAAAGCGCTCGTGACCCGAGCCAACTGCTTAAAGCGCAAATGATTCTACAAGCACGACAAAAAAGTGCTCCTAACAACCAAAACAAAAAGTGGTAACCATGCGATTTTTAAACAAGCCATTTTTATCAATGCTACTGACACTGCTAATCGGTGTTTTCTCGTCACATTCTGTATTCGCAGCGACCGCTGTTGCGAGCGTTTCGCAAAACAGTGTTACCAAAGATGAAGTCTTCCTACTTAGAGTGACGACCGATGAAAAAGTATCGTCTGGTGCTTTAGATCTAGCCCCCCTTCAAAAGGATTTCTATGTCGGTACCCCAAGCTTTGGGTCGTCGATGAGAATCGTAAATGGCAGCCGCACTGTGTCTAGCGAGTGGAACATTACCCTTGCCCCACTTCGATTAGGCCGATTGGAGATTCCTAGCTTTGATATTGAAGGCGCAAAAACCCAACCGATCACCATCAACGTTGCGGTTAATAAAGCAGCTCCAAAGCAGAGTGATATGGCCGAGTTTCAACTCGATCTCAGTAAAAACTCGCTATACCCACAAGAAGTGGCAGAGCTTGATGTAAAACTCATTATCAAGGCTGACCCGAGAAGACTACAAGATCCAAAAATAGCTCCGCCAAATTCACAAGGGTTGAAGGTAGATCCCATTGGTGAGTCAAAGCAGTATCAAGATGTTATCAACGGACAAGAAGTTACGGTGGTCCAACAGTCGTTCCATATCTCGTCCCAAAAGCCCGGACAGTTTAAGCTGAACGGACCAAAGCTGACAGGAGCCGTTGTTTACTCAACCAACAACTCAAGCACAACGCGCCTTTTCCAGCTCGACACGCCTGTTAAAACCTTAGATGTAGCCGTCAAAGAGGTGCCAAAAGGCTACCAAGGTGAGTGGTTACCAACATCAAACTTCAAACTGATACAACAATGGTCAGATAGCCAAGGCAATGAACTGGGGAGTAGCAATGCTTTAGGTGACGACAAGCAGAAAATTGAAATGGAAGCGGGTGATTCGTTAACTCGTACCATTACTATGACGGCTAGCAACTTAACGCAGCACCAACTGCCGAAACTGAATATCACCTACCCTAAAACGGTACGTGTTTATGAAGAAAAACCGAAATTTGGCACCACCCAATCCGGTGATGCTGTCGTTGTCTATAAGCAGGTACTAATCCCTAAGGAATCAGGAAGCATCTCTCTTCCTGATGTTTCTCAAGCTTGGTTTAACACAGACTCACAATCACAAGAAACCAGTAACGCTCTTGGTCTTGAGTTGTCGGTTCAGGCAAGTGAACGCGCTAGCTCAAGCTCGCCAACGCCTGTTATGGAGACACCAACTCAGCAAGCCAGCCCGACGATTGTTACCGTTGAAAACCCAGGAATGTGGCCTTATCTAACCGCGCTGTTTGCAGCATTATGGTTAATCAGCTCAGCGTTTGCTTTCTACTTCTGGTCACGCCGCGGTACAGTAGTAAAACCAAAGCAAAAAGATGAACGTCAATCCGATACGGCAGAAGCGCTTATTGCCGCTCTGAAAATGAAAGACGGTGTGAAGACGAGAACTTTGTTCGAACAGTGGAAAACAGAAAACCCAGACTTGAGTGGTGAAACGTTGGAAACAATCGAAGCCGAGCTCGCCAAGCTAAATCAGAGTCTCTACGCTGAAGCAGATTCACCAAATCAGTCATGGGAGCCTAGATTGGCGATCAATACGATTAAAAAGCCAAAGCGACTTTCTAGTAAAACTCAGAAGAGCACACTAGAGAAGCTCTAACTATACGTAACTCTAACTAAAGTACATAGACAACAACCCGGAGCCGTGATGGTCACCATTTGACTACCACGGCTTCTTGTTTTCTTAGGCTTCGTTTTAAGAAAATAGAAATAACGAGAAAACCAAATCCGTTCGATTTCGTTAGAATTTGAAAGCTAGGGTCGAGACTAAGAGCTAAGAAAGCGTTGCCGAAACCTTTCTTCTCTTGAGTGCAGAAACAATTCGATTTCGACCTGAGTCTTTGGCTTGATATAAGGCTTTATCGGCCTTGCCATACAATAAATCGAAGTCGAATTGGCGTTGATCAGAGGTGATTGACGCATAACCGACAGACGCAGTTAGATATTGGCTAGTGCTGCTTTCACAATGGAGGATCTTAGCCTCTTCAATACATTTTCGAATCGACTCCGCACGTTGCTTGGTTTTGGAGTGATTGGTACCGATCATCAATAACATGAACTCCTCACCACCAATGCGGCAGAAGGTTTCTTTGTCATTGTAAACATGATCGTTTAATATTTTACCTATCGTGCGCAAAGCTGCGTCACCTTCCGTGTGACCATAAACACTGTTGTACAAACCAAAATGATCGAGGTCGACTAGGATCAGCCCGAAAGTGACTTCATGTTGTGTGACGAACGCCCCTTGGCCGTCACAATTTAGATCATCTAAAACCTGAGTCAACATACGGCGATTACCAAGGCGGGTCAGCGGATCGAGCTTAGATATCACTTCCAACTGTTGGTTCGCCAGTTCTAATTCTTTAGTTCGCTTGCTGACTTCTTGTTCCAATGTTTCGTTAAGCTTTTTGAGCTCTTCTTGTGCCATGGTTCTTTGCAGCACTTCAGCAAGACTTGAGGCAAAGATACGAATCACTTCACGTAATTGCGAGGTTAAAGGGCTACGAGTTAACAAGTTATCTGCAGCAATAAACGCAATAGGCTCACCCGTATTGGTTGTGAGCATCGTCATGGCTGTCCAACCGACACCCACAATATTGAAGTCGTGATAGATAGGTACTGACTCTTCAAAGGCGACTTGATTCGGACAAGCCCGAGCGGCAGCAACAATATCGCGCTCCACCAGCTCAGAACGGTAGTAAGACTCATCGACAATATCGCCTTTAATATCCGTGCCCCACGTACCTTGCATGTAGCTGCAATTTTTATCAGTAAGGAAAACCGCCAGTCGATCGATCCCTAGGTGTTGAATAGCAAAACTTACCGCTGACTTGCACACTTCGCTAACAGTATCACAGCGAGATAGCTCAACCATGCTTGAATGAAGCATGCGTATATTCTGCTCCTGCCGTTTACGAATGTAGATCTGAGAAAGAAGTGAACCAAATGACTCGAGCATTTGCTTTTGATAGTTGGTAATTGGCGAACGGTGAATGTAATTGTCCATCGCGATCCAACCCACCGGTTTCTCTCCTTCACGCAAGATAAGCATACCATTCCAGCCCTGCCCAACCACTTGCCCAGCGGTGTATAACGGAGCTTGCTCAATGATAACTAAATTGGTGTGATTATCCGACAATGCCTCAATGTACTCTGATTCTAACTGATGTAAATCATACTGAGTATGATGCTCACTGTTTGTTTTACCCGCTTCATCAGTGCCATACGTTCCACTAAAACAGCGCTTTTTCATATCCAGTAGCATGAAAATAGCTCGGTCAAAACCAAGCCTATCTCGAACAGCCTCAACAGAAGCTTTATACAAGGCATCCAAAGATTCTGGGTTAGAAAGTTCTAACGCCACCTGGTGAACCAATTTCATGTTCTCTACGAACAATTCACGGAGCTTAATTTCATCAAGATATTGAGCTTCTCGTGTGTCTCTGTGTTTTATCTCAGTGGCTGCATTCTTTTCAGCACGAATACATTGCCAACGAGCTGCTGCTAACTGTAGGACATCAAGCCCTTGGTTAAAGGTTTGATTGACCTTTTCTGTATCGCAATTTTGAACAATTAAATAAGTTCTACAGGCAGGCGCATTATCAAGCATCATGATAAATGACTCGCCACCCAACACGTCGATATGTTCCCACTTGCATGTATTGATAGCCATAGGCAGCACACCGTCAGCGGTATCGAACTGGGAAATCCAAGGCCAAAAGGTTGAAGGGTAATGAACAAGAGCAGTTAACTCGCCACAAGAAAATAGAGGTAACGAATCACTTTGCGGTGTTGGTTCCGAGAATATGCCAATTCCTTTGGGAGTCAGCACCTCCTCAAGGTAATCAAAAAGAGATTCAGCTAATAAACGGTGGTCGCGTGTTGCAGATATTTGTTTTGCAAAGGCTTTAACAGGCACAACTTCCGTCCATTGGCTAAAAAGAATAAAGCAAAAATACAGAAGCCTTGATATGCAATCAATGTAAGTAAAAATGAGATGTTAAGCGAGTCGCAATTTCGCTTTTAACATTATCACAAGCATGAGAAGGGCGACAAAAATGGGATTTCCTGCCCAATTTTCAATCGACGTTGGAGGTTTTTTAAAGGCATAAAAAAGCCCCACATAAAGTGGGGCAAAACTTCCATCGCTTATAGTTATAGTGATAATTCTGTCGATCGATTCGATTATCTAACCTGCGTTTCAGTTAGCGTGCTTTGGTATTTGACAGCGGAAACAAAAGGTCATAACAACACTTAAATAATCAATTAACCAAAGTCACCGTTTACGTAACCTTTGGTACGATCATCTTTGGGTTCGCTGAAGATAACACTTGTTTCGTTGTGCTCTACAAGCTCTCCCATTAGGAAGAAAGCTGTGCGGTCTGAAATACGACGCGCTTGCTGCATAGAGTGCGTTACGATAACGATAGTGAAATTCTTCTTCAGGTCTTCCATCAACTCTTCAATTTTATGAGTCGCAATTGGGTCGAGTGCTGATGTAGGTTCATCCATCAAAATCACATCAGGTTGCATCGCGATTGTACGAGCAATACACAAACGTTGTTGTTGACCACCCGATAGGCCGAATGCGTGTGCTTTCAAACGGTCTTTCACTTCATCCCACAGCGCAGCACCACGAAGTGAACTTTCAACCACTTCATCAATATGCTTTTTGTCTTTAATACCCTGAGCACGTAAGCCGTAAGCGACATTTTCGTAAATGCTCATTGGGAATGGATTGGGCTTTTGGAAAACCATGCCCACTTTGATACGTAGGTCTGCAACATCGATATTGCCGTAGATGTTGGTACCGTCCATTTCAAGAAGGCCTGTGATTTTCACACCCTCGATAAGGTCATTCATTCGGTTAAGGCAACGCAATAATGTTGATTTACCACAACCCGACGGACCGATCAAAGCCGTCACTTGACGCTCTGGCACTGGTAAATTAATTGATTTAAGTGCTTGGTTGTCGCCGTAAAAAAGGTCTAAATCTTTAATATTAAATTTGTTCATATTCGTAATCTCGTAATTCGTCAAAGTCTGTACTGCGTTTGTTTTATGAGCTCATTTGGCTCAAGAAAGCTCTGCTTAGTAAGTTGCAGTGTTAAAACGTCTTGCGATCAACTTAGTGAGTGTGTTGATCAGCAGTACAAGAACAATCAGTACTGTTGCTGTGCCGTATGCTTGATTCCATTCTTCAATGGTAAACAGTTCCGTCGTTAACTTATATAAGTGAACAGTTAGTGTACGGCCAGAGTCCATCAATGAATCTGGGATACGAGCAACCATACCAGCGGTCAAGAATACGGGTGCTGATTCACCAATAACACGACCAATACTCAGAATAACTGAAGTGATGATACCTGGCATTGCACTTGGAAGAATCAAACGCCAGATTGTGTAGATTTTAGAAGCACCCAACCCATACGAACCTTCACGGTAAGTTTGAGAGACTGCCATCAACGCTTCTTCAGTGGTACGAATAATCACTGGAAGAATCAGGATACTCAATGTCAACGCACCCGATAGGATAGAGAAACCTAAACCTAAAATAGCCACGAAGAATGTCATACCAAACAAGCCAAAGATAATCGACGGTATGCCCGCTAATGACTCGGTACAAAAACGAATGATTTTAACTAAACGGCTGCCTACTTTTGCGTATTCAGTCAGATAGATTGCTGTCATGATGCCAAGCGGCGCCGCAACCGCGATCGAAGCGATAACCATGTAAATCGTAGAGATGATCATCGGGAAAATACCGTGCTCATCACCAGTACGAGTGTAATCGTCAGTAATGAACTTCCAATCAACGTGCTGTAGACCGTTAGAAAGGATGTACCACATTATCCAAAATAAGAAGCCCACAGTAAGAGCAGCAGCAGCCCAGATAAAGCCACTCAATACCGCATCTTTACGTGCGCGAGCTTTCTTTAGCGCAACTTTATTCATCGTTTTACCTTGCGACTTCGTAGGGTTAGCTTGAGGTGTTACGTTATTTTCTAAAGACATGATGTTTACCTCGCCTTCTCACGGTTCAAGTAAAGTAGAATCGCGTTCAGAGACATGATGAACACAAGGAGAACAACACCCGTTGCGTACAACGCACTTGCGTGAATACCACTTGCGTAAGACATTTCAATCGCAATATTCGCCGTCAGTGTACGAGCTGAATCTAAAATACCTTCAGGCATCGCTGGTGCATTACCCATCACCATAATGATTGCCATCGTTTCACCTAATGCACGACCAATACCAAGAATCACACCAGTCATGATGCCTGAACGAGCAGCAGGAACGAGAAGCTTGAAGATGGTAAAGATTTTTGAAGCACCTAACGCTAAAGAGCCTTCTTTATACGTTCTTGGCACCGCGCGAATTGATGTTTCAGAAACTGTGATTACCGTAGGAAGGATCATTACACCCAATACAATAATACCAGCCAAGATCGTGTTACCCGCAGGCACTTGAAACACATTTTGAATCAGGGGAACGATAATAACGAGGCCAAAGAAGCCATAAACTACCGAAGGGATGCCCGCTAGCAATTCAACAGCAGGACGAATGATGTCTGCTAGACGCTTTGGCGCGATTTCAGCAATGAAGATTGCCGTTAATACACCAATAGGCACCCCAACTACTACCGCACCCAATGTCGATACGACAGAAGCTACAATCATGGTAGCAACACCGTAAAGTGCTGGTGGTAGCCAGTTTTGCCCTAAAACGATACCTGATAGGCCCGCTTCACGGAATGCTGGGATACTTTCTCTAACGATGAAGTAAGCAATAACAGCAAGAGATACGATGCCGATAATTGCGCTTGTAAGAAATAAGCCGTGAAAAATACGCTCTTTCCAATCTACACGCTTCTTTTGACGTAAGCTGCGTTTCAGTTGAGTCGCTTCGCTATTCATAAGCTGTTCACTATTCGTTGCGATGGTCATAACAAGTCTCACATATCGATAATCCTCAACACGCTATGTAAGCGCAGGATTAACTCGAAGTGGGATAGAAAAGGCTCAGCCTGAAAAGGTAGGCTGAGCAATATTATTAATTTGGGTTTAGATTAGTTAACTGCGATGTAGCCTTTGCTCTCAACAAGAGACTGAGCTTCGTCAGTTAGCATCCAATCTAGGAACTTTTGAGTTTCAGCAGAAGGTTGACCTTCTTTGTAAAGCACTAGGAAAGGACGAGCCACTTTGTAAGAACCGTTCTTAACGTTGTCTACTGATGCTTCAGTACCGTCGATAGCAAGTGCGTTAACTGAGCTATCCACTGTACCTAGAGAGATGTAGCCGATTGCGTAAGGGTTAGATGCAACCATTGTTTTTAGTGCGCCATTGCCGTTCGCAACTTGAGCACGTTGAGAGATTGCCGATACCTTTGTACCAGAAATTTCCATTTTAAGAGCCATGATGTCTTCGAATGCACCACGAGTACCAGATGCCGTATCACGAGTGATTGCTACGATTGGCTTGTCTGCACCACCAACGTCTTTCCAGTTTGTTACTTCACCCTTGTAGATAGCCGTTACTTGCTCAGCTGTTAGTCCGTCAAGACCATTCTTAGGGTTAACAACAACTGCGATACCGTCACGAGCAACCACTTCTTCAACGAGTGTTGCTTCTTTCTCGCTATCTTTAAGATTACGAGAAGACATACCTAAATCTGCACTACCGTTCTTAGCTGCTTTTACACCAGCAGAAGAACCTGGGCCTTGTACTTCAACAAATACGTTTGAATTCGTTTTCATGTATGTTTCAGAGAAAACTTCCATCAGTGGAGTCACGCTGCTTGAACCAACTGCTGAAATAGTTTCTTTAGCTGAAGCTGGAGTCACTGTTAGTGCACCTAAAAGAGCGATTGCACCGATAACTGTCTTTTTCATCACAAATTTCCTTTAATGGCGTTATTGCCGTAATGTTGTGTTTTGCTTGAACGGTGCCCACTTTAGAATCCAAATATGACAGTTGTGTTTCACTTAATTGAAGCCTATATGACAACTGCAAATTAATGGCTCATTTTTCCTCTTTTTAATGAATCGGTAGTTACACATCCATCAGGTTCGCTTATCTCCACACTTATTTGTGTAGGATTCAGACGCCAAACAACCAACCTCCCTTCTATTTATATCGAACGACAACCAATATATTTCTATGTTTTTCAATCAAATAGGCGTAACACAATTGAGAGTAATGTGCAGCTAAAGCGCAATTTTGAGCAATAAACAATCATGTATATCAAATACCTATCGCATATAACAAAATGAATACCTTTACTGATTGAATTGTCAGTCTCATTAGTTAGAATCCCCAATCAATTTTAATAATAATAATTCTCATCTACTAAATTATTCAAAGAGGGACATTAAATGCGCCAACTTCTCAGTGGCTTATCTATAAAAATACAGACCCTTATTCCGGTTCTATTTTCCGTCGTCTTATTATTGGCTGGCGTCATTATCGGTGGGGATAAACTCGAAAGTGCTTTTAAAGATGTGTCAGTTTCAACCGATGAGTTGATCCTACATAAAGAAGAACTCAGTGAAATCGTCGACAACAGTTACGGTATGCGTATCAAAGCGATTTACAGCTTATTTAATGCAGACGATGTGAAAACCTTAGTTGAGACACTAAACCAAAAACGTGACCAAAATGCGCGTCTATTAGATTCATTGAACACCGTTACAGGGATGCAGGAAGAAGTCACTGCAATGCGTAAAGCGATGAATCACTATGTCGATTTTTCTCGTATCACCATGCTCCCTCTCTTGACCGCAAAACACGGCAATACAGCGCTTCCCTCTAATTTTGATGCCAGTTACCAAACCGCTATCGACCAATACCGTCACGCGGGAAATGAAATGGTACAAGCTATCAATACTCTTTCTAAAAAGCTGAATCACATTGCTACCCAAGAAGTCCACATCAACGGTCAACAACATACCAGCACGCTCAATACAGCGACGATCGCACTTTTAGTCATCCTTTCTGCTGCTCTGCTTATTAGTTGGACACTGGCTGGCGTCATCGTTACACCAATCAGTAATATTCAGGAAACCATGCGTGAAGTGGCAAAGGGCAACCTGTTAGTTAAAGCAGATGAACAAGGTAACAATGAAATTTCACGTCTTGCACAAGACGTAAACCAATCTGTTGAACAACTGCGAGACACCGTAAGTTCACTATCTCGGATCAGTATCGAAGTGGCGTCAGCATCGACAGAGCTCGCGGCTGTAATGACACAATCAAGCGCAAACTCAGATCAAGAGAAGCAAGAAGTGGAGCAAGTTGCTTCTGCTGTAAACCAACTTGAGAGCACAGCATCGCACGTAAACGAGAATGCAGTACAAGCCGACTCAGCTTCCAAGCAAGCCGACGAAATGGCAACACACAGCATGAGCTTGTTTAATGAGAGCAACCAAGCTAATGAGCAAATGGCGACTCAGCTGAGCGAAGCGGCAAACGTTGTAGGCACGTTAAAAGAGCACTCCGAGCAGATTGGTAAGGTAATTGAAGTAATTCAAAGCATCTCTGAGCAAACTAACCTTCTTGCACTTAATGCAGCAATCGAAGCCGCACGAGCTGGTGAGAGTGGCCGTGGTTTCGCAGTGGTAGCCGATGAAGTTCGAATGCTGGCTGCTCGTACGCAAGATTCAACCAAAGAGATCCAAGCAATTATCGAAGGCTTGCAGGTTCAATCGGGTAACGCCAATGAGAGCATGAGCAGTTCACTGTCTATGTTAGAGCACAACCAAACGCTCTCAGGTGAGGTGAGTGCTGCCCTTTCTGGTATTGCTAACTCAGTAACCGACATGACAGAAATTAACACTCAGGTTGCCTCTGCCGCAGAAGAACAAAGCCAAGTGACTGCAGACATCAACCGTAATATCTCAAACATCTACAGCCTAGTAAGCCAAAACGTAACCGGTATTACTCAAGCCGCAGCAGCGAGCCACGAGCTATCTAACTTAGCCGAGCAGCAAAAGCAGCAGTTGGATTATTTTAAGGTATAGGGTTTAAAGTCTAAGCTTCAAGGTCTAAGCTTCAGATCTAAGTTAAGACCTATATGCCAAAACCTAAAAGGCCGTGGAAAACCACGGCCTTTTTATTTACGCATTAAGAACTAAATCATTCTGCAACTAACAAGACGCTAAATTTATATTGTGCGGCGTTGTACTGGTAAACCTCACCATTAATCGAATCAAACGTCATCACGCTCTGACCATCACTCGCAGGAGTTGAACTCCATATATAAACGGCTAAGTTTCCAGCTTCAACGTTAAACGTATCACCAAACACCTTGTGACTCATTGCTGGAGAGTGACAAGCCACTTCTTTTAATGACACTAATTCTTTGATGTTTGGCATGCGCCACTCTTTTTCACCACCGAACTTATGCAACGCATGACTGCCACTCTGATCATTGATTGATTCAACCATAGAGAGCGCACTCTGCCAGTGATACGTTTCAGCAGGCCCACTACAAGCTAATGTCTTCGTATCCCAAGTTTTACCCAGTTGGCAACGCATCCAAGTTAACCCTGTCAGTTCATCGCTAAACGTCCCATTATCATTCGCAACATAACGCGTGCTCGGAGCCGATTTTTCCATATCTAAACTGCACTCTTGTGCCATTGCACCCGCAGAAAACAGAGCCATTAAAGTGATGGAGAGTAAATTTTTCATATCTATTGACCTTGTAGTGAAACTAAACGAATTGGGAATTGGAACGAGTCATAATTATCCGAAGAATCAACATCACCTGAATAGATCTCTATAGAACCAACAACCCCCCTGTCTGAACCCTGGGTTCCAATCTCGTTGTAATAGAAGCCACCTTCAACAGCTGTGTTTGTATATTGGCTATAAGTAATGGATTGAGTCCATACCGAACCAGTGTAAGCCGTATAGTCAATACCAAGGGTTTGATGTGGGAAGTACTTGTAAGTTAAACCATAAACTTCACCATCCGAGTTGGTTTCTGTCTCACCGAAGTCGAGCACGTTGTAGAATTCATTGAATGTTGGCAAGCGCCAATCTGACTTGCCGCATAAGTTCATTGCATTGATATGTTCAACGTAATCTTGAGTGGTACATATCGCATCGCCTTTCGTTTTACACGTCGCTAAATCAACATCTTGATCGTAAGGCGTTACTAGTCCGGGTAGCTCAAGCGCTAATATGCGATCTTTATATTGAATAGAGCTTTCGTCATCCGTTTTCGATTCCCAAATCAAGCCACTGCGTTGATCCAAAACACAAGACCACTCCGCAGCATCATCAGCAAGCACCTGACCACTTGAATCTAACTTTGCGAACTGGAAACCATTGCCGGTATTGTCATTCAGCTCTGTTTTATCAAAGCCGTATTCTGCATCTTGACCTGGGAATGAACTCTGTGGTTCAACGACATTTTGTGTGTCATCGATATCTGAGAAATAGCGTAAAACACCCGTATCATTCAATGCTGTCGCAGCTTTTAGCTCTCCTTCGAGGAAATTTGCAAAAGCAGTAACTTGGTCATTAGTGAGTACTCCACTTACATAATCGGCCGCACTCTTATCAAATTTCGCACTCAATTGAGCCAGCATGAACGCACGATTAGAGTGCTTAAACGCCTTAATTGTTGATACGATATTTTGTTCCAGACTCGCAAGTTCAGATGCAGATAAATCGTCTTGAATATCGCCAGATATAGCGATGCCACTTTTCGCCAACTGAGCTTTTAATTTGTTGTTAGCTTCAGCTACCGTCAATCCGTCAGCAACATAACCCGCCAATAGTGAACTGATACCATTAATCTCATTTCCCGTATTTTTTTGAAGACCGGGAGCGGCAATATAAGCGTAAGAAGAGGCAGAAGCGCTCGTGCTATTGGCTGCAATCCCCGTATCCACCTGAGCTAACAAAGGAACCGATAAAATCGACTTCTTAGTACTAGTAATACTAAATTCGCCATTCGCGTTAGCCGTCGAGCTTGGTTCTCCACTATCACACATGTAGTTTTGATTTATGTCTGCACAGACCTTACTTTGTAAATCTACATTCTGTGCTGTCACTGTACCTGACACGGTATAGGTTGGTGCTGCTGATGCAGAGGTATCGGAACCGCCCGAACCACCGCAGCCAGCAAGAGCCAAAGAGATGGCCAAAATTGTCAATTGAGGTTTCATAGAGTTATCTTCTTGTTTTGTTTTTAAAGAGCCTTGCCGTTAGAGACAAGTAACGCGTACCAAATGACCTGCCGAACGAGAACAAGGACATGAATAGAATCAATATTGGTGAGGTTGAGCCACCGGAAGAGTCACTCGCAACGGTTGGTTCTTGAGGTGAAGTCGTTGTTTCACCACATTCGTATTTCGAAATAGTACCGAGTCCCCAACGCTTTAGATTCCCAGTTTCACCATTCACATAATCGGCGATCTCTAAACGCCAAGACCCGTTAATAGGCTCACCTTTAAACGAATCAAGAACCGAGTCATGCTTGAGCGTGAAGTAACCATCAAAACCAGAAAATCGCGTCGATTTATGGTTAAGTAAATCAACTCGTGTTCCCTTCGGAGAAATCAGAGTGACCACTAGATCGCTTAAACGAGAGTGTTCGATATCTAAATACAGACCGAAATTTTCGTCTGCGGTCTGAGCCGTGCCATTTAGAGTGAAATTGAATGTTTTAAAGCCAACGATCGGCTGATTAGTTGAGCTAAACCGGCTATCAGGAAGGTAACTGTTCACTTCTTTGATATCGGATTCGAGTACAGGTAAGCCATATACAAGAGACAAATCATGCTGCCAATTGTGTAATTTGAGGGCGTCGTTGTATCGGTAGTCGACACTCGTATTCATGGCGACTGAAGAACCACACATCTCGCCGGTCGGAAGTGTCGCCTCTATCGACAACTTATCAACCGGATCGCTAACGAACGACTTCACCAATTCTGAAATATTGATTTGGCCATCCACTTGAGCCTGTCTTAATGTTGGGTACAACTCAATCGTCAACGGCTTCTTTGGATCAACATAACGGTCAGGAGCCTCTACTTTAAATGGCTCGATGATCAATCCATGCACATCAAACTTTTGCTTCAATATTTCAGCATAATCTCGATTTGGATATAGTTGTTGAGCCACAAACAGAGTGCTCTCAGCTAGGTCATGCATTTTCAATCCACGACCTAGCCCATACATAGACTCGAGTACGATTGAATCGAACTCGTTAAAAGCGATCTCACCATACTGCTCAACTGAGGCTTTCAGAGCCTGGAATAAAGGCGTTGACCAAAGCTCATCACCTAGTTCACCAGCAACACTTTCATGAGGGCGATATTCTGCTTGTCTAAAGTAACGTGCCCTTTGGTTCCACAGGCTACGCGTGGTATTCCTTACCCCGAAGTAACCATCCCAGTTAAAGACAGTATCTATCTCGAACTCTTGCCCGCGAGTCTGTGCATTTTCATATTGAATACGAAAGCTAAAACTACCCGCCCAGTAATCTCCAAACCCTTCACCGATGGCACCTGTATGGCCGTAAGCCCAATCTTTTACGATGTGATAATGAATCCCATGGCCAAGCTCATGCAGAATCACATCACCATCTAATGCATCAGGTGAGCCACCGCCAATACCAAATAAAGCCGCTTTGGGGCCATAATAGTACGTCGAGTTATCTGCAGATAAGCCTCTGCCATCGAACTCAAGAGGGGCATCAAACAGATCAAAGCCCAAGCTGCTGATATAACGTAAAGACTGATCTAGATGAGCAAATACCATCAATTGTAGGAATCGCACATCTTGCCAATCCACATTTTGCAGCTCGTTCAGATCCGCAAACTTTGTGAGCCCCTCAGCTGCGAGAAAACTTGAAGTGTCACGGTTCGTTACAGCACCTGAGTCTGGGTCAAGTGAATACAAGGCTGTTGCATCAACCTGAGATATACGAGCATTGGTAAGGTAGATACCATCGCTGTGGTTCAATACCTCCACATCCGCTTGCACGTAGTGTGGGAGGCTTGGATATTGACTCACATCGGTGAGCAAACTTTCTGGTGGCGCAGCTCTATCCATGGTTCTTAAATCAGGACTGAACACATTCACATGCGTCGCAACCACTTGGCCACTGCTTAAGCTCGGCGCACGCTCTGCTTCTAATAAGCGAGGAACTTCTAGCTCAGCAGCCGTTGTCGGATTTCCGTTGAGTAACACGGTATTTTCTAAGCTTCTGAAAACGCGTGAAACCTGCTCGTCAGAGTTAGTGGATAGAACCACAGATTTCTGTTGTTGGTACTCACCTTTGATCAATAAGTCGAAGTTATAGTGGTGTCCCAACTTAGACTGTGTTTCATAGCGAAACCTCAGCGTACCAACGTCAGGATAAGCTTGTTCTAAATACGCTTTGGCTTCCTGCTGCGTTGTTACAACAATATTACCGAGAGGGTAATCCCATTCGGCAGCACTGCTTGTTGCTGAAACCAACAACAAAGCAATGTATAGAGGACTCTTTTTCATATGTCCTCCTTAAAACGCATACTTGGCGTTAACGGTGAAGTAACGACCAGGCTCTGTAGAGTAAACTTTATTACTATCAGCTATGCCCGCGACATCTTGGTAACGGATGTATTCTTTGTCGAAAAGGTTGATAACGTTAGCGCTGACATCCAAACCGAAGGTCCAAGAGTAACTTACGCCAAGGTCAACACTCGCCCAGCCAGAAGTAGTCGCACAGTCAGTAACGATACCTAAATCATCTTCACATTGAGGGACGTTATCCATCGCTTGCGCCCAATTAACCTGCGCATAAGCGGAGAAGGCGTTATCGTCATAAGTCACCTCGGCATTACCTTCCCAAGGTGTTAGCGTACGAACTTTTTCTCCATCCTCATCTTCTCCATCAACGTAGCCGACTTTAGTACTCACACTCCAAAAATCGCTTAAACGGTGTGCAAGAGAAGCTTCAATGCCATATGTCTCGACTCCATTTACGTTTTGATACTGCTTGTAGTAGTTACCTGTATTTGGATCCGGCACAAATGAGATCTGTTTAACGTCGATAAAATTATCGAACTTTTGATAGAAAACGGCCGCATATAGCTGTGTTTGTCCATTATCAAACTTACTGCCTAATTCAAACGAATCACTGGTTTCGGCCTCTAGGTCCATATTAGGCACAATGACAAATGGGGTAATTGGGACAAAATCATGGTTCTGATAACCATAAATTTTGTCATAACCCGGTGCTCTAAAGCCGTGGTTGTACGAAAGGTATGTATTTAGCGAGTCTGTTAACTGATAACTCACCGATAAGCTAGGAGAAAACTCACTCGAATTTTGTTCCTTCACTTCATAGTCATTGATTGTGCTCTGTGATTCAGGTTTCAACTGGTGTAAATCAACACGGGCTCCTGCCGTCACAGTCCAATGGTCAATTTCAATCGCGTCACGAATAAAAGCAGCAAAATTGTACGAGCGGGCTGGAGCAAAAGGGACATCCGCGTTAAGTGACACTCCGTTCCAATCTAAAACAGAAGATTGACTTGGACGCTCATGGAGGTTGGTCTCCATATTCACACCATAAGACAAGGTATGGTTCATGTTTTGATGTTGGAATGCGCTAATAAAATCGGCGTTTACACCGAGAAGCTGATCCGTAAAACCACGAATATCAATCGTTCTACGTAACTCAGAAACGTTATTGTTGTTTCGAGACATCAAACGATTAGTGGTATCTTCATTAGTCATATCACGCCAATAGATCTTGGCATCTAATTCCTCAAACCAAGTATTGGCAGGTAGATACTCAAACCCCGCATACGCAGAGAACGTCTCGGTATAAGACTGTTGGTCAAAATCTTCAGTGTCCCATTTACCGTCCTTTTGGATCTTAGAAGACCCTTCTTTACGACTTGAATTCTCTTTGTAATACTCGACATTGCCTTTGAGCATCAGAGCGTCACTTGACCAGTAGTTCAGGGTGTAACCACCACCGACGCCATCGATACTTCGGTTATATAGGTCTTCATCAAAATTACGGGTTTCTTCACCTTCCCAATAAGAAAGATTAACCAAGCTTTCGAATTTCCCCGAACGGAAAGCAAGGTTTGTCGCACCTTTGTATTTATTACTGATACCGGTATAGGTTGCAGAGACGTCGCTATAGAAATCTTTATCGTCGAGGTAGTCTCCCGGCTTTTTAGATCTCACAACCACAACACCACCAATCGCACCGGACCCATACACAGACGAGCTCGCACCTTTGATGACTTCAATACTGTCGAGGTTCGACATATCGAATGAGTTGCGCCCTATTTTGTCGTTGATGTCATTAGCCCCAAAACCATCAGCAGATTTTATCCCGTCTTTAACAATCAAAATCCGGTTACCTGTCATACCGCGAATAGTAATGTTTTGCGGTCGGCCTGCCCCCCCAGAAACACTGACTCCAGGTTCACTTTTTATTGCGTCGTAGAGTTCTGTTGCGCCTTTTTTTTCTAGGTCTTCGCCCGTGATCACAGCAACTGAACCTGCTACTTCAGATAACGGTTGCTCTATTTTGTTCGCCGTTACGAGCACCTCTTCAAAGTGGTAAACCTCAGATTCGGCGTGCACGACGTTGACAGCAAGTACACTCAGTACTGCCGCTGATAGGGGGGAAAGCTTCATTTACTGCTCCGCTTTAATGTCTTTCAGGGTAAGTGATAAAAGGAATGCGTATTCAAACGCTTGTTGCGCTAAGGATTTTCGTCTATCTGTCGAATGTCCTTGAGTAAAGTTTGTCGACAATAAATAGGGCCCACTTCCAGTCGTTAGCTCGCTTAATTTTGCGTAATACTTAGCCCCTTCCCAATAGGGAACGCGGCGATCGTTGAGGCCAACTTGAATCAATATCGGTGGGTAATTTTGTTCGCTAAGATTCAGATAAGGGTCATATTGCTGCATGAGCTTCAATTCATCGGCAATGTTTGGATTGCCCCACTCACCGTACTGCTGAGCTGTTAGAGGTAATGCAGAATCAGACATGCTATTAACAACATCAACAAATGGCGCTTTAAGGACAGCACCATCAAACAAGTCAGGAGCTTGATTTAAAGCTGCAGCAACAAGAGTGCCACCAGCACTTCCACCCATCGCATAAATAGGGCGCTTACCAAGATTGTATGCTGTCAAATCACGAGCAACTGCGATGAAATCCAAGATGGCATTTTCTTTTTTAATCCCCTTACCGGCTTGATACCAAGACTCACCATAAAACCCGCCCCCACGAACATGTGCAATTGCATAAATAACACCTTCATCAAGTAAGCTAATAATTTGTGGCATGAAATAGGGCTTCATCGCCATGCCATAAGCTCCGTATCCATACAAAAACACTGGTGTGGTCTTAGTCAATTTGTCTTTGCGATAAGCCAGTGTGACTGGAATTGTTACCCCACCAGAATTCACCATAACTTGCTCGGTTTGATACGCTGATTGTTGGTATTGGGGGTAATCGTCTTGAGAGAACAAATCTCGTTGCAGAGTTTGTGTATTTAAGCTGTCCCACTTAGCGGGCTGGGTAAGGGACATACTACGGATATGGAGTTTATTACTGCGGTAGTCGCCCACTTGGCTTACCCAAGCAACTTGGCCTGCGTCAGCCAATAACTGGCTTGAACGATAGCGGTTATCTTTGTCGAGAAAATTTAGAGACTGAGACGCACCACTTTGGCTAACAACCACAGCGCCGGATTCAAACAAATAGAAGTTACTGATTCTAGACTCGTCCGTTGGTTCAAAAACCGCTCGCCAGAGGTTGATATGTGGAGCCTGAGTAAGTGGTGCAGAGTAAAAAGCAAAATCATTGCGGTCGTGATTGCTGTTTGCAAACAACATAGAATCCGAAACATCAACGTAGTATTCCACCCCAGTTTTTCGTGGTAATAGTGGTTTGGAGATTTCACCGTTATCGAGGTTTAACAAACGTTGCTCGCTGGAGTTTTCACTGTTTGCCTGAACGACAGCAAATTGCTTATCACTTGAAAGGTAATACGAAAGCAACCAAGCGGAATCCAACTCTTCCGTTAATTGAATCGGCTTTGACTCATTTAAGAAGTATTTCGTTAGCGCATAAGGTCTCGAAGTTTGTTGTTCAAGTTGAATCAAATACAGAGATTGACCGTCTTTCGACCACGCAAGCGAACTGTCTACATTTTGAGCTACTAGTGTGACTTGCTGAGTTTTAAGATCAACAACACTCACTCGATACTGTTCAGTACCCGTAATATCTTCTGCTATTGCGAGCTTGGTTTTCGTTGAGTCGAGTGCCCAATCACCTAACTGATAGTAATTGTGCTCCGCAGAACGAGCATCAATGTTAAGCAACTCGGTCAAATCCTTACTCCCAACTAATCGGGACAATAAGGTTCTTTTGCCCTTGTGATTTAGGATCGCATACTCGTAGCCACCGATTTCCTGCCATGGTCTATCGGCTCGTTCAGGACGATTGTCTTGCCATTTCTTTTGTAGGGATTCGCTCAGAGATCGAATACGTTCTTGATGCAACTGAGTTTTATCATTCTGTTGATTGAGATAATTAAGTACTTTATTCGCACTACGGGAATCATCTCTGAGCCAAGAGAACTGATCCGAAGCACCAACTCCTGCCGACAAGACCAAAACAAAAGCTAACAACACAAATGCTTTCATAAACAAAACAAATCCATACGCTAAATTAATAAATTTCGCGCATGATGCACCCAAACGATAATGAGATCAATTATCATTTGCATAGATATGTGATGCCAGTCACTAGAAGAACGCTAATTTATGATGCGTTACCATTGCAATATCAGGTGTTATTTAAATTTGTATATGAATGACAAGTCAGTCAATAATATTGATTATATTGGACTTATCGGCATTAATTAAAGAAAGCAATCGTTTTCTTATCTTTGATAAAATGACTTAAATCTAGAGCTTTTGAGTTAGTAGGCATCATCGACTTAACTAGTGTGGCCGGTTTGCATGGTTGATTTTGCGAACTAAATTCACAGTCCCAGACTCGCAGCTCTGATTCGTTCAATTGCTTGAACCCTTCGAACCTGTTCTGGCGCGAAGCGCGCCGCCCTAAGTTGAGCAATTGTTTCTTGTAGTTCGCTTTCAGAGAGGGCGGAGTCGTTCAAAATGTCATTTCGCTCGGCAAAGTAAACCTTCAAATTTTCTTCAAATTCGGCTCTTTGCTGATCCAGAGATTCAAGCCTTTGGGTTGCTTCTTCACCGACCAGTTCGTTTCTCTTCAAATATTTCGCTTGTTCATCTAGACCTTCAGAGCTAGAAAGCTGTTGGAGTAACACCTGGTTCTGATAACTCGACTGAACGTAATTGGGGTGTTCAGACAAATACGATTCGAACCTTTGTTGGTAATCTTGCTCGGCTAAACCTTCCTGTCTCAGAAGCAATTTCTCTAAGGCTATTTCCCTCATTTTATTGTCATGGGTAAACAGAATACTTATCTCACTCTGACTAAAAAATTGAGCCTGGAGATCGAGTAACGTTTGATTGAGCAAACGCAAATCTTCTGCTGAGATCGTATCGAATTGAACATCTATAGATGTCAACGCTGATTTGTATTCAAGATATTTGGTAAACAGTGCCTCATCGACAATGACTGTTGGTGATTGTTCGTGGTGCCTTGCGACATTGTCACGAATATCTTCAAGGGTTAATTCTGTATTGCCTGACACGAAATATTCCATCATGTCTTTGGCTGATGCGTTATCGATGTCGGTATCTTGTTGAGAGGCGACCTTTAATGAAGAAGCGCTTCGTTTTTCGTCATTATGTAAATCTGGGTCTTCCTTTTTTAGATATAAAAAGACCGCCGCTGTGCTCATCAGGGCTATCGTGGTTATCGACAAAATGGCGGTCTTTTTCATTATGTGTTCCTTAAGGTCTTAATAAATGGGTAGGCAACCTAAAGGCCAGCCAGCTTCAATCGATTGGCGTGTTGACGATAGAGCGTCACAGGGTCGGTCTCAAAGAGATGGTGAATCCCCAGCAAACCATTAATTTCGTCTAGGTGATTCATTTTATAATCGTCGCCAATCACTTTGCCTAAGTGCGCGCTGCATGCCCCCACTAGTCCGTCATTCGGTTCATTGAAGGCTAAGCCAAGGATTGTCATCGCTCCGTCGGTAGGATCAAGAAGGTTGGTAAAAGTGGATGACCCTGTCCATGAATAGTAATAAACACCGTTATTGGCTTGCCATTCACCATCACCGCACTCAGACGTCGGAACGCCTTCAGGGTAAAACTGATTGAATGCAAGTGAGCCTTCCGTCGTTAAAGCTTCAAGAGATGCGAGACCGTCTTGGTCAAGATCCGTTCCACCAGATAACAGGTTAATGAGCGTAGTTAATCCACCAGCCAACTTAACCGCGATACCTTCTGCGGGAGAACCTTCTGACACGCTTCCACGCACGAGATCGGCAACTTTAGATCCTTTATGGACGCCACCAATACTTGTCACAGAGGCAACCAGATCAGGACGAACTGATGCGACATAACGCGCTGTCGGTCCCCCGTGGCTGTGACCGACAAGGTTCACCTTACTTGCCCCTGTCGCGGCTAACAGTGTCTCAACTTGAGCCAACAACTGCTCGCCACGGACTTCAGAGCTGTTGGTCGCTGATACTTGCGCTACATAGACGCTCGCACCATCTTTGGTTAGAGATTCAGGTACGCCATAGAAGTAATCCACACCCGCTAATGTATCGAAGCCAAACAGACCATGTACTAACATAATGGGATATTTCGTTTCTGTGTATCCACTGGCTTCTAATGCCGATGCGCTTGTGCCTGCGTAGGCTCCAAAACTGGATAGACAGGCGATCGTCCAAATTAATATCTTTTTCAATGCTCTTTCCTTAAACAGATTAGACCTCTGATGAGTAAAGGAACCCTAGGTTAGAATTTTATAAAAAAGAAAATTGGAGATTGATATTTGTGATGATGAACTTGAATTAAACAGCGGTGATTAACATTCAACCTATGTCTCCTAACAACATGCCCAACAGTAAATAACTGATTTAAATACATTATTACATGACTTAGAAAAATCGAATTCGATTCCACAATAGTGGCTCACGTCCAGGTTACTCGTGAGTACTCACCAATGAAAGCCTACTAGGGAACAAATACTAACCAAAATCCAATGGCAAACTTCGTCTTATATTTGATTGTTCAAACAATATAAAAGCCGTTGAAAATTTGATGCTTATGCCAGTTATGGGACAACCAGAGGTTGAATATGTTGACGAGAATTATTGACATTAGATATAGGTCGTACCAGTTATTCGCTATTCAGTTATTAAGAATAACAAGCAACACAAAACAACGTCTTTATTTGGCTTACCTAAATACAATAAGAGATTGCAGTGATGAAAAATACGGCTTTGATGCTCGCGTTAACCATCCCTTTTGGTGCTTATGCATCTGAAGAAAATTCTATACCCACTCCTGAATCGATTACGTCTGCACAGGTTCTAAAAACACAAGGAGAACAAACCTATTCCTATGTTCGATGTTGGTATCGAACCGACGCATCACATGATTCTCCAGCCACAGATTGGCAATGGGCAAAGAAGGAAAATGGAGATTATTACACGATAAATGGATACTGGTGGTCTTCAGTCTCATTCAAGAATATGTTTTACAGTGACGCCCCACAACCTGAAATCAAACAGCGTTGTGAACAGACTCTCGGCCTCCAACATGATGTCGGAGACATCACCTATTTTGCCGCAGACAATCGCTTCTCTTACAATCACTCAATCTGGACCAACGATAACGCTGTGCAAGCCAATAGTATCAATCGTATTGTTACCTTTGGTGATAGCCTTTCTGATACTGGCAACCTATTTAATGGCTCTCAATGGGTTTTCCCAAATGCAAACTCATGGTTTCTAGGGCACTTTTCAAACGGTTTGGTTTGGACCGAATATTTAGCTAAAGCCAAAGACGTTCCTCTTTATAACTGGGCCGTGGGTGGCGCAGCAGGTACCAATCAATACGTCGCACTGACTGGTGTTTATGACCAAGTTACGTCTTACTTGACCTACATGAAAGTTGCGAAAAACTACCGCCCGGAAAATTCGTTATTTACGTTAGAATTTGGCCTCAATGATTTCATGAATTACGGCAGAGAGGTCGCCGATGTAAAAGCCGACTTCAGTAGCGCTTTGATCCGCTTAACAGAATCTGGAGCGAACAATATCTTACTATTCACATTGCCCGATGCGACCAAGGCTCCGCAATTTAAATATTCGACCGAGCAAGAGATCATTAAAGTTCGTGGCAAGATTTTAGAGTTCAACCAATTCATCAAAGCTCAAGCCGAATATTATCAAGGCATGGGGAAAAACGTGGTGTTGTTCGATGCAAACGCACTCTTTGCCAGTATCACTAATAATCCTGAGCAGCATGGCTTTAGGAATGCGAGTGATGCCTGCCTAAATATCAAAAGAAGCTCATCGACCGACTATTTACGAAGCCACAGTTTAACCAGCGACTGCGCGACATATGGCTCGGATAGTTATGTATTTTGGGGCGTGACACACCCAACGACAGCAACTCATAAATACATCGCAGACCATATCTTGGCGTACTCGTTCTCAACGTTCAATTTCTAGCGAGGAAGAGCTCATCGAGCCTCATGAGTTGCCGCCTGTAAGTACCGAAAGTTAAGGCTTACACAAGGTACAGATACAAAAAAACCGCCATCATCGGCGGTTTTTTATTTGCATCAACCTTTCAAAGCTAAGCTTTTAGGTCACGCAAGTTGATTACTCGTCGTCCGCTTTTGGAGCAACTTTCTTCTTAGGGATAAACACGGTATCACCCACTGCCACATTCTTGTGGAAGCTTTTATCGCGCTTAACCGGTTTCTTAGGCGTTTTCTTAGCTTGAGTATTGGTTTTCTTCTTCGCTGGACCGCCTTTAGCAACAGCGGGTTTACGCGGCTTAATGCCCTTAAACTTACCTTTCAAACCTTCTAAAATAGAGAAAGTAAGATCTTGCTGAAGGTAAAGTTCAACGCGCTTGAAGCTGTCCCAGTCTTTTGGACCAACCAATGAAATCGCATCACCTTTATTACCAGCACGGCCAGTACGACCAACACGGTGAACGTACTCTTCCGTGTGCTTAGGCATATCAAAGTTGATAACGTGGCTTACGTTTGGAATATCAATACCACGAGAAGCAACGTCTGTTGTTACCAAGATCTTGTATACCGCGCGCTCAAATTGGCTCATGATCGCGTTACGTTGCGTTTGGTTTAGGTTACCACTTAGTGCAACCGCTTTAAGCTTCTTCTCGTTCAGCTTTTCCGTTAGACGGTCGGTATCTGCGCGAGTTGCCGTGAAGATCATAACCTGACGGTATTCAGCTTCTTCTAATACACGGTCAAGAATCGCCTCTTTGTGGTCTAGATGATCACACAAGTAGAACTTTTGTGTGATATCTAAGTGTTGCTCGTTAGAAACACCCACCGAGATACGCTTCGGCGCGTCTAACATCTCATTTGCAATACCATTCACTTCCGCGTGATCCAGCGTTGCAGAGAACATTAGAGTCTGACGTCGACGGTGTTTAGCGGCATTCGCAATACGACGTAGTTCAGGAGCAAAGCCTAAATCAAGCATACGGTCAGCTTCATCAAGGATTAGCGTCTCAACACCATCTAAAAATAGGGAGCGGTGCTCAAGGTGATCCGCAAGACGGCCTGGAGTCGCTACAATAAAGCGAGGGTACTTACGCAGAGCTTTAACTTGGTCGTTAAAGTTTTCACCACCTAAGATAAGTGCGGCTTCGTAAGACAAACCACCAAGCATACTACGGAGTTCGCCATAAACTTGCTTAGCTAGCTCACGAGTAGGAGCCAAAATTACACCACGAGGATCTTTAGCAGAAAACGCTTTGGTTTTTAATGCTTTGTGTATCATTGGCAACACAAACGCCAACGTTTTTCCTGATCCCGTTTTTGATGAAGCCAATAGATCCTTACCGGCAATAGCAACAGGGATCGCTTTTGATTGGATCTCTGTCGCTTTCTTGAAGTCGTAATGTTTTAAGTTCTTCAGTAAGCGGTTGTCTAAGCCTAAATCTTTAAAGTGCAAAGGACTCTCCAGTCTTGATGGTATTGAATAAAATTAATTTAACGTGACATGATACCGCGAAAGTACTTTATAAGGATAGAGATCACAGTAAATTTATCCTTATATCTCAAGTTGCCTAGTATATTGTATGCATTGACACTAAAGGGATAGTCCTTCCAAATAAGACAAAAATCGATTCTAATCTCTCCATCTCATAAATGAGACAGAACGTGATGCTTAGCTAATTACCTCAAAAATTTAGCAATTTCTTTAGTTATTGTTTTTGCAGTTAAAAAATTAGTCGCTACAATCATTAATGAAGCGACTATATGATAAAGAATGTATAGCGCATCTTTTGATGATAAATAAGCAAGGAGTTCTTATGAATAAGACGTTAATCGCAGCTGCAGCCTCAGTTTTCATTTTAGCTGGTTGTTCTTCTGAGCCAGAAGAAGCTGCAATGTCAGAAATGGATCAATTGACTAACCAAGTTGCTGAACTAAGCAGCGAAGTTGAAGCGCTTAAGAGTGACAAAGCTGCCGCTGAAATGAAGGCTCAAGAAGCATCTGCAGCCGCTATGGCAGCAAAAGAAGAAGCGGATCGTGCTAACGACCGTATCGACAACATTGCAGAGTCTTACACTAAGTAGTAAAGACATACGCAATTAAGCTGTAGATTATATCAGTCGCAAAATGCAGTAAATTGATAGCACCACCTCCGAATAGAGGTGGTGTTTTTTATTTGGAATAAAGAAAAAAGAAAGGGTAAAAAGAGTGAGAGAAAGTGAACAGCAGTGATGCTTTTCAAAGAACCTTTCGAACTAAAACTTAGTCACAAATGGTGCGGTGGTGCTATCTCAACCGGCACACCATTTTGAGCAAAAATAACCGCTTTAGCCTTTGAATTTGGCAAATCAGCATCTTCAAGCCACCATTTTAGTTCAACCGGAATCTGCAACGCCTTCTTAGAACCATCACTTCGCGTCAATGGTTCATGCGCTTCAACAAACACGCTTCTATCGGGTTCTAAAGAGACTTTGATCGGCTCATCGATGATTGTGACTTGCTCACCGCGGTTAACCTGTTCAAAAAGCCATTCGATATCTTTCGGTTCCATGCGAATACATCCGGAGCTGACTCGCAAGCCTATACCAAAATCTTTATTAGTGCCGTGTATAAGATAATCACCCGCACCATAAGCAAGTCGCAATGCATACTCACCTAGAGGATTCTCAGGACCCGCAGGGACCACTCGTGGTAACTCAATACCTTTCTCTAAATACTCTTTACGAATTGAATTGGGAGGAGTCCAAGTTGGATTAGGTCTTTTCTGACTTATCTTGGTGATCATCTCGGGTGTATCACGCCCTACTCGACCAATGCCTACAGGAAAAACATGAACCTGGTTCTTATCCGGCTCAAAAAAGTACAACCTTAACTCAGCAAGATTGATGACAATCCCTTCTCTTGGGGTGTCAGGCAAAATGAAACGGCTAGGAATACTTAACACGTAGCCTTCTGCAGGAAGAAAAGGATCCACCCCTTTGTTTGCTGCCATTAAAGAGAGAAAGCCAATATCGTATTGTTTCGCAATGTTGGCTAACGTTTCGCCAGCAGCCACTTCGTGTTGTTGTATCCTGCCGACGATGCGGCTTTCCGCCGGAGGTAGTTCAAAGGTCGCCGCAGACACACACGACGAAGCCATCGCCGCCACAAGCAAGGTGACCCTCACTAGAGGCAAAGCTACCTTACGTATCTGTGTTCTCATAGAGTGCAAAGGCGTAGTGTTAGCGCAATACGACATACAATTCCTTGGTTTGTCTTTTATCAAAGTTTAGATTATCGCTGATCAAATGTCTCTACAACGGTTAGTTACAACTAAAAAGCCAATCTGTTTTGAGCCAATCAGCGCGTTCTTCTCTTTATATACAACGATCTTACCAAACAAAATCGATTGCCTTTAAGCTTTCAACAGATTTGGTTATCAATATTAATAAAACTATAATGGTAGACCTGTTTTGTGACTAAAGTCTCATGGAGCCTCGTTCCAACTCGCTAATATTGCCTCAACAAAACGAATTCAATTCAACAGAATCGGTAATTGATTAAATCCTGTTCCTATCATTACCGCATAAACTTTGGAGAACGACCATGGCTACACCTCATATTAATGCTCAAGCTGGTGATTTCGCAGAAACAGTACTTATGCCGGGCGACCCGCTTCGCGCAAAATACATTGCGGAAACATTCCTTGATGACGTGAAGCAAGTTTGTGACGTTCGCAACATGTTTGGTTACACAGGCACTTACAAAGGCAAGAAAGTTTCTGTAATGGGCCACGGTATGGGTATCCCATCATGCTGCATCTACGTACATGAGCTTATCGCTGAGTACGGTGTGAAAAACGTTATTCGTGTAGGTAGCTGTGGCGCGGTACGTGACGACGTTAAACTAATGGACGTTGTTATCGGTATGGGTGCTTCAACTGACTCAAAAGTAAACCGTATTCGTTTCAACAACCACGACTTCGCTGCTATCGCTGATTTCGGTCTGCTAGAAGAAGCAGTAAAACAAGCGCGTTCACAAGAAGTTCCAGTTAAAGTTGGTAACGTATTCTCTGCTGACCTTTTCTACACTCCAGAAGCTGACCTTTTCGAAAAAATGGAAAAACTAGGCATCCTTGGTGTTGATATGGAAGCGGCTGGTATCTACGGTGTTGCTGCAGACTTAGGAGCTAAAGCCCTAACAATTCTTACAGTATCTGATCACATCATCCGTGGTGAGAAACTAAGTTCAGAAGATCGTCAAAAATCATTCAACGACATGATGACCGTTGCTCTTGAAACAGCAATCAACATCTAATTAAAAGAAAATAGCTATCTCTTTTACACTAGCTAGTTTTTGACAATACATAGATTGAAACGCAATACCTCGCAGCCAAGTTCGCTTGGCTGCCTAAATAACCCCGAGGGGGCGATCGTGTCCAACGACAAGCTGCCAAAAGATGCGGATGGATTACAACTCAACTTTTGTAAAACATTGGCGTGTGACAACTTTGGCTTGAGCGATGCAAAACGATATGTTTTGCAACATGCGAATCCTAAGCGTCCAGCGATGGTTTGTCGTGAGTGTGGAGCTTTCCCCCCCTTACTTAACAATCGTGAAGTGTTAAGCGAACTTCATCGCCTAAGACAACTTCACAGCGATGGCCTTCCTGCTTGTCGTAATGATGATTGCGAGAACTTTGGCCTATCGGTTCATACCCATAAACATCTTTACCATGCCTTTGGCTATAGTGGTGACAGGCAACGCTATCGATGCAAAGACTGCCAATCAACCTTCGTTGATAAGTGGTCTGGATCCAATAAAAAACTTCAGTTTCAAGAGAACCTCATGGGCTTATTGTTCATGGGTTATTCCGTACGTGAGATCTGCAGAAAATTAGAGATCAACCCAAAGACTTTCTATGATCATGTTGACCATATCGCGAGTCGTTGTCGTCGTAAGTTGGCAATGATCGATGCACGATGGGTTAATCATGCAAAAAATTACCAATTTGCTTCGCATTATCAGCGACTACAGCCGCAAAGTAATAATGGTGTCCTTTGGATAGCAACGGGCGAGGCACATTCTGGTTATATCCTTTGTCAGCACGTCAATTACTCTCAGAACGAAGAACCGTCTGGGAATGTCGATCATAACCCTTACGACGACGTTGCACGCTTTGTATCAAAGGAGCATTCGTCAGAAGCGAATCTAGAGCTTCCCCAGCCATCAGATAAGCTAAAAGAGCGTATTGAACAAAAGTACCAAGTGATTCTTGCCAGAGGTAACGTTGAAGACCCAATGGGGAACCTCACCGCATTCAGCTACCCTTCTAAAGGCGCGCTAGTTCGACCACCCTATACCTCTTATGCTCATTTCTTGCATGTGCTTGATATGTGTGACGAAAACAAACACGTCGCTATTTATATGCCACAAGATCCATTACTAAGATCTGCCGCTCTCAGCGTTTGTTTGCCGCGCATTCAGAGTCAAAATATTGACCTGATGTATGTTGAAGAAGATTCAGGCTGGCAAGACGATCAAAGTTTTGAAAAAATCGATATCGTCCATATGAGTTGGTGGCGTGATCGCTGGGCTATCGCAAATCAAGGTGACAACCAGAAAGGCATATGCTACCTAACAGGTAATAATCCAGAGCCAAAACAGTGGTTTAACACTGCTTCAATTCAGCAAACTAAGTTTTATCAGCAGCGGTTTCAACTGCTATTTGATAGCTTTATCAATGAACCTAGACGTAAGCTTCGTCCTGGGGGCATCCTTCCATTGCTCGATATATTCAGAGCTTGGCACAATCTGTGCTACCAAGATAAGCAGGGCCTTACAGCCGCGCAGCGCTTAGGTGTCGCGGAGCAGCCATTAACCCTAAAGCAACTACTTTCATAGCAGCGAAGCATATAGATATTTATTCGGGAACTCATTGATTTTAAAGCAACAACATGAGGTAACACCCATAATTGGAAAAGATAGATGTTTCTTTGACGCTCTAGGAAAGATAATTGGTGCTTATCCTAAATCACACTCTTATAATGATTGTGTTATCAATATGCTCGATAATTATGGATCTAAGCCTTGGACAAAAATCAGTACCTTCTTGAAACAGAATTAGAACAACTCAAAACTCGCGTCGATTCTGAACCGTTAGTGATCCTTGAGATTACTCAACAATGTCTCGTCAGGTCAGAACAAGTTTTGTTTGAAGAGGGGGCGATCCAGTCATTAATGTTGATGGCCAGATGTTGCTGGAACCTAATGGACTACCAAAAAGGTTTAAAATACATCAAGGAAGCCTACAAGCGACAAAGCCGATTAGACACCGATCTTTTTCTCCCTGAAATTCTCCACCTGCACGCACTCCAATTCTGGGGGCAAGCCAAGTATTACTCTGCCCAACAATTCTGGATCAACGCCTTAGAACAATCTGCGCTAGTTGATGAGGTAGAGATACAAATCGAATGCCTCATTGGTCTTGGCAACATTTGGCGAATGACCCACGAATACAAGCTAGCGCGCTCTACACACCAACTTGCCGTAAAAGTTGCAAACAACAGTCGTATCGGTTGGTTAGAAGGCAAAGCAAGAATATTGCTCGCGTGGGATTACTACTTACTCAATAACTATGTTGAAATGCTGTCGGTACTCGATGGTGCGGAAGAAGCCTTAAAAGATCATAAAGATAATACCTGGCATGCCGAGGTGTGGGATTTCAGAGGTCTTGCGCTTCTTGGTTTAGAGCGTTTAGATGATGCAGAAAAGGCAACAGCCAAAGCGCACAGCCTAGCTGTTGAGCATAACCTCGTATGGATGAAAGCGCATTCCTATATCAGTCGAGCTCGATTAGAGCTTCTGAGAAAAAGGCCCGAACATGCCGCTGAATTGCTTAAACTCGCTGAACAATCTGCAAACGAATTCGATAACGGTGAACTACTCAGTCAAATTTGTTATCAACAATCGTTAGTCGCTGAAGAAAACCAAGATTTTAACGCAGCTTTAATCGCCTTTAAAAAATACCGCCAATATTCTATCGGTATGCTTCGAGAGCAAACCAACCGCGTTGGCCTAGATAAAGCACGCAATTCAAAGCGCCAACTTGAACAGCGAGCAAGAAAATTGATTAACCGTATCCGTGGCCAACACGAATACGACCCTGAAAAGCACCTCTCTCATGTCGTTTCCGAAACCTTTTGGTGGGAACAACTGGTGCTCTTTAAAACAGAGCTCAAACGTTCAAACCACAGCATTATTATGTTTCAGCACATCGATACCGATTACTTAGATGTCTGCACCGAGATTGCTCATACCTTGTGTAATCAGAATGACTTCATTTCAAGACTGAGTTCAGAGCGAGTCGCTCTTATGCTTTCTGAAAAAGGGGAAGCTGCAGAGAAAACTTTCCAAACTCTCAGCACCATGCTTGAAATTTATCCGTGGCATAGAAAAGGACTAAAAGGTTCGAAGCCAACCGTCAGCCTCAATGACATATTGACGTTCCCGTTCACTCTTGAACAACTAGAAGAAGACGATGCCGAGGTGCTAAATTGATGGAAACTCTATTAAGCAAGATCACCGATGCCGGTTTAGATCCTTCATCGGTCTCAGGTGAAGAAGCAATCATCTTCTGGAACCATATTCGCCAACACGTTTCGACAACCAAAACGGAGCAAGCGCACTGTTATATCATCAGTTCTGAATATCGCGCTGAATTACAACAAAATCAAACCAGTATCGAAGAATTAAGGCATGCACTAAACCTTCTGCACTTGCCTGTTGATATCGAAGACATTCTTACGGTAAAAACCAGCTTAAGTGACCGCTTGGTTGAAATTGGCGATTATACCTCAGCATTGAATGAATTCGTGAGCTCATCGTCAATCGCCGTTGAACACGGTTACATTGATGAATACGTCATGGCTATTTTGGGTATGGGCAACCTCTGTGATGCCTACGGAGATCACAGTAGAGCCCTTCGCTACTACCAGAAAATCAACAGTATTGACCATGCCATAAGTAGTCGCTCACTTCGACTCAAGTTTAAGCTTCATATGGTGGCAAGTTTGCTGTTGCTTAATCGTATTACTGCGGCCAGTGATTTGCTTAACGAGTGTGATGAACTCAGTATTCTCGTCAGCGACAAACAACTCACAGCTCAAATACTGCTTTACCAAGCAAAAGTGCTTCGCGCTAAGAAGAAACATCACGACGCACTGCGTTGTCTGACTAAGATTCAGTATCCAGTCAATAATACTCAAGCAAATTGGCTTGCTACGATGACTCGCTTAGAGACGGCATATTGTTTAAGTGCTATTGGTAAACAAGAATACGCAAGCATGATCTTATCGAGCACAGACAAACGTGTGAATGAATACTCATCCCCCGTTCTCGCAAAGCGCTTCTACGACTCCTTGAGTGATGTGTGTATGAACCAAGGCCGCTTTCAAGAAGCATTGAACTATGAGAAAAAGGGCTACCGCATTGAAACGGATCTCATGAAACAGATCCCTATCAGCGAACTGGGCTCGAGCCAACTACGTCGTCTTTCGCGATTTGAACTACAACTGAAGCTAATTCTCTCTGAACAAGAAAATCGTGAGTTGAAAGAAACCACCGAACAGCACAAAAACGCAGTGGCTCAACTACAACAAGATGTTTTCACCGACCCACTGACAGGTTTACACAACCGTCGTTGGCTAGACGTAAAACTCAAAGACCTGCTCCTACACGAGACACCTTTCGCATTGATGGTTGTCGATATTGACCACTTTAAATCAATCAATGACGAACTCAGTCACTTAGTGGGTGATAAAGCGATTGTTAGTGTTTCTCAAGAGCTGCGTTCTTACTTTAAATTTAGAGGAGCTTCATGTGTTAGGTTTGGTGGAGAAGAATTCTTAGTTATCCTTGAAAACACTAACCTTGATAAAGCGGAAATGCACTCTGAGAATTATCGAGAACGTATTTTCCAATTCGGCTGGCATGAGATCTTAGGAGAGCGCGGTCTAACCGTAAGTATTGGTATCACAATACACCGCGAGGGAGAGAATACTCAACGTACCTTCTACCGAGCAGACAAAGCCTTGTACCGAGCTAAAGCTAACGGTCGTAATCAAACTTGTACCGAATAATTTAAGCCAAACTACTGATAGAAAAAAAGAGAGATTCCACCTAACGCAGCAAGTGTCCCGATGACACTTTGCTTCGAGATCTTTTCCCCTTTGAGCACATAGATCACCAAAATAAAGACAGGGCTGGTCGCTATTAATGTTTGTGCAATTGCTGGGTTGGCATTTTTCAACGCAACCTGCTGAAGCCACAGCGCCAAAAATGTTCCGACAAATATTGCCCCTAAAAGCCACAGCTTGTCGAATTTGGTCATCTCCCATAAATCTTTTTTCATAGACGAGTAAGGCTTACTCTCAACAAAAGGGATAATCAGCATCACGACAAACACGCCTATCGTGAGGCGAATCAGCGCTCCTAACAATGGGGGAATATCACCAGCCACCAAAGCATAATGGGAAATCACTACTCCAGAAGCCTGACAAACACTCGCCACAAGCCCAAATCCAATACCACTCCATTGTGCTTTGTTTTTAGAATCGGCCTCCCCATTCACAGACTGAGACGGCTGAAAAACGACAAATGTCACGGCTAAAGTCGTGATAACAACACCGAGCCAACTTTGCAACGTCAATGCAGCACCTAAAAACATTAATGCCAATACACCAGAAAGAGGTGGAGCCAAAGATTCAAGCAACAAGGTTTTATTCGCGCCAATTCTTTTTAATGCCGCAAAATACGCGCTATCTCCAATCGCGATGCCAATGACACCAGAAATGGCCAGTATCCAAAAGTGATTCGCACTCATTTCAAACTCTGGCATTGGAATAAGGGGCATCACAAGTAACATCATGCCAGAAGCCACGACGCCTTTAACAATATTCAACTGCATCGCAGAGAAGCGATGACCGAACTGTCCGTAAATCCATGTCGCACACGCCCACACAATAGCCGCACCTATCGCGGCAAGTTCACCTATATACATCCGTATTTATCCTCAGTGATATGTATGCCATTTCAACCTAGCCTGCATGATTTCTGTTACGATGATTCGGCTAATTACGGTTTGTCATTCTGAAAATTTCATATTAACACCCACTTTTTGGCGTTAATCGAACCTAAAATTAGCCACCGACTCACCTTGCCTCTAACTGGATTTTATAAAAACCAATAACTATTATGCTCACATTAGAAGCGAACACACATTATTTTCAACTCGATAAATCATTTTTATAACAATTACTTGGATGATAGCGTAGTATATTTATAACTAATATCTAACATTACAAGGATCTGTTATGTTTTTAGACTACTTTGCGCTCGGCCTACTTATTTTCGTAGCATTAGTAATCTTTTACGGCATCATCGTTATTCACGATATTCCCTACGAAATAGCAAAAGAACGCAATCACCCTCATCAAGATGCTATTCACGTCTCAGGCTGGGTTAGCCTATTCACCTTACATGCTATTTGGCCCTTCCTTTGGATCTGGGCAACGCTATGGCGTAAAGATCGTGGCTGGGGCTTCGCTAAATTAGAAGAAGAACAACACGACATTCATCATCGTGTTGATATTTTGATCGACCAGGTTAGCACGCTTCAGGAAGAAATTGCTCAACTCAAACAGGCAAATTCCGTAGAAGTGAATACAGACAAAGTTCAAAACAACGATCAAGATCAGGAGGTTAAGTAATGGATTTACTGCTGATAATGACCTACGCGGCACTTTGTATCACTATTTTCAAAGTGTTTAATATCCCGCTAAACAAATGGACTGTACCTACCGCCGTTCTTGGTGGTGTTATCATCATAGGTACATTGATCCTATTGATGAACTACAACCACCCTTTTACTCAAATTGGTAACCAAGTTTACTCAACAACGCCGGTTGTTTCTGGTGTAAGAGGTAAAGTTATAGAAGTGCCTGTAGAGGCAAATAAACCTCTTAAGCAAGGGGATATTCTTTTCAAGATCGACCCTATTCCATTTGAAGCTGAAGTCGCACGATTAGAGGCGAAAGTAAAAGAGGCGAGCCAAGGCGCTCTCGGTATGGAATCGGAAGTAACCGAAGCCGAAGCCGCAAGAATCAAAGCCATCGCAGAGCGAGATAAAGCCCAACGTGAATTCTCTCGTTATAAACGTGGTTATGACAGTGGCGCCTTTACTGAGCAACAATTAGACACTCGCAGACAAGCTTACAAAGCATCGGAAGCCGCCGTGAAAGTGGCAGATGCAAATCTAGAACAAGCAAAAATCGCCTTAGACTCTGAAATTGGTGGCGAGAATACCGCGGTTTTGAGTTTATTGGCCGAATTGCGTAAAGCTCAGTTCGATCTAGAGCAAACCGTGGTACGAGCACCGACCGATGGTTACGTAACTCAACTTGCTCTGCGCCCTGGTGTAATGGCTGTGCCACTTCCACTAGCACCCGTTATGACTTTTGTTCACACCGAAGAACAGTTCTATACTGCAGCATTCAGACAAAACTCCTTACAACGCCTACAACCTGGTTACGAAGCAGAATTTTTGTTTAGAGCGCTACCAGGGGAAGTATTCAAAGGGCGCATTGATGAGGTGATTCCAGCTATCGGTGAGAGCCAATTCCAAGCTAGAGGCGCGCTTCTAGGTACTGATGCATTGCGTACCAGTGGTCGTGTGTTTGTTAAATTAAGCATCACCGATGATCTATCGGAATACCATTTACCTATGGGTACCGCGGTTGAAGTTGCCGTTTATTCTGACAGTTTCACTCATGTATCTATTATGCGTAAAGTGCTTATTCGTATGAAAAGTTGGCAAAATTATCTATACCTTGACCACTAAACTGTAGTGGAACAAAGAGAAAACTACTTAACACATTGTTAATATGAATGATAAAGCCAGATCTGTTCTGGCTTTTTTGTTGCTTGATTAACCATAAAGTTGTGCTTTTTACGCCACATTAGCCTACTAAGGTGGAATTTTAGACATCTAGACACTTATCTTCCCTTATGGAAGGGTTCTACTGTATAATGCGCGCCTTATTTTTTATATTTGCCCAAAAAATGTTCTCATTGAGACGCATATTACTAATGGCGAATATTCGTTCTTTATCATGCTTTATCTTTCTGTATTCGAGGTTATCTATGAACTTTTCAGCTAAAACAGTCGTCGTTATTGCCATTGGCGCGGCGCTGTACGGCATTGGTGGTTTACCTATGTTTGGTGTCCCAGTGTTTGCGAACACGACATTGAAACCAGCAATGGCCGTCCTTGCACTGTTTTCGGTTCTATTTGGCCCTATTGTTGGCTTCTTGGTTGGTTTTATTGGCCACTGGGTTACCGACTTATTTGCAGGTTGGGGCGTATGGCTAACTTGGGTATTAGGCTCAGGTATCGTAGGTATGGTTATCGGTCTTTTCCCAATAATAACCAAAAATCGCCTTCAGCAAGGCGAGCTTCCAATGAAAGATTTTGTATTGTTCGTGATACTTGCCCTTGCAGGTAACGTTGTGGGCTATGGCTGCTCTGCGTTCCTAGACACCATCCTATACGCTGAACCGTTTACTAAAGTCTTCACACAACTGTCTATCATCGCAGCGGGTAACACAGTTCTGATCGCTGTTGTGGGCTTCCTGATCCTAAAATCAGTCGCTAAACGCAACAAACAAAGCCGCAACCTGACTGAGGCATAAGCGATAATGACTATAGCATTTTCGAACTTCTCTTTTAGATATGAGTCGCTGGACAAACCGACGCTAAAAAATATCAATCTAAGGATAGAGAAAGGAGAGAAAATCGTCATTATTGGGCCAAGTGGTAGTGGTAAATCTACCCTAGGTCAGTGTCTCAATGGCTTGATACCTCATGCAATCAAAGGTGAGGTAACCGGCTCTTTAGAGATAAACGGCAAGAATATCTCTGAGTTTTCGATGCACGATTATACCGAGCAAGTCGGCACGGTATTACAAGATACTGACAGCCAGTTTGTAGGTTTGAGTATCGGTGAAGACATCGCTTTCGCACTCGAAAACCAGTTGATGTCGAACATTGACATGTACCCGTTAGTTAAGTCGACTGCAAAAATGGTCGATCTAGCGGACATGCTTGAACGTTCACCTCATGACCTTTCAGGTGGTCAAAAACAGCGAGTGTCCTTAGCGGGCATCTTAGTTGATGACGTTGATATATTGCTGTTCGATGAACCTCTAGCAAGCCTTGACCCGAAAACAGGTAAGGCAACGATTGAGATCATTGATCAGCTGCATAAAGAAACCAACAAGACCATCGTGATTATCGAGCACCGCCTTGAGGATGTCCTGCATCGCGATATCGATCGCGTGATCTTAATGGAACGTGGTGAAATCGTCGCTGACACGACACCCGATGAAATCTTAGCTTCTGAATTACTTGATACACACGGTATTCGTGAACCGCTTTACTTGTCGGCGCTTAAGGCGGCGAAAGCCCCACTAACCTGCGAAGATAAGCTGTCAAACCTCAAAGCTTTAGACTACAAAAGGTTCCGCCCTGCTGTTCAAGCTTGGTTTGCTGAGCGCCCTGCCCCGGTAGCAGATAAGCAATATCCACCTTTACTTGAAGTTCATGGTCTGACTTATTCTTACGACGGCGAGAAAAACGCACTCGAAGATGTGAGCTTCAAGATTGGCAAAGGTGAGTTTGTTTCGATTCTAGGCAAAAACGGTTCGGGTAAATCTACCATAACCAAACTCATCATGGGTGTGATCGATGCCGATTCAGGCTCTTCCTATCTAAATGGTGAAGACCTATCTGAACTTTCTATCTTTGAAAGAAGCCAGAAAGTCGGTGTCGTGATGCAGAACCCAAATCATATGATCTCGCATCATATGATTTTTGATGAGATTGCTTTTGGTCTTCGTAACCGCAACATTGCAGAAGAACTGATCACAGAAAAAGTAGAGCATGTTCTTGAGTTGTGTGGGCTGAGTAAGTTCCGCCATTGGCCGATCGAAGCACTAAGCTACGGCCAGAAAAAACGTGTAACCATCGCTTCTATCTTAGTGTTGGAACCTGAACTTCTCATCTTGGATGAACCAACAGCTGGCCAAGATTACCGAAACTACACGTCAATGTTAGCGTTCATCCAAAAACTCAACCGCGACCTAGGTATCACCGTTGTGATCATTTCACACGACATGCACCTCGTTTTAGAATACACCACGCGTTCAATTGTGATTGCAGACAGCAGACTCATCGCTAATGCGGCGATGACAGAAGTATTTAGCCAACCATCACTTCTAGAACGCGCAAATCTTTGTACCACCAGCATTTATGAACTCGCGACCATGATGAAAATCGACGATACTAATGCGTTCATGCAATACTTCATCGACTACGAGAGAAGTGCTCAATGAACGCATCAAAAGTAAAATTCGGCATCAATTACATTGATACAAAATCACCGCTTCACGCACTCAACGGCATCACCAAATTTGCACTCTTCTTGGCTTGGGTAACCGTGGTGTTAACTACGTTTGACCTAAGATTGATTACGCTGCTTATTGTGACTGGTTTATACCTGTTGAAGCTTACCAATGTCCCTGTACGCGTGTATAAGCCTTTGTTATTGGGTACGGCGAGTGTATTAAGCCTAAATGCTTTATTCATGTACCTCCTTGCGCCACAGCAAGGTACTGAGCTTATCGGTAGCGAGAACATATTGTTAACGCTACCTGGCAACTACTCGTTAAGCCAAGAGACCCTGTTTTACTTAGTCACGGTAACGCTTAAATACATGAGCATGTTCCCGATTGCGTTGATATTCGTATTTACTACGCATCCAACTGAATTTGCTGCCAGCCTCAACCGTATCGGTGTTCCTTACAAAATAGCTTATGCGGTGAGCTTAACGCTACGTTACTTGCCAGAAGTTAAGAAAGATTTCGTCAATATCATGCACGCCCAACAGGCTCGTGGTGTAGAGCTTTCGAAGAAAGCGCCCCTAATTACTCGAATCAAAAATGTAGCCAAGGTCCTAGGCCCGCTTATTTTCTCTAGCTTGGACCGCGCAGACGAGATATCTAATGCAATGACGTTGCGAGGTTTTGGTCGACACAAAGCGCGTACTTGGTATAGCTATGCACCTTTGAAACGTGTCGATTTTGTTTGTTTAGCCGTTATCGCATTAGTCGTAATACTCGCCATCACAAAGCGAGTACTTGAAGAGCAGCTGTTCTGGTACCCTTTCTAGCCTTGCAAAGTCATAAGACAACACTGTTAAAGAATCAAAGGCCACTTAGTTAAGTGGCCTTTTTTCACACTAAACAGTAGTTTATGTATAAATTATCGATTAATTATATCTTTTTATGCGTAATTTTTTGTTTTTTAAGGTCTATTACGGAATATTTTGTTAACATCCTCAATCCGTAATTTCTATACAGAATGTCACACCTAATGTGGGATTTATAATGGCTCGAATAACTCAATTACAGAAACTAGAAAATCAAAAAAACTACGATGAAATCGTATTGAACCTTTTTCTGGCTGAAGGACATGAAGCTCTAACTTATGCAAGGATTGCTCAGGAAATTGGCATTAGTTTAACAACGCTTCAGGGCTATTATCCATCGACACGTGCTATCCGAACAGTGCTTCACAAGCACATGTTATCGATTGTTATAGAAAACCTAGACTTCGCTTCGGAAGAGGTCTTTCTTCAATCATGGCAAAATGCTTTAGACAATGAACAATTCCGATACGTTATCAAACTGATGTTTTTTCATGCCTCACAGGTCAAAAGTCCCGAAGCATTCAATGTCAGTTCAGATGGTCTGTTTCGCGAAAAAATGCTGAATAGCTTCGGGACCGACTCTGCTCGCATCCTTGAAACGGTAATAGGACGTTCAATGTTCTACCTAACTAACCTTGGAACACCATCAAATTAGTTTCGAAGCAATAAAAATGGGAGCTTAAAGCTCCCATTTTTTATTTTAACAATCGGTTAATTCAGTTTATAAAAAACCGTCGATAACGGTGGTAGGCGTAGCTCAATCGATGTGTCTAGCCCTTCGCTTTCTACTGATTCAATCTCAGCGACTTTCTTCACTTCAAAACCGCTACCTGCGTAATCAACCGAGTCTGTATTCAACAATAGTGAATACTTCCCTTTTGCTGGAACACCTAATCGGAAATGCTCGTGAGGGACTGGCGTAAAGTTAGAAACTACCAATACACGCTCACCTGACTCACTGATACGCTCATGCGCAAGAATGCTCGCTTCTGCAGAATCTTGTAGACGCCATTCAAAGCCTTTCGGGTCAAAATCAAGGTCATGCATTGCAGCTTCAGAGCGGTATAGGTTATTCAGGTCTCTGGTTAAGCGCTGAACACCTTGATGACGATCGTAATCCAGCAAGAACCATTGCAGTTGATCATCGTGGTTCCATTCAGCCGTCTGACCAAATTCAGCACCCATGAAATTCAACTTCTTACCTGGCTGTGCATACATGTAACCCATATAAGCACGTAAGTTGGCTGTTTGTTGCCATTCATCACCAGGCATCTTGTTATGGATAGACCCCTTACCGTAAACCACCTCATCGTGTGACAAAGATAATACATAATTTTCACTGTGTGCGTAGACCAGCGGGAAAGTAATCGTATCGTGGTGATATTTACGGTTAATCGGGTCCTCTTGGATGTAAGATAAACTGTCGTGCATCCAGCCCATATTCCACTTAAAGCCGAAGCCTAAGCCGCCCATAAAGGTCGGTGCCGAAACACCAGGGAAAGCAGTCGATTCTTCAGCAATCGTCATCGCATTCGGGAAGTGTTTATAAACTTCTTCGTTCATCCACTTAAGGGTAGCAATGGCGTCATAGTTTTCGTTGCCGCCATCTGCGTTCGGAATCCATTGGTCATGGCTACGCGAATAATCGAGATACAGCATCGAAGCAACCGCATCAACACGGATGCCATCGATATGGAATTGTTCGAACCAGTACAAAGCGTTTGCTACCAAGAAACGACGAACATGCTCTTTGCCTAAATCATAAATGTACGAGTTCCAGTCTTGATGCCAACCACGACGTGGATCTGGATCGTGGAACAATGGCGTACCATCGAAGTTTGCTAGGCCGTGATCATCACTTGGGAAGTGAGCAGGAACCCAATCTAGTACCACACCTAAGCCAGCTTGGTGACATTGGTCGACAAAGTATTTGAAATCATCAGGAGATCCAAAACGACTAGTCGGTGCAAATAGACCAACAGGTTGATAACCCCAAGAACCGTAGAATGGGTGCTCTGAAACTGGCATTAGCTCAACGTGTGTGTAGCCAAGATCCGTCAAGTATGGAATTAGCTCTGCCGCAAGCTCGCGATAATTTAAGAACTCTCCTTCGGCGTTACGCTTCCAAGAACCTGCATGCAGTTCATAGAACGAAAGTGCTTCTTTGCGCTTTTGCGTAACAGGGCGATTCTGCCATTGACTATCTTGCCACTCGTAACGAGCGTGGTCGTAAGTCACTGATGAGAACGATGGGTATTGCTCTGAGTAGAAGCCCCATGGGTCAGCTTTATGTGGTAAGCCTTCACCATTTGGCCCTTTTAATTCAAACTTGTATTGAGCGCCTTCTTCCAGTTCAGGAATGAATAGGCCCCACATACCGTAATCTAGGCGTTGCATTGGGTGGCGACGACCATCCCAAGCGTTGAAGTTACCCACCAAACTTGCCGCCGTTGCATGCGGTGCATACACCAAGAAACGCGTACCTGAAATCGTCTGTCCATCACGCTCTAGCGTAATAAACTGAGCCCCCATGTGATGATACATATCTTTAGGTGTATGAAGATCTTCATAACTCGCGTACAGATCGTGGTACTGGTATGGATCATCGATGATCTGCTCTACCCCAGCCCAATCAACCGCAAGTTTATAGTGAGTGAAACGTAGGTCTCTTTTTTGCTTAAGGATGAAGCCACTTTCACCCTCTCGCGCTAACTCAATACGAGGTTCCTTTCCAACGATCAACTCTACTTTATCTGCCCCTGGAATCCATACTCTTAATGCACCTTGATCTGAAGGTAAGTACGGCCCTAAAAACGCAAACGGGTCAGTGAAACAAGCCTGTGATAGTTGGGTATATATTTGTTTTTGCTTTGAAATCGAACTTAGTTCCAAAACGTTTCTCCCTAACCAAACATCCAAAAAATATAATACAAAAATGCCCGCTATTAGTGCGGGCAATATAACGACAATTTATTCTACCAGATGAGCATTCATTATTGAGTGACCGAGGTTGTAGTTTCGTACGCCGTAAGCAAAAAACCACTTATTTTCAAGTCACTCAACGTCATTACTTACCTGCTTTTTCTCGAACGTCTGTCAGCTTAGAAGCGATACGATTGACGCCTTCATGAGCGAAAATTTCGTCCAAGTTCATGGATAGTTTACGACGCCAGTTCGGGTATTCATCTACAGTGCCAGGGATGTTTACTGGCTTGTCCATCTCTAACCAATCTTCCAACTGAACACTCAATAATGTTGAACCACCAGCCGCAACGTGTAGTTGAAGTGCTTCAGCAAGATAAGAGTCCATCGGTACTTGGCTTGCATCACGACCAACACCTTCAGGTAAGAAGCCATGCCATGCCACTGAATCTAAGATACCTTGTTTGCACTCCAGACGGTCATCGAACAAGGTTTCTAGCTGTTCTGCATCTGGGTATAAACCAATCTCTTGACCCATTTTCAAGTCATCACAGTGCCAGAAGCCGCGAAGCGTTGGCATATCGTGAGTACACAATGCTGCCATCGATTGTGGTGCGTAGTGTTTCGGTGAAATGAAACCACCATCGTCTTCCGATGTTTCGAAGAAGAACACTTTGTAAGAATGTACGCCCGCATCCGCTAGGATATCAACGATTTCGTCTGGCACGGTGCCTAAATCTTCACCGATAACGCTGCATTGGTAACGGTGAGATTCAAGCGCCAGAATCGAAAGCATATCTTGCACTGGGTAGTAGATGTACGCGCCTTGGGTTGCGTTCTCACCTTTTGGAATCCACCATAAACGCAGCAGACCTAAAACGTGATCAATACGAAGTGCACCACAATGTTTCATGTTGGCACGAAGCAATTTAATGTACGCGTCGTAGCTGGTTTCTTGAAGTACTTCAGGGTTCAGCGGTGGTAAACCCCAGTTTTGACCTAAAGGACCAAGAACATCCGGTGGAGCACCGATACTCGCATCCATCACTAGGTTGCCTTCATCTGCCCACGTTTCGCTACCTGAATCCGCAACGCCTACCGCTAAGTCACGGTACAGGCCAACAGCCATCCCCTTCTCTTCTGCAAGAGACTGGGCATCGTTGATTTGGCAATCCGCTAACCATTGCAGGTACATGTACAGATGAACGTTTTCTAGGTTCTCTTTGATGTATTTCTGTGTTGCTGGGCTTTCGAATGTGCGGTATTTCTCAGGGAATACAGGCCAGCCCCACATACCTGAATCTTCAGCATGTAACTCACCATGCAGAGCATCAAACGCCGCTTGATGCATCAGGCTTTCACCGCCTTCTTCAACAAACGCTAAGAACGCTTGTGCACGATCGCTGTTTTTATCTAAATGACGAGTCTTAAATTCTGCGAATAACAGAGGCAAGATGCTCATCTTAAGCTCGGACACTTCAGTGTAATTCACCCAGTGTGCTTCACGAGCTTTCTGTAGGCGCTGTTGGAATTCAGCACTGCCTACCGTTTGTTGTGCTTCAGCACTTAACGCGAATTCAGGTACTGAGCTCACATCAATGTATAATATGTTCAACCAACGACGTGAGGACGGGCTGTATGGGCTCGCGCCTTCTGGGTTCGCTGGGAATAATGAGTGGATTGGGTTTAGACCAACAAAATCACCACCGCGAGACGCGATATCGGCAACAAGTTGTTTTAGATCGCCAAAATCACCAATGCCCCAGTTGTGCTGAGTTCTGAGAGTGTAGAGTTGAACGCTTGGTCCCCAAAGCTTTTTGCCTTGCTCGATTAGTGATTGCTTGAAACACGCTTTTGGCGTAATGATTAATGTCATCTCGTAAGGCTTCTTACGGCGCTTACGGCTCACAATTAGCTTGTGGTAACCCCATGCCAAATCACTTGGCAATGCAAACACTAAAGGGCCACCCTCTGCACGCTCATCACGAACGACTTGAGATTGAAGATAGCCTTCAAGTACCTCTCCTTGCTCGGTTTCTAAGCGCCAGCTGAACTCACTTTCACGAGCACTTACACCTAGATTAAGCGCCACTTCTACTGGCTCACCGTCACGCAAGACAAGAACAGGGTCTAGTACATCTTTTTTGTGTTTTCTTTCTGCTGATTTTAGCAGTGCATCATCGCTGCTTGTATCGTAGCCCAATGAAGCCAATAGAGACGTAATCGTCTCGTCTGATACTTGTGCTTCATCGCCCCACGCACTAACGTAACTGTCGGCAATATTTGCCATTTCTGCGACTTGTTTTAATACGGTCTGTTCTTTCATCGCTCTCTCCGAAAACGTTCTAACGCTTTCAATTTTGTAGGGTTGTTATTTAATCTGTTGTTCATCAATCAGCTTGTGAACGATTCAGTTTATAAGCCGTTAATTTGAAACTACTGGCTTGTGCACAAGTCAATTGAGCCAAGGCAGAAACTGCCTTGGCTGCTTTTGGGTTTATTAACGGTTAACCGCTTCAAGTTTCCAAATATTATTCACGTAGTCGCGGATTGAGCGGTCTGATGTGAACTTACCAACCAATGCTGTGTTAAGAATTGCTTTCTTAGCCCAACCGGCTTGGTCTTTGTACTGCTTGCCCATGTCTTCATGTGCTTTCACATAAGATGCGAAGTCAGCAAGACATAGGTATGGGTCACCACCGTCTAGCAGGCTATCAAACGTTGCACGCAGGAGGCCTGGTTGACCTGGAGAGAACTCATCGCCTGTCAGTAGGTCTAGAGAAGCTTTCAGTAGTGGGTCAGCATTGTAGTAGTCGTAAGGGTTATAACCTTGAGCTTGCAACGCCACAACACCATCAACGTCTAGGCCGAAGATGTAGATATTTTCATCGCCAACTTCTTCACGAATCTCAACGTTTGCACCATCCATCGTACCGATAGTTAGAGCACCGTTTAGAGCCATCTTCATGTTGCCCGTACCTGATGCTTCTTTACCAGCTAATGAAATTTGCTGAGAAACGTCTGCTGCTGGAATGATGATTTCAGCCATGCTCACTCGGTAGTCAGGGATGAATACCACTTTCAACTTGTTGCCGATACGAGGATCGTTGTTAATCTTCTCTGCAATCTTGTTAACCGCAAAGATGATTTCTTTGGCTAGGTGATAACCTGGAGCTGCTTTCGCTGCGAAGAAACATACACGTGGCTCACACTCGAAACCAGGTTCGTTTAGAATACGGTGGTACAGAGATAGAATGTGTAGCAAGTCTAGGTGCTGACGCTTGTATTCGTGTAGACGCTTGATTTGCACGTCGAAGATAGCGTTAGTATCTAGCTCGATACCCATGTTTTCTTGAACCCAATCAGCAAGACGCTGTTTGTTTTCTTTCTTAACAGCCATGAATTCTTTTTGGAATTTCGCGTCTGTTGCAAACTTAGCGATGCCTTCTAGCTGCTCAAGTTTTGCAGGCCACTCAGTACCGATCTTACCTGTGATTAACGTAGATAGACCTGGGTTACAGAACTTCAACCAACGACGTGGCGTGATGCCGTTCGTTACGTTAGTCAATTTGCCAGGGAAGATTTCGTTGAACTCAGGGAACAAGTCTTTCTTAACCAGTTGTGAGTGAAGTGCAGCTACACCGTTTACTTTGTAAGAACCAATCACACATAGGTTTGCCATGCGAACCATACGGTGGAAACCTTCTTGAATGATAGAAAGCTTCGCTTGTTTCTCACCATCACCAGGCCACATCTTGCGAACTTCTTGCATGAAGCGGTGGTTAATTTCAAAAATAATTTCCATGTGACGTGGAAGAAGACGATTGATCAAAGATTCAGACCAAGTCTCTAGTGCTTCTGGAAGCAGTGTGTGGTTCGTGTACGCGAACGTGTGAGCACTGATTTCCCAAGCTTGGTCCCAAGTTAAACCTTTCTCATCGATCAGGATGCGCATCAATTCAGGGATAGCGATAGTTGGGTGCGTATCGTTCAGTTGAATCGTTTCTTGTTTAGGAAGGTCTTCTAGAGAGAAACCTGCTGCTTCGTGACGACGTAGAATATCGCGAACAGACGCTGCTGAGTGGAAGTACTGCTGCATTAGACGCAGAGTCTTACCTTTCTCGTGGTTGTCATTCGGGTAAAGTACTTTAGTGATGTTACCTGCATCGATTAGCGAGTGTTGCGCTTCGAAGTAGTCACCGTTGTTAAAGCTTGCTAGTGAGAATGGTGCAATTGCCTGACATTCCCAAAGACGCAGCGGGTAAACCGTGTTTGACTCGTAACCTACGATAGGTAGATCCCAAGGCATTGCTTTTACTTCCATACCCGGAACCCAAGTACGAACTTCTTTACCGTCGATGTATTCAACTTCTACATGACCGTAAAAACCAATGTGTTGTGCTAGTTCTGGACGAGCCACTTCCCATGGGTAACCTTCAACACCACGCCATGCGTCAGGTGCTTCTTGTTGACGACCGTCTTGGAAAGACTGTTTGAATAGACCATATTCGTAGTGAAGACCGTAGCCTACTGTTGGGTATTCTTGAGCGGCACAAGAATCCATGAAACAAGCAGCTAGACGACCAAGGCCACCATTACCTAGTGATGGATCGCGTTCTTCTTCTAGAAGATCCGTTAGGTTTTGACCTAGCTCTTCCATTGCATGAGTGATCTGTTCGTACAGACCCATGCTGATCAGGTTATTACCGGTTAAACGACCAATCAAAAACTCTAGTGAAAGGTAGTTAACGCTCTTCGCGTTCTTAATTTTTTCGTCATTTTCAGTTTCTAACAGATCAAATGTTGTGAGTTCTGCTAGCGCACGCCCCATTGCTAGGTACCATGCGCTGCTATCTGCGTTTTCAATCGTTGTTGCGTAGGTTGCAGATAAATGCTTCTTAACGCTTTCTTGGAACGACACTTTATCGAAAGTTTTTTGCTGAGTTGGTTTCATTTCAGAAATCTCGCTTTTAATAGTTCTAATTCATCTGTGACATATCGTGCATGGTCACCATTAACTAAACATCCTCCCGCCCGTACGACTAACTAGGAGTAGATGAGAGGGCGTAGGGGGCGTACCGACATGGGGTTAGTGATCTGACTCTCATGTTCTGACTTAGAACAAAAACTTGGAGTGACTGAGATCACAAGGTCCCGTTCGATAACTTAACTTCAATTGATGTGACTTTTATTTAACCCATTTGAAGTTATTGCCAAATCTGATATTTAGATCACGAAAAAATTTCTCTCGTCTCATCTTTTACATAAAATCTTGTACAGGGGAGGACAAGGTCACATTAAAAAAACGCCCCACTAAGTGAGATATGTCACAAATAAAGGGCGTAGAACATTAAAAACCTGCAGGAGTGCAAGGTTTCTGAGGAGGATCATAGTCGGTATCGTTTGGCATCACGTACTATGACTGAAGACTTAAGTAATCAGGCGAATGTCATTGGACATGTACTCAACGATAGATTGAGATAATCCATAGCATAAGCCACGGAATAGGTGAAAAACTTAAACATGTGGATCCCTTCGAAACTGACTCGTCCCGGCCGCCTACATAACGCAATCTTGCGACCGAGAGTTCTCGATCTGCTACAACATGCAGATTGCTATAAGCTAGTATTGTTTCGCTCTCCAGCGGGATACGGCAAAACCACCATGGCTGCGCAGTGGCTGGTAGATAAACCCAATGTAGGTTGGTACAGCATCGATGATAGTGACAACGATGCATTCCGGTTCATCAACTACCTCCTACAATCACTCAATAAAGCGACTCAAAATGCCTGTCCTAACGCCCAAAAATTGGCAGAAAAACGACAGTTTTCATCACTGCATTCTTTATTAAGTGAAGTGTTTGCTGAGATGTCTGAATTCCATCACGAATGTTTCCTGGTGCTGGATGACTATCACTTGGTTAATAATGATGACATTCATGAAGCGATGCGCTTTTTCCTCAAACACATGCCCGACAATTTAACGCTTGTGGTAACCAGTCGTGGTACACCACCACTTGGCACAGCAAACCTGCGCGTTCGTGACTTAATGATCGAATTAGGTAATGACTCGCTGGCGTTTGATACCGAAGAAACCACACGCTTTTTCAATCAACGTGTTGCCGATGGCATTGATGACACAACGGCAGACAGTATTTGTAGCTATGTAGAAGGTTGGCCTTCTGCACTGCAACTTATCGCGCTTCAAGCACAACACCAAAAACGCACACTTGCCCAATCAGCCGAGTCGTTCTCTCACTTTAACCATGCCCACCTTTGGGACTATTTGGTTGAAGAAGTGTTCGATCTATTAGACAAAGAAACTCGACACTTCTTAATGCAATGTTCTGTGCTTGATCACTTCAATGACGAATTAGTCTGCGCACTGACACAACGTGAAGACGCACTCGGAATGATTGAATCACTCAACCGTTTTGGCTTATTCATCTACCCGCTTGAGGGCGAAAAAAACTGGTACCGCTTCCATAATCTGTTTGGTGAATTTCTAGCACACGAACGTCAGGCGCGAATTCCTCAGCAAGAAGCTGAATTGCATCGAAGTGCCGCTAAAGCGTGGATCAAACAGAAAACGCCTCACCAAGCACTACGACATGCACAACGTGCTGAAGACCCGGACCTGATCATTCAAATTCTTACAGAGCACGGCTGGCCGATGTTCAACCAAGGTGAGTTGTCTTCGTTAGAAATGGCGATCAAGCAACTGACCACCGATCAGCTTTACAGCGAGCCTAAGCTATCAATGCTGCGCGCGTGGCTTGCACAAAGCCAGCACCGCTATGATCAAGTGGGTACTTTGTTGGAAGAGGCTGAAACTCAATATCAAGATCGAAACATCGAGCTCGATACTCAACAACAAGGCCAATACAATGCCTTGCGCGCCCAAGTCGCCATCAACAGTAATGAACCTGAAAAAGCATTAGAACTTGCTGAACTTTCGTTGAGTCAGTTAAACACAACAGTTTATCGTAGCCGCATTGTAGCAACCTCGGTTGTTGGTGAAGTGAATCACGTAATGGGCAACCTCAGTCGTGCGTTACCAATGATGCAACAAACAGAGAAACTCGCGCGCCAATATCAGGTTTACCATCAAGCCTTGTGGGCCATTCTGCAACAGAGTGAAATTTTGATTGCTCAAGGCTACGTTCAAGCGGCGTTCGAACTGCAAGACAGTGCGTTCAAATTGATCGAAGAGCATCAATTACAATACGTACCTCTACATGAGTTTCTATTGCGTGTACGTGCCCAGATATTCTGGTGTTGGAACCGATTAGATGAAGCAGAAGAGTGTTGCTACAAAGGTTTAGATATTCTTGGTCACCATTCACCAAGTAAGCACCTGCACAGCTATTCAATGCTGGCTCGTATTTCACTGAGCCGTGGAGAGATTGATAAAGCATCAAAGTTTATCGACCAAATTCAACACCTATTACGCCAATCCACCTACCATGTAGACTGGACGGCGAACGCTTCTCTTTCTCTGATCCTATTTTGGCAAGTAAAAGGCGATAAAGAAGCCATTCGTGATTGGTTAAATGTGGCGGTTCGACCTGAATCAGCGAGTAACCACTTCTGTCAGCTTCAATGGAGAAACATTGTTCGCGCTCATATCATCCTTGAGCAATACGAAGACGCAGAAGAAGCATTGGCATTCTTGAAGAGTGAAGCTCAACGCTCTCACCTTGTGACGGATACCAACCGAAACTTAATCGTGGAAGCGGTACTGCGCACCCAAATTAACGACGAAGACAGTGCTCGCGTACTTCTTGAAGAAGCCTTACACATGACTAACCAAACCGGTATGGTTGGTAACTTCTTAGTAGACGGTGGCACAATTGGTCATATCTTAGATAAGTTGAGCAACAAGCCGGGCTTAGGTGATTTAGAACGTCATCGTGCGCAGCAGATTATGAAAGATATCTCGACGACTCAGCGTAGCCGATCGGTTCACTTCGATGAAGACTTTGTTGAGAATTTGGTTAATCACCCTAATATCCCGGAGCTTGTGCGTACTAGCCCACTCACTCAACGTGAATGGCAGGTGCTTGGCCTGATCTATTCTGGATTCAGTAATGAACAGATCGCTCAAGAGCTCGATGTAGCAGGGACCACCATCAAAACACACATTCGAAATCTTTATCAAAAGCTCAATATTGCCAACCGTAAAGAAGCAATCAGTACTGCCGAGAACTTGCTGCAGTTAATGGGGTATTAAAGCGGATTCGAGATAAAGCATAAGCTAGTCACCCATAGTGGCTGGCTTTTTTTTCTTGGCATGAAGGAAATAGCAGGAAGAAATCACAGATAACCAAACGACAGATAAAAAAATAGCCAACCGCAATAATCGCGATTGGCTCTATATATTTGTGAACAAATCAATAGGTTCACTAACAACGTCAGTTGGCTAGGTGACCCTCGGCTTAAGAAGGGTCAAGTACTACAATGCAGTTAGCGTGCCAACTTTAAAAAGACGTTTTATAAGCCCTGCATCGCATAAAAACTGCTAATTCATCATGCGAATTGCAAAGTGCACTTGCATAATGCAACTAAGATGCAATATTGATAAGAGATCAGTTTCATCATTAAGCACTAGTGATAAAACACTAAGTGGTTGTATTCTAAATATTAGGCACATGTTCACTTCAACTTATTGCCTTACAATTTAAAAGGGGATAAAAGCCCTTTCATTGATGGCATATTCATACTTTTTTTACACTAAAGTTTGTATACTGCACAAAATCATCCTCAACTCTATGAAGCAATGAATTACTTAAGTACTTTTTTCAAAGGCATGGCAATGGGCGCAGCCGACGTTGTTCCTGGTGTGTCTGGCGGAACCATCGCATTCATCACAGGTATCTACGATACCTTGCTAGAAAGCATTCGAAGAATTAACCCTAGCGTGCTTGGCTTATGGAAACGTGAAGGCTTCAAGGCTGCGTTTAGCCATATCAATGGGTTTTTCCTAATTTCACTGTTCGCGGGCGTGTTCACCAGCATTGCAACATTCGCGAAACTCATCTCTTGGTTATTGGTTACACATCCAATCCCTTTATGGTCTTTCTTCTTTGGCCTTATCTTGGTATCTGTTTTCCATATTCTTAAACAAGTAGAGAAACGCGATGTAATTCGCTTCGTATTTTTACTGCTCGGTATTGCCTTCGCTTATAGTATTACCGTGCTTAAGCCACTGCAGATGGAACCTACTAGTATCAATGTTCTCATTGCGGGTGCGATTGCGATCTGTGCGATGATCCTACCAGGTATCTCAGGTAGCTTTATCCTGCTATTGATTGGGATGTATGGCCCAGTACTTGGCGCGGTCAAAGAGTTTCAAATTGATGTGCTTGCCCTATTTTTAGGTGGCTGTGTGATCGGTCTACTGACTTTCTCACACATTCTCTCTTGGTTATTGCGCTCATTCCGCGATTTCACGTTAGTATTCTTAACTGGCTTGATGATTGGTACGCTACCAAAGATCTGGCCTTGGAAAGAGACCATCAGCTGGCGTACAAACTCCAAAGGTGAGCAAGTTCCTTTGATTCAGGAAAATCTATCGCCTTTCGATTTCGAAGCGGTCACTTCTCAACCATCTCAACTGGTTATGGCGATTGTGATGATGCTTGTTGCCATTGCATTGGTTCTCGGGTTGGAAAAGTTTGCAGAGTGCAATGCTGACTAATCATTCAGCGAACCTTTGTTTAGCATGACAAACCGATGAGTGTAAGAAATACTAAACTCAACGACCCTCTTATATAGACAAAAGCGAAGCCTGTGGCTTCGCTTTTTTACTTCTACCATACGCACAAAATTGCTTTTTGATACAAGCACGTATTGACGGGTATGATAACATCGCCGCTCTTATAAAATTAAATGAGAACACGACATGCACCCGGCATTAAAGGTGGCAGCTCTTGGAGTCGCTCTCGTGGCAGGCTTTTATGGACCACAAGCGATCCAGCAATTTAAAACAACCATGGAACACACCTCAGCTGACGTTAACTTAGACGACTATTGCATGCTTTCAACAGCGTCGTGTAAGCAACAGGAGATTTCTATGTCTCTTGATAGCGAGACCGCCCAACCACTGGTTCCTACTAAAATGAAAGTAGTTTGGGAAGGAGCGGCATCTGAAACATTAATGTTGTCACTCACGGGCTTAGAAATGGACATGGGTTCAGCACGTTTTCAGTTAAAAAATATTGGTAATAATATCTACGAAGGGGATGTGATTTTACCTGTGTGCACCATGGATAAAATGACTTGGCTTGGCGAACTCACCGATGGTGTTGAAACCGTAAACCCTGCAATAAGGATGGCAAGATGAGTAAGAATTGGTCGTTAGCATTAGTGGTAGCGTTTGTACTTGGTTTTGGTGTCAAAAGCTATCTTGATGGGCAAAACGAAGCTCAAGAACAACACGCAGCAAAGCAAGAGTTTTCAATGACCACGCTTTTCGGTAAAGATAACCAGCCAACGGAAATCTTTGACCAAACCGATGACAGAATTCGCATCGTTTACTTTGGTTTCACTCGTTGCCCAGATGTCTGCCCGACTTCTTTAGCGATGCTAGCCGGTGCACTTAACCAAGTCTCTGACGAAGCAAAAGCCAAAATTCGGCCGATGTTTGTTTCACTTGATCCTGAACGTGATGCTGCAGAAGCATCGTACGAATACGCACAATACTTCCACCCAATGATGGAAGGGCTAAGTGGCCCATTGGATGTGACAACAACGCTTGCACACAATTACGGTGTTATTTTTAGAAAAACAAAGCTGGAAGGTTCAGAGTTGGAATACACCCTAGACCACAGCTCATATTTTTATTTTTTAAAGCCCGATGGCACACTGATTACCAAAGTGCCGCATACGTTAACGCCAGCGCCAATTGTTGAGGCCATCAACAAATTGACGCAGTAAAACGTAAAAACAAAGAACTTAATGAATAAAGTTCGATCAAAAAAGTCAGGTCCCAGACCAAAGAACATAAAAAATAAGGACAACAACATGAAGTTAAAAGCACTCGCTCTAGCAGGCTTATTGCTCACTCCTCTTGCTCACGCTAATAGCGATATTATGGTTCATGATGCGTACGCTCGTGCAACACCGCCTTCAGCAGTGAACAGCGCGGTATTCACGACTCTGATGAACCACAGCGATAAAGATCGCGCTATTGTTTCTGCAGCAACACCAGCAGCAGGAAAGGTAGAGCTTCATGATGTTATCGTTGATGGCGACGTAATGAAGATGCGCCAAGTTCAAGAGATCACAATCCCTGCGAATGGGGAAGCGATACTGAAACCAGGTAGCCTACACATCATGTTGTTCGACCTAAAAAGCAGCTTAAAAGAAGGTGATCAAATCGAGATGACATTAACCTTCGCCAACGGTGAAACACAAACCTTCGATGCACCAGTGAAGAAAGTGATGAGCGGCATGAAAAAGATGAACCACGACCATCATTAATCGCATTCACAGTTGATGGAATAATTTAAGCCACGATGACTTTTTGCCATCGTGGCTTTTTTAAACTGAGCTCGCTTTTTGATCTCGCCAAAAATCAATAGTTGTTGAAGGAACAAGCTAGAAATGGCGCTTCGTTAGCCGAACAACGCGCTAATAGAAATCCGCTTTCTAAGATATATAAACTGTACAATCAGAGAGCCGCAACCTTAAGAAAGCCTCCGATTAAGCCTTTTAGGTTAACGACTATAAGACGACTTAGCCCTACCCTGTTAATCAGGTGGGGCTTTTTTATTTCAATTTGGTATCTGTATAACTATTTCTGAATACAATGATTTTGCCAATAACAGTTTACATACTCCAACAACCAGAATATTGCCCCTTACAAACATAAACATGTAGACTTATAGACCAACATTAACACATTTATTTAACATTTAGCTCCAAAAACGCCACTGGACGCAAACAATCACCCTAAAAGTAAACTATTCCTAGACACTCTCTTAGATCTCGCTAATATTACCGCCCATTCCACTAGTGTATAGTTGGATTTGGTACAACTTTATAAAAAGATACATCACTATAATAATTTAACAATTGCAGGTATTTTATGCAAAACAACAACATACTCGCCCGCATCGCTCGTGGGAATCTAGTCCTACAGATCCTTGCTGGTATTGTTTTCGGTGTCGTTCTCGCCATGGTTTCTCCTTCAGCAGCTCAAGACGCAGGCCTACTCGGTAGTCTGTTTGTTGGTGCTCTGAAAGCTGTTGCCCCAATTTTAGTATTCATTCTTGTTGCAGCTTCTATCGCAAACCAAAAGAAAGGTCAGCATACTCATATGCGTCCAATCATTGTGCTTTACCTGATTGGTACTTTCTCTGCAGCCTTAACGGCAGTCGTTCTAAGCTTCATGTTCCCAACCACTTTGACACTGGTTGCTGGCGCTGAAGGTGCGAACCCTCCACAAGGTATTGCTGAAGTTCTTCATACTCTTCTATTCAAGCTTGTAGATAACCCAGTAAGCGCGCTAATGAACGCAAACTACATTGGTATTCTAGCTTGGGCAATCGGCCTTGGTCTTGCTCTGCACCACGCATCTGCAACAACTAAAGCGGTTTTCGAAGACCTAAGCCACAGTGTTTCGCACATTGTTCGCTTCATTATCCGTCTTGCACCATTCGGTATCTTTGGCCTTGTTTCGACTACTTTCGCAACAACGGGTTTCGATGCTCTAGCAAGCTACGGTCAATTGCTAGCTGTTCTACTAAGCTCAATGCTGATTATTGCGCTTGTGGTTAACCCACTACTTGTATTTATCAAGACAAAGCAGAACCCATACCCACTTGTACTTCAATGTATCCGTGAATCAGGCGTAACAGCATTCTTCACTCGTTCAAGTGCTGCAAACATTCCAGTTAACATGAACCTTTGTAAGAAGCTAAACCTAGATGAAGATACTTACTCTGTATCTATCCCTCTAGGCGCAACGATCAACATGGCGGGTGCTGCAATAACTATCACTGTGTTAACACTTGCAGCTGTGCACACTATGGGTATCGAGATTGATATCTTCACAGCAATCCTACTAAGCCTAGTTGCTGCGATTTCAGCGTGTGGTGCATCGGGTGTTGCTGGCGGTTCACTACTGCTTATCCCGCTAGCATGTGGCCTATTCGGTATTTCGAACGATGTAGCGATGCAGGTTGTAGCGGTTGGTTTCATTATTGGTGTGATTCAAGATTCTGCTGAAACAGCACTTAACAGCTCAACAGACGTTGTGTTCACTGCTGCTGTATGTAAAGCAGAGCAAAACAAAGCGTAATAAGCTCTAAGCTCTAAGCTCTAAGCTCTAAAGTAAATAGCACATAAACAAAAAGGGAAGCAGATGCTTCCCTTTTTTTGTTGTTCTTATCTTCCAGATTATCGTTAAAGCTTTAGCTAGTTGACCATTTTTATCACTCAATCTACACCTATCTTGTCGATGACTTCTTGAACAGATGCACTAGAGCTTGCTTAGTGGTTATTCTTCCAACTAGGCTCGACTGCAGACTGACTAAAGTCCAAAGAACCACTGTTAACGCTTGATGGCTTATCTGATGATGGCTGATTCACGTTAAGTTCTTGTTCTGTCATCGCACCATTATGGTTGGCTGTCGCCTGTTGTCCGTAATCCATATTAGAAACATGCTCACTCGAAGCCTCTGTCTTTGGGTGACCACTCTCTACACCTAACTCATCAATATCTTCATCTGAAGCTTCTTTTACTTTCTTAGGGATAGGCACATTACGCTTGTAGAGCTTATTGAGCGCTTTGACGATTGAATGCTTAGTTATCGCCTCTTGCGTTAGCTTGGTCATTATCGGCTTAGTCAGAGCCTGTAGACCCACGACCGCATCCACACCAAGATCGCCCCCAACTTTGTCTCGTAATTGTTTCGCATCTGAGTAGCCAAAGTGTGCTGATAAAAACAGCCAGATATAAGCAATTGCACTGCCATGTTCACCATGGTCTATCCAAGCTTCGCCGGCTCTAAACATGGCTTCTGCGCTGTTTTTTTCAGCTGCGGTTTCAAACCAGTACACAGCCTCACCATGATTAGGTTCTATACCAACGCCGTTCAAATAACATGTACCCAGTTTGATCTTGCCATCTAAACTGTTTTTTTCTGCTGCCTTGCGATACCACTCAACGGCACTTTCTGCTGAATAGTCTGAATTTTCTTTATCCAAACACCAGTCGCCCATAAACAGCATTGCTTCGGTATTTCCACCTGCAGCTGACTCTTCGATGTAAGTGTAACCTTTAGGGATATTCTTATCCGTACCGCGACCAAACACGAGCGCTTTACCCATCTCAAATTTCGCAACCAAATCATTATCCAGTGCGGATATCGCAAGCTGCCAAAAATTGGCTTTTTCTCTTAAAATCAGGTCTTCTTTGCGCTTCATACTGAGTCGCACAACGCCATACATACCGTTGATATTATCTAAATGAGCCGCTTTGTCATACCAATACAAAGCTTCTTTAATATTGTTACGTTCAGCCTCTTTCGCTAAATACAGAATCGATGGCGTATGGCCTGTTTCAGCCTTAAAGTGGCGTTCTTTTTGTTCTTGTATTCGAGCCTTTTCAATCGCCTTTCGGTAAGCAACTGCTCGCGCTTTTCGTTCTTGCTCTAACCGTTGCTTTCTTAGCGATAAAGAAATCAGCCAAACGGCCACAAGTATTAACGAAAGAGCCGTCGCACCAATTGCGATTCCCATTGTACTCATAAAATATATTAACCTAACTCGGCTGATACAAATCTCTATATCGAGGTGTCATCAACCATAGTGAATGTTTCGAATTATAGGGAAAAGCGTCGTTATTGACACGTTCCGCCCCAAAATGAACTTAGTTCAGTATCTCAGGAATACATAGCGATAAAAAGCCTGCAGAGACCTATCGTTATGCGCTCCCCAAATGGTGTGATCTTGCTTCAATATAGAGTGATATTGAAGAACCGAGTATCAGAAAAATCTGTAAAACGGTAGCAAGCTTGGTGTATTTCTCTTCGTAGCTTCACATACTGTCGTCACATCGTTAGTTCAGCTTTCCATAAACGTAAGCAAGCTCGGCAACTGTTTTCGCAGAGAATTTCTTCATCAAACTCGCTCGATGTACTTCCACCGTTCTCACTGCAATACAAAGTTCATCGGCAATTTTCTGGTTGCGCTTGCCATCAATGATCTGCTTGAGGATGTCTACTTCGCGCTCGGTTAACGAAGCATAAGCTTGGCGGTACACATTCATATGTAAGTGCTTTTCAGAAGCCTCCAAACCTTGTTTGATTGCCTCAGCTAACTCATTGCCTTTCACTGGCTTTTGGAAGAAATTCACCGCGCCGGCTTGTAAAGCTTCTACCGCCATTGGCACGTCGCCATGCCCTGTCAAATAGATCACCGACAGTGGGCTCTGCGCTTTCATCATTAATTCGTGAACTTGTTGTCCTCTCATTTCAGGCATTCGACTGTCTAACACCACGCACCCCGGCGCACTCAAATCCACTGAATCCAGAAAATTCAGACCATCTTCATAAGCTAACACCGTAAAATCATGCTCTTCCAATAGGAACACCAATGAGTCTCTCATCGATTCATCGTCATCAACCACATAAACCGGCAACATTTGATGAAGTTCAGACATAACAAGATTCCTTATGAATCATTTGAAAGAGAAAAAGGTAACGTCACTGAGACGTGACAGCCATGAGGAGTCAATGATTTGATGGCCATTTGGCCGCTGTGGTCTTCAATCACGTCTTGGCAAATCGCAAGCCCTAAACCCAAGCCGTTTTCTTTGCTACTCACAAAGGCTTGAGTGACTTGTTGTTCGGTGAAATCTAAACCCGTGCCGTTATCGATAACCGACAGCATCATTTTATCCGGTTGATACTCGGTAATCACTTTAATTGTTGGTGGCTCGCTGTTTTTGTTATCAATATCAGACGTAGCGCTTTGTTCACGATGCATCTGTGCATTACATGCGTCGGTCGCATTGTTGATCAGGTTTACAATCACTTGTTGTAGCCCCACCGAATCAACATACAGCTCAATAGGCTTACCTACGGCATGACGTTCAACGGTTATCTTGTGTTTCTGTAATCGAAATTGCAGCAATTCGATGGTGTCGGTGAGTAACTGTTCGATGTCAGTCTGGGACTTCTCAGATGAGCGTTTCTTTATCATGTTTCTTAGACGTTGAATGATCGCATCAGCCCTATCCACTTGCGACTGAATCTTCTCGAACACAGGTTCAATATCGGTCAATGGTTTGTTCTTCGAAATCCGTAACAAACCGCCTTCGCTGTAGTTACGAATGGCCGCCAAAGGTTGGTTGATCTCATGTGCGAGGCTGCTCCCCAACTCGCCCACGACTGCAATGCGTTGAGAGTGCTCGAGTTGCTCACTCTTACTTTTTAGCTTGTGCAACATGGCTTCCAACTGCTTTTTACTTCGACTGAATTTGTACTCCAACCAGAAGTGGTAAGCATTCAGTAACACCACAAGAATGAAGAACGCCCATGCCCATTGCTGATTGTACTTAAGCCAGATTAACGCCTCTTTCCACCAAGGTTGTTGTAGTGGGTGCATATCGAGTTGTTGATAAAGCTTGTCTATCGAAAGCAGACTTGTCGGTGATGTCCAACCCGATGCATTCGCTGCAATCGCGGGCGCACTGCTTTTGGGCATCGCAAATAGTACCTGACTCATCTGTTTGGCCAGAGTCGAAGAAGCCCGCTCTGTTTTGGCAAACGACCAGTTGGGGTACAACGGCGTAGACACTTGGCATCGGAATCCTTCTGGAGCTTGATTCTCGATAATTCGATATTGTCCCGCCACCAGCAAACCTTCACTGATCATGTTCTCAACTAAACAGCTTGGTACGACAGCCGCTTCAATGTGCCCTTCACGCAGTTGATACAAACTGGCGTCAATCGGAAAACCTAAAAATTGGGTGTTAGAGAAAAAATGGTTGGGATTAAGCCCTTGTTGCATCACTTGGTAACGCATTGTTAAATAGCCACCGAATGCATTTTCAGATACCGCCGCAATCGGCTTACCGCTCAATTGTTCTAGCGAGATATAAGGTGACATTCTTCTCACCACCAAGGCCGAACCAATACTTTGCGTATTGCTGGCTCCCGACTGTTCAAAGTTATGACTGGTCATGGTGGCCATCCAAGAGAGCGCATACTGGCGTCCTAAGCGAACCGCCTGACCGGGGTTGGTGATAACAAAGTCGACCTCAACACCTTTTACCGCGTCGGCCATCTCTTCCAAGTTGAAAGGCTTGAGAACAAAGTGTTTTCCGGGAATGCGCTCCGACAACCAATCCATTGTCGGCTGCCAACGCTGTTGAGCGGAAAGCTTGCCTCGAATAGCCAATACACCGACCTCAATAACCTGTTCCGACTCAACAGTGCCTGTCGTTGTAATCTCTTGCTCCGTTTGAGCGGCTAAACACATTCCTGCGGTTAAGCTCAACCAACAAAGGCTAACGATTGATATTAGGTTTCGGACTGTCACTAAAATCTCTTTCTCCACACTGACGGCATATCCACACTCAAATAACGCATTGATGACACGTTAAATAGAGCCTTGATACAAAGCATAACAGCTAGATTAGTAAAACCACATTTGTTCTAGATCAATTTTGATCTGGGTATGTGGAAATCCACAATACCCCGTGTACGGTCAAAAACTGACAATGAGCTCAACAGAAAGAATACCCATTTATAGGTACCACTATGGACTCATTGAAAAGACGGTTTCTCAGCCAATTCGGTAAAGTTTCCGCCGGTGCTGCGCTCATTCCCATTGCCGGAATCAACACCGCAGTCGCGAGCACAGCCATTCGCAATAACAACCAACCTGACCGCAAAGGCGAAATAGGTAAACGCTACGCGATGGCGATTGATTTACGTAAATGTGTTGGTTGTCAGGCATGTACTGTTGGCTGTAGCGTTGAAAACCAAGCGCCGATTGGCCAGTTCAGAACCACTGTAAAACAGTATGAAGTCTCCCTTGATAATGGTTCGACAGCTCAACAAAACGTGAAATCTTTCATGTTGCCTCGCCTTTGTAATCACTGTGACAACGCTCCCTGCATCAAGGTTTGTCCTGTTCAAGCGACCTTCCAACGTGAAGACGGCATTGTAATGGTCGACAACGAACGTTGTGTAGCTTGTGCTTACTGTGTTCAAGCTTGTCCTTACGACGCTCGATTCATCAATAACGACACCCTTACCGCAGACAAATGTACCTTCTGTGCGCACCGCCTTGAAGACGGCTTGCTGCCCGCTTGTGTCGAAACCTGTGTTGGTGGGGCGCGTGTCATTGGTGACCTCAAAGACCCAAACAGCGAGATCAACCGCCTGCTTAATGAAAATCGAGACGACATCAAGGTGCTCAAGCCAGAGCAGAATACCAACCCCCATGTTTTCTATATCGGCATGAACGAGCGTTTCGTTAGCCACATTGAAGGCCAACCTGCGATTTATGATCCAGCCGCCATCGATAACTCATCCTTTAGCAAACAAGACTCGGCAATCGCAGCACTAGGAAAACAAGGAGAGACAGCATGAATATCACTGAGGTGTTAGTTCCCGCTCAAGAGATCGCTTGGCTACCGTGGGCGGTTCAATATTTCTTCTACATTGGTTCAGCTTACGCGGCAGCTATTCTGTTTTTGATTGCACTGATCTTCAAAAACTCGACCAGTCATCAATTTCGTTCTGCCCTTGTGCTTGTGATGGCCATCGGCGCAATTGTTGGCCCACTGGCACTAACCGGTGACTTACACCAACCTGGCCGTGCGTGGCACTTCTACGCTCACATCACACCTTGGTCATGGATGTCATTAGGCTCTCTGTTTCTTCCTCTGTTCTCTGGTCTGGCTGTCGCGACAGCTTGGGTTTACCTGCGTGATGACATCGCACAGCTTAAAGAGAGTGAAAACCCGCTTCTAAAGCGTTTGTCTTGGCTAACACTAGGGCAATGGCAGGTTTCAGCAAAACTGATGATTGCACTCGCTGCTGCGACCGCTATTTCTGGCTTAAGCATCGCGCTTTACACAGGCGCCGAGATTGCAATTTTGGCGAGCCGCCCGCTTTGGCATCAACCGGCTTCACCGCTGCTTTGGTTCACGACCGCATTCTTTGCTGCAACGGGTTTAACGCTGTTGATTTGGGCTCTGCTGCCTTCAAACAAGCCAAGCTTAAAACCGACAGACCTCGCTCTAGTACAAAGAACCATTACCTTAACAGGTGGCCTTGCCATCATTCTTACCTCGATTTGGGCATCTAACCATGGTCACTTCAACCTGTATGAGAACGACGCTTGGGGCATCAATTTAGGCATCATGACTACCAGCATTTTGCTATGCATGATCTTAGTTTTGCCACTGCAACGTCTATCTCAAAGCAAGCTAGGAATTGTCTGCATAGCGCTAGCGACCATCGTTTCAGCATGGGCGGTGCGTTGGGTCACCATGATGGAAGTTCAAACCATTCCACGTTTTGATGTAGGCCCATTCCCTTATGAACTGCCTATGGGTAGCGCTGGGTTACTTGGCATTATTGGTATGTGTGGCCTTTGGTTAGCGCTTGCGCTGTTCGCTTCTGAAATCGTGTCTACTGGATCGACAAGAACAACTGGCTCTTCACAAAAGACAAAATCTAAGTCAAACCAAAACACACCGTCACCACTTAACCGCTCACATAGCTTGTAGTCTGAGGAATCATCATGGATAACAAACGTCGTCAATTTTTGAAAACAGGCCTTGCTGCCGGTGGTGTTGGAGCTTTTGCTGCAGGTTATGCGACAACCACAAAACACATGGTTCACGGTGCTATTGATGGCACCGCAGGTAAGAAAACCAATCACATCCATCACGGTAATTCGTTAGAGACAGAATACCGTGTCGATGAACAAGGTAAAATCACACCGAATCCAAACCAACGCGTTGCACCATCAATGTGTTTTGGCTGCTGGACATTGTGTGGCTTGCGTGTACGTATCGATAATCGCAATGACGAGATCTTGCGTATCTCAGGCAATCCGTACCATCCGCTATCAAGCGACCAACAGATCCCATTCAAAACACCGGTAAAAGACGCCTACATTGGCTTGTCTGGTGAGTCAGGCATCAATAACCGCTCGACAGCCTGCGCCCGTGGTAATGGCATGTTAGAGATTCAAAATAGCCCTTACCGAATCACTCAACCGCTCAAACGTGTCGGTAAACGTGGTGAAGGCAAGTGGGAACCGATCAGCTACGAACAACTCATCTCTGAGATCACCGAGGGTGGTGACTTATTCGGTGAAGGTGAAGTTGAGGGCTTGCAATCGATTCGCGACATCGAAACACCACTTGATCCGAACAACCCTGAATACGGTCCTAAAGCCAACCAGTTACTAGTGACTAATGCCGGTAATGAAGGTCGTGATGACATCTTGAAGCGCTTTGCGTTTAACAGCTACGGAACACGCAACTTTGGTCACCACGGCTCTTACTGTGGTTACGCATTCCGCGCAGGTTCTGGCGCGATCATGAATGATTTAGACAAGTTCTCGCACTTAAAACCCGACTTCAACAACGCAGAGTTCATTCTTTTCATCGGTATGTCTCCAGCTCAAGCGGGTAACCCGTTCAAGCGTCAAGCAAGACAACTGGCTGAAGCTCGTACTAATGGAAAACTGAGCTACACCATTGTGACTCCAAGCCTTCCAGCAGGATCATCAAGCCTTGCGGCGGGCGATCGTAACAACTGGCTACCGATCAAACCGGGCACTGATTCAGCATTAGTCCTGGGCATGATCCAATGGATCATCGAAAACCAGCGCTACAATCACGATTTCTTGTCTCGCCCAAGTGCACAAGCGATGCAAAAAGCAGGCACCACGCATTGGTGTAATGCTTCACACCTTGTGATCAGTGACGAAACACACCCACAAAATGGACGTATGCTCCGTGCATCGGATATTGGATTGCTAGAAACAGGCGAACCGATGTCTGACGATGACGGATTTATCACACTGGATGTGACAACGTCACTCATATCATCGCATGTTCAGGTGAATGAAGCGGCTCTGTTCGTTGATCAAGACGTAGAAATCGATGGTCAAACCGTTCGTGTTAAGTCTTCTCTACAAAGATTGAAGGAAGAAGCCTTCAAATATGACCTTGCTTACTACAGTGAGCAGTGTGAAATTCCACAAGATCAAATTATTGCGCTGGCGAAACGCTTTACCAGCTACGGAACAAAAGCAGTCGTCGATACCCACGGTGGCAACATGCACACCAATGGCTTCTACAACTCGTTCTCTATTCTGATGCTGAACGCGCTGATCGGTAACATCAATGCTAAAGGCGGGGCGATGGCGAAAGCGGGTGGCTACCCAACTTCTGTTGCAGGCCCACGTTACGATTTTACTAAGTTCAAAGGTAAGACTAAGCCTCAAGGTGTGTTCTTATCTCGCAGCAAATTCCCGTACCACAAGACCAGCGAATACAAACGTCGTGTTGCGGCCGGTGAATCACCTTACCCAACACGCGCTCCGTGGTACCCAATCTCTGCACCGCTTTTAACCGAGCATTTATCAGCTGCGATTGATGGCTACCCTTACCGCGCAAAAGCGTGGATCAACCACATGGCAAATCCACTTTATGGCGTTCCGGGTTTAGACAACCTATTAGGCGAGAAGCTTAAGGATCCAAAGCAACTGGGTTTGATCGTCTCTATTGATGCCTTCATCAATGAAACCACAGCATTATCGGATTACCTTGTGCCGGACACGGTTACCTACGAGAGTTGGGGCATGGCAACACCTTGGCATGGCGTTGCAACTAAAGCGATCACTGCTCGTTGGCCGATTGTTGAACCTAAAACTTCCCGCACTCAAGACGGACGTGCCATCAACCTAGAGAACTTCTTTATTGATGTGGCAAAAACACTGGGCTTAGGTGGCTTCGGCGACAACGTAATCAAAGACAATCAAGGTAACTGGCACGGTATTCATAGCGCTGAAGATTTCTATCTACGCTCTGCAGCTAACTTGGCATTCGTAAAAGGCGGCGTACCGAATGTAGACGCTGAAGATATCGTTTGGTCTGGTCTAGAGAGCCTAGTCCCTGTGATGAACAAAACGCTTAAACCTGAAGAGATGCTAAAAGTGGCGTATATTTTTGCGCGTGGCGGTCGTTTTGAAGACGCAACCAATGCGTATACCAATGAAACTATGAAGTACAAATGGACCAAGCCACTGGCTATTTGGAATGAAAAGCTTGGTACCTCTCGCAACACCATCAGTGGCGAGCAGTACATGGGTTGCCCGACATGGTATCCACAAAAGCTGGCAGATGGCACGCCATTAGCAGAGCAGTTCCCAGCAAAAGAGTGGCCATTTACTCTGACCAACTTTAAATCCAATATTCACAGTGCGGTATCTAACCTATCACCACGCTTAGAGTCGATCAAAGGCGTGAACCCGGTTTACATTCACCCACAAGACGCCTCTTCTGCAGGCATCAAAACCGGTGACGTATTTGCTATTGAAACACCGAGCTCAACCACACATGCGTTGGCGATGGTGATTGATGGCATCAAACCGGGCACATTAGGCTTTGAACATGGCTTTGGCCATAAAGAGCTCGGTGAACGTGCACACTGGATTGGAGACACACAACAACCAGTAAAAATGAAGTCAAACGATGGCGTTAACATCAATGATATTGGTTTAATTGATCCGACGAGAGAAGGCAAAGGTGTGATGCTGGATTGGGTGGTAGGCGCAGCAGCAAGACAAGCACTTCCGGCTAAGATCTACAAAGTCTAATCAGTGATCCAATACCTATCCCTATTCATTCCTGAATAGGAACGCAGCAGAGCAACTTCGTCATTTGAGGTTGCTCTTCTTTTCTAACCTATTCAACGCCAAACCATCAACCCTTCACATCACTTCCCTACATGTTTCTTACCTAGCCCCATCAAGCGTCTATGCTTATACAATCGGTGCCATAAAGAGCCTTAATAAGCAGTTACACCGAGGCGAACATGGCAGTTCCCTTGCACTTCGTTAACGGCAGTTGGATTCGCCTATCGAAATTCACACCAATACCATTATGGTGATTAAGGTTATTAATGTGAGACTTACCTCAAGTTCCAAGTGAATTAATGTGGAAATCCACAATAGCGCGAACATCCAATTATGTCGAAAATGCGTGCATTACAACCAATAGCGACGCCTCATGATTAAGCTGAACATAAAAACTCTAACGCTTTGCATCGCTGCTCTGGGAAGCCTTTCTTTATCCGGTTTTGCACAAGCAGCGCCTAATCCAATGCCAGAAGCCGCAGAAACCTGTAGCGGTTGCCACCAAGCCGACGGGAAAGGCATGCCTAACATCGCCCCTATGCTTGCAGGGCTCAATGCCGACTACCTCGAACATCAACTGGTCTTATTCTCAAGTGGCGAGCGTCAAAGCGCGATCATGAAAGGGATGGCGGATGGTGTGTCTGATCCTGCGATTCGTCGTGAAGTTGCCGAGTACTTTGCATCACTGCCTTCATACGAATTCAGCGATTTAGAACAGCGCGGCTCACAAGCTGATATTGATAACCCTTATCGTAAACTGGTATTCCAAGGCGATTGGGACCGCAACATTCCAGCTTGTGCAACCTGTCATGGGCCAAGTGGTATGGGCGTAGATAAGTTCCCACGCCTAGCGAGCCAGCACGCCGACTACATTCAAACTCAGCTCAACGCTTGGAAAAACGGCACTCGCAAGGGTGATGATTTGAACATGATGGGCAATATCGCGGACAAGTTGACCGACGATGAGATCAAAAACCTGTCTTACTACTTCGCATCTTTCCGATACTAAAGGGCTCGCATGAAAACATTACTCTTAATTACCGCAACCCTTGCTTCTGGAATCGCTTACGCCGAAGGTGAGTTACCCGATCGCCAAACCGAACTGCCAGCTGTTGAGAAACCACAAGATAACAAGTATCTGGTGCCACGAGACTTGGTCGATATTCCTGCAGGGGAGTTTGGCGACAAAGTTAAACTGGGTTATTCACTGTTTGTCGATTCACAACAGATGCGCGGTACGTTCGTCGGCAATGAACAAAACTGTGTCAACTGCCACATGCAAGCGGGCATGAAGGCGAATGCAGCACCTCTATGGGGAGCGTATATGGCCTACCCTGCTTACCGTAAGAAAAACGACAAGGTAAACAGCTACGCAGAACGTATCCAAGGCTGTTTCACTTATTCAATGAATGGCCTGCCACCAGCAGTAGGCTCAAAAGAGATGGTCGCGCTCACGGCTTATTCATACTGGCTCGCGATGGGCGGCATCTTAGACAAGAACGGCATGCAAGACACGCCGGTTCCTGAGATCAGCGATGCCGATTTACAAGTCGGAGGAAAAGCAGATAGCTTCCCTCTTCCTGAAGAACTGCTAAGCAAATACCCAATCGATGACCGCAGCAAGTTGGCAGGTCGTGGCTACCCTAAGATTGATAACCCTGAACAAGAACCGTCGATAGCGCGTGGTGAAAAGGTTTACCAAACCAGCTGCCAAACCTGTCATGGTCAAAATGGCGAAGGCATTAAAGGGGCGGATGGCCGATCATACCTACCACCTCTTTGGGGCGAGAATTCGTTCAACTGGGGCGCAGGTATGCACCGAGTGAACACCGCCGCGTACTTCATCTACGAAAACATGCCGCTTGGAAAAAGCCAACAGCTGTCAATTCAGGATGCGTGGGATGTGGCAGCGTTTGTAAACAGTCATGAACGCCCACAAGACCCTCGATACAAAGGCGATGTTGCCGGCAATGCTAAGCGTTACCACAGCCACCAAGGTTACTATGGCAAAGAAGTCGACGGTCATGTACTGGGTTCAAAAGCCTACCCAAGTGGTAAAGAAGTGATTAATGATCACTAATTCGTTTTAAAGAGCAGTAACCGGCTTTCGTGAGTAGTCATGCCTTTTAGTGAGACCGGATAGTTGCTTACACCAGCTATAGCTAAGCTTTACATTGTAAATTGGTTACAACTGGACGAATAAAAAGGAGCCAAATTGTTTAACGATCTGGCTCCTTTTTTGTGTTTGAACGATTAGAAAAATAACTAACCTTGCTGCATCTTCTCCCAAATCGTCGGAGAGCCAATATAGTCTTGAACCGTAGTGATGAATTCTTTAACCAGCTTGGTCTGCTTACGGTGCGGATAAACGGCATAAATAGCCGTATCAGCAGTAGAGATTGGATAGTCTGGAAGTAAAGTGACCAAGCCAAGTTCTTTCATTGAGGCATACAAGTTTGATTGGTCGAGGAAGCCGTACCCTAGGCCATCTCTTACACAAGAGACCATGGTGCGAACATCACTCACCTTATAGTTGCCACGAATCGTTAGGCTTTGGAAAGTGTTGCCATGCGGCTCTTCACTGATACGCAGATGATCGACCGTCATATCGCCATTGGTATAAATTACAGCAGGTAACGCGAGCAAATCTTGTGGCGTTTTAGGTTCGCCATGCTGCTTCACAAAGTCGTTCGAGGCAACCAACATAAAGTTACTGTCGGCAATCTTCTTCGCAATCAAATTCGATTCAACAAGCTTGCTGAAGCGAAATGCGATATCAAACTGCCCTGCGATAATGTTGGCGATCTTGTCGTCCAATGACAGCACGATCTGAACATCCGGGTACTTTCTCATGAACTGCGTGATGATAGGTTGCAGATATTGCTGACCAAAATAGATCGGTGAAGTAATTCGCAGCACACCTTTGGGTTCAGACTGATAGGAATCAGCAATACCTTGGATCTGATTGATGGTATCTTTCAGCACATAGGTTTGCGCGAGAATATCTTCCCCTGCTGACGTCAGCGAGAACGAGCGCGTGGAACGGTTGAGCAGCTGAACACCTAGGTCTTGCTCAAGCTTTTTTATTTGTTTTGAGAGTGATGAGTTGTCCATATCATGCAAGGTTGCCGCTTTGGTAAACGACCCTTGTTGAACCACATCTAAGAACAATAACAACTGATTAGTACTGGGCACTGCGCCTCTCCTGAAATAAAACTCGACTAGCGTTCATCTTTGGGGGTATCCATCACAACCATGGTCGTAATGGATTGAACCTGAGCGCATTCCCCAAGCACATCGGCATGAAACTTCTTATAGCCCGGCAGATCTTTGGTTTCTACCCTCAGCAAATATTCGTTAGCACCGGTAATGTTGTGGCACTCCACCACTTCTTTTTCCATGCTGACATGCTGTTCAAATTCTAGCTGAGCCGATTTGCTGTGGCTCGATAAACCAATCGAAACATAAGCAATAAAGCCGACACCCATCAGGCCATTATCCAGAACCGCGCGGTAACCTTGAATGATACCTTTACGTTCGAGATCTTGTACTCGCCTTAGGGTCGCTGAAGCTGACAGGCCAATTCGTTCTGAAAGCTCGATGTTGGAGATTCTGCCGTCCAATTTAAGCTCTTGCAATATCCTTTCGTCAAATCTATCCATAGGTACTTATTATTGTGCATTTAGTGATAATAGAGGAAATAAAAGCACATAATTGCCTCACTTTCCACCTACTATGTTTCTCAACACGTGAAAGTCATGACCGGTCAGTCACTTCGTTCATTTTATTGCTGGAGAACCATTATGCCTTTAGAACAACTTAGCGCACTTGCCTTGTTTGCGTTTGTCTCGACGTTCACGCCGGGTCCAAATAACATCATGCTCATGACATCAGGTGCCAATGTTGGCTTTGCCCGTACTATTCCGCACATGCTTGGGATAGCTCTGGGATTTGCAGCCATGTTGTTGTTGGTTGGCTTCGGCTTAATGGGCATTTTCAACGCTTACCCTGTCTCTCACCAGATATTGAAATACCTAAGCCTGACTTACCTTGTGTACCTAGCAATTAAGATTGCATTGAGCGGCAAAGCAAAAAGCACCGAGGCTTATAAGCCCATGACCTTCATTGGCGCGGCAAGTTTTCAGTGGGTAAACCCGAAAGGTTGGTCAATGGCACTGACTGCGATTTCAGTGTACAGCAGTGGCAGTTCATGGTGGGAGCTTGCAATCATCGCAGGTATCTTCACGCTAGCCAACTTGCCATCCGTGACCTTCTGGACAGCGGCAGGCAAGCAACTGCAACATTGGCTAACAACACCCATCCGCATCAAAAGCTTTAACTACGGTATGGCGGGCTTGCTTCTAGCATCGACGATTCCGATGTTGTAACCAGATAGCTTCTCTATGATGGTTGGTAAGTGATTACTGGCCATCAATTTCATTACAAGTATCCAATAATCTCGCTAAGCCAACGCCCAAATATCGCCTGCCCGCTCGAGGTTAGCGTCCATAAAAATGCTGCTACATTGATTACCACAGTCAGCCAATAAATCGCCCTAAACGGCTGCTTTTGCGTTTTGTGGCGTAGCTTATCTTGAGCGATCAACGCCCCTAACCAGCCACCAGCAACAGAAAAAATATGCAAAGTTTTCTCTGGCACGCGCCAATTGCCATTGATCGCGGCTCGTTTGTCCTTCGCGTATACAAAAAAAGTCACTATCCCGATAACTAAATACCAAACCAACAGCGCTTTAGAACTTTCTGAAAACAACACAGACACGGCCACCAACACCAAATAAGTGATGGCGATTTGAATAGATGAAGACAACATCAACTCCTTTTGGGTAACAGCTCACATACTGTGGCAATTACGCCCTGTAGATTTTGATAAGGATGAGTAAGGCATATTGTAATTCGGTTAGCCTGCAAAGAATAAACAGCCCTTTCATCCCTACATAACATGATGGAAGTTAAAGGAATTATAAATATGTACAACCAAAAGTACGCCATCTACCAAGTTTTTACGCGTTTATTTGGCAATAAAAACACCCAACATGTTCCATGGGGCACAATCGAGCAAAATGGCGTCGGTAAGTTCAGTGATTTTACCGACAAAGCGCTGTCAGAAATCCGCAAACTCGGTATGACTCATATTTGGTATACCGGGGTGCCACATCACGCCGCCATCAATGATTACAAGCACATCGGGATTTCAGACGATCACCCTAACGTAGTTAAGGGACGCGCAGGCTCGCCTTATGCGGTTAAAGATTACTACTCCGTCAATCCTGACCTCGCCAACAATCCTGAATATCGGTTAGAGGAGTTTGAAGCGTTAATTAAAAGAAGTCACGACAACGACTTGAAGGTGATCATCGATATCGTCCCTAATCACGTCGCGCGTCATTATGAGGGCCTAAATAACCCACAAGGCGTCAGTGACTTTGGTGCTCAAGATGACACAACGCTGGAATACCACAGAGACAATAACTTTTACTACATCCCCAACAGCACCTTTGAACTGCCAGATATCGAGCCCGCTTTTACCCCACTTGGTGGTGAGCAGCACCCTAACCTAAGTTCCCGGTTTATCGAGACGCCCGCCAAATGGACGGGTAACGGCTCACGTTTAGCCAAGCCTAGTTTCGATGATTGGTATGAAACGGTGAAAATCAATTATGGCGTGCAACCAGACGGTTCAAAAGACTTCCCTGAACTACCGAGTGACTATGCTCAACGAGATTACCGAGAGCATCATCATTTCTGGGAATCGGTCGCTGTGCCTAGCTCTTGGATTAAATTCCGAGACATCGCCTTGTTTTGGTTAAGCAAAGGTGTTGATGGATTCCGCTACGACATGGCTGAGATGGTTCCAGTCGAATTCTGGAGCTACCTCAATTCATCGATAAAGATGAAAAACCAAGATGCCTTTCTGATGGCAGAGGTTTATCAACCGGACTTGTACCGCGACTACATTCATCTCGGCAAGATGGACTACCTCTATGACAAGGTTGACCTGTACGATGGCCTCAAAGACATCATGCAAGGTAAGGCTTCAACGGCAATCATCCCTGAGATCCAACATCAGATGATGGATATTGAACACCACATGCTGCACTTCTTGGATAATCATGATGAGCAACGCATCGCTTCTCCTGGCTTTGTTGGCAATCCGAATATCGCGAAACCAGCAATGCTCGTCAGCGCGTTATTGAGCAGTTCTCCAACCATGATCTACTTTGGGCAAGAAGTCGGAGAACCCGGAGCAGAGAATGCAGGGTTTGGACAGCCCTCACGCACTTCTATATTCGATTACATCGGAGTCCCACAACATCAAAAATGGATGAATCATAGTGCCTTCGATGGCGAATTATTAGACGAAAACGAAAAGCAACTACGTCACTTCTATCAAAAGGTAATGAACTTTTCGCTTGAGCATTCTTCAATGACAGGTGAATACCGAGACTTACACCAGTGCAATAACTTGAGTGATTCAGTCTACGCATTCCTTCGCTATGATGACCAAGAGCTCACTATTGTTGCCGCAAATTTCAGCCAACACGCCACTGAGAGTATTCACTTGAAGGTCCCAAATGATGTCATCCAAAAGCTTAAAGTAACGGATGGCAATTACTTGCTAGATGAACATATTGAGGGCGTTCACCAACAAGTATTCAACGTTGAAAATAGCATCGGCATTTTTAATATCGAATTAAAACCGCTCGCATCTTTGGTTTGGGTATTATCGTTAGATGAAGACCCTATCGAACAATATTAGTTACCGAACAACTATTACATTACCAATTGATAATTAACTTAATTCCCAAGTTAAATTAACAACCTCTCAATTCGATACCTTCCTCACATTAATAAGGATGAGCTCTCATCCTTATTATCTACTCCTAGCTTCTACGCCTTAGGTTATTAATATCGAACATATGAGCTATTGATCCAATTAATTTCACTTAAACCAAATACAAAGCGTGATACTGACACTAGGTTTCCTATTTTTACGTATTAAAAATAACTTTACATATAGCCATCACAAATAGTTGACCATCGTTCGGACTAGGATATTCATCTTCATAAAAAGTGAAATATGGATATCAAACGTGAACAACATAAATATTAACAAGAACATCACTCTACAACGCACCTTCGACATTACAAAAAAGAGAAGCTTCAGACGGTCAACGTTAGCCAAAGCGATTCTACCTCTCTTCACCGCCACCCTTATCGCAGGCTGTGGCAGCGATAACGACAGAGACACGGATGCTGGCAACAGTGGCTTATACAAAGCAGGCGAAAACGAAGTCGTTGTGTATTACAAACGTGACGTTGCAGCTGCAAGCACTTCGGGTTCTACTTACGACGTCTGGGGACTTCACCTATGGAATGGCGAAGGCTGTACTAGCACGGACTTAGTAGCCATGGGTTTAAGCGAAACGGGTACTAACTGGGAAGCACCTTACGAATTTGATGGTATCAGTGATACCTACGGCGCTTACTATGTGTTGAAAGTCGATCCAGATGCTTCTGACCCACATAAATGCATGAATTTCATCTTACACAATGGCGACGAAAAAGCGTTTGGTAGTGCCAATTCTAAAATCGAGCTAACCAAGCTTGGCGATTCACAGGGCGTATTCGGGTTCCATGGCAGCAGCGAGTTGTATTACGACCCAATTTCAGAGCGTCCCGTCAATATCGATGGCCAAAAAGCGCATTGGTTGGACGCAGAGACCATCGCCTGGGAAGCCGCTGGTAACGCCGATTCTGTGAAACTGTTCTACGCACTCGATAACAGCATCACAATGAACGACGACAAAGAGATCGTGGGTGGCACTGCAATTGAACTAAGCAAAGATGGGGAATTGTCTTCTGAATTGAAAGAGCGTTTCCGCCACCTTGCAAGCTTACCTGCCCTTGCTATCGACGTTGACGACAACACATTACGCACCATCTTAAAATCTCAGATAATTTTTGTTGCCTATAATGCCAATGGCGATGTTATCTCTTCAACTGAGGTTCAAAAGCCAGGTGTGCTTGATGCGGTATTTGCTAGCGAAGATGCTGGTAATGCAATGGGTGAAGAGCTAGGTGCGATTGTTGAAGGCAGTGCGGCTACCTTCAAACTTTGGGCACCAACAGCGCAAGATGTAGAACTCGTCCTATACAGCGAAGATCTGCAAAGTTCACAAGTGTTCCCTATGACGGAGAGCACTGAGACAGGTATTTGGGCGACTGATGCTGTGTCTAATGCAGTCAACAGTTACTACCGTTACCAAGTGAAGGTCTACCATCCAACCACAGGTAACATTGAAACTCGCCTAGTAACCGACCCTTACTCACTCAGTTTGTCGAAAAACTCTGCATACTCTCAAGTTATCGACCTTAATGATGTGGCATTAATGCCTGAAGGCTGGGTTGGATATAAGCGCCCAACGGTAGAGAAAGACGAAGATCACGTACTCTACGAATCACACCTGCGTGACTTTAGCTTCAGCGATAAGCTCGGCACAAAGAGCCTAAACGGCAAGTACCTCGCTCTCACAGAAGCAGATCGTGAGTCGGTCAAACACCTACAAGCTCTGCAACAAGCAGGTTTAACCACGCTGCATATCTTACCGGCATTTGATATCGCTACCGTCGATGAAGATGAAGCGAGCCGTGTCGATATTACTGACACCGTTGGTAAACTATGTGATGTAAAACCTGCTGCCGCCTTGTGTGGAAACGAAGACGAAAATAAGGTCATCGAAGATGTACTCGATGGTTATGATCCTTCAACAGGCGATGCGCAAGCGCTAATGAACGACCTGCGTATGCTCGACAGCTTCAACTGGGGCTACGACCCATTCCATTACACGGTTCCTGAAGGAAGTTACGCGACAGATCCAAACGGTTCTCAGCGTATTCTCGAATTCCGTCAAATGGTGAAAGCCACGCACGACATGGATCTCAAGCTGATCATGGACGTGGTATACAACCATACCAATGCGTCTGGTGTGAACGATAAATCGGTACTGGATAAGATTGTACCTGGGTACTATCACCGCCTTAACGTCAACACAGGTGGCGTCGAAAACTCGACTTGTTGTGACAACACTGCGACTGAAAACCTAATGATGGGTAAGTTAATGGTCGATTCACTCAAGGTGTGGGCTGACGACTATAAAGTGGATGGTTTCCGTTTTGACTTAATGGGCCACCAGCCAAAAGACGTGATGGTAGAAGCTCTTGCTGAAGTTCGTAAAATCGACGAGAACACACTGTTCTACGGTGAAGGTTGGGATTTCGGCGAAGTAGCGGATAACGCACGCTTCGATCAAGCGAACCAAATCAACATGGCAGGCACTGAGATCGGTACATTCTCAGACCGTCTGCGTGACGCCGTGCGTGGCGGTAGCCCGTTCGATGGTGGCGTCAATTCAGAAGGCAACCACCCACTTCGCTTCAACCAAGGTTTCGGTAATGCCGCGATTGCCAATGAAGAAACCAAAGTTGATCAAGATTCAATCAACGGTCGTTTACACAACCAAGATCTTGTTCGCTTAGGCATGGCAGGTAACCTCGCAGAATATGTGCTGATTGATTATAAAGGCGATACCAAACTGGGTAAAAACGTGGATTACAACGGTGCGCCCGCTGGTTACACCAAAATGCCTTCAGAGAACATCTCTTATGTGTCGAAACATGATAACCAAACGCTTTGGGATAACAACGCATACAAAATCGCCACTGGCACTAGCTCAGCAGAGCGTGCGCGTATGCAGTCTGTATCGCTTTCTACCGTGATGTTAGGCCAAGGCATACCATTCATCCATATGGGTTCTGAACTGCTACGTTCAAAGTCTATGCAGCGTGATTCTTACGATTCTGGCGACTGGTACAACCGCGTAATGTTTGATGGTACTAACAACAACTGGAATGTTGGCTTACCACGTGAAGATAAAGATGGTGCTAACTGGGATCTAATCAAAACTATCATTGCTGACCCAACGGCTAAACCAGACGCAGACGACATTGAGCTGACTAAGCAGCAATTCCTTGAACTACTAAAAATTCGTAGTTCAAGCGAACTGTTCCGTTTAGACACAGCTGACGAAGTCATGAAGCGTGTCGACTTCCGCAATGTCGGTGAAGAACAAGTCGAAGGCCTAATCGTGATGTCTATCGATGATGGCGTGTCTGCGGGCGAAGATCTTGACCCAGCCAATGATGCGATTGTGGCAGTTGTAAACTCAACCAATGAATCTCAATCGTTCAAAATCACAGGTGCGAAAGGCTTTACACTTCACGGCGTTCAACAAAACTCCGCTGATAACACAGTGAAAGGCGCAAGCTTTGCCGCTGAAACCTTCACGGTACCTGCATTAACCACCGCTGTATTTGTACAAGTACAAGGTGACGCACAAGGTGTCGGCCTGCCAGTTGATAACTCTGATAAAGATGTGTCTAGCATTCCTCCATACGGTCAAACAACGGTTTACGTTCGTGGTGACATGAATGGATGGGGTGCAGCTGATAATTGGGCGATGAGCTTTGTTGCTAATGGGATTTACTCTGTAACAGGTACTTTGGAAGCGGGGGACTATGGCTTCAAGTTTGCCGATGCTGACTGGAAAACACCTAACTTCGGTTGTGATTCAGTTGAACTTGCTGATGGTTCAATCGACCTTGGTACTGATGGTAACTGCCAATTAAGCGTAGTAGAAGCTGGCGACTACACATTCACTCTAAATGCGATTCATGAGTTGGATGACAGCGTTGAGAAAGCGGTCGTTTCAGTAACCAAGAACTAAGTCTTAAAGCATAGAATTCTAATAACAAATAATAAAACCAGCGAAAGCTAGCCTTTTGGGAGACGTCAGTCTCCCTTTTTTTGTGCTAAATAAACTCCAATCCAAATGAACCACACGATTCTTACTATCCTTACATCGATCGATGCTCTTTGATGAAACGATGCACAAACTGTCTTGGGTCTTGGGTCTTGGGTCTTGGGTCTTGGCAGGCCCAATAGCGACTATGCCTAAAACCACAAGCATGATTGGAGATCCTAATGACTTATCGGTACTAAGATAAGTAAAGACCTGGTTATTAACTTATGAGGTTCAAAAATAATATAACGAGAGTCAATAGATAGTGTTATTCGATAGAGCATCGATAATTTAGCGTAAATAGCTTTAGCGTAAATAATTATGGCTACTATTGCTTTCAGCTATTTGGCAATGGGTAACAATGGCTGTTTTAGCCACTCTATCTAGCTTGGTTATTTCGGTCACCTCTCTCACCAAATTTATTTTCCACTCAAATTATATTTATCTAAAGCAATAAAAAAGGACCCAAACGGGTCCCTTATTATCATGTCATTCAGTATTTACAAACTGTTGAATTACTTTTTATTGACAGCTTTTACAAATACTTCTTGCGCGCCTTCAATACCTAATGCTTTTGCTTCATCTAATAAGCTAAGAGCTTTAGGAATATTGTCTTCAGTTACAGCTGTTTGAATCGCATTGTGATAGTAGGTTTGCGTTTCAGGTTGAATAGTATCGATTTTAGCAACAGCAGGTTTAGCATTAGATTCACTGTTTGATGAACCAATTGAGAAGAAGCTCGCTTTATCGATTGTAACTTCTATCTTACCAACGTTAGCATTTGGAATCGGGATATCTTTCACTTCAGGTAAATAATTACCACGGCCTTCCGCGTCCAAACGAGCAGGGTGGATCACATCAGTAAAGCCACCAAGATCGTTTTGATCTGTGTAGATAACTAAATAAACTGATTTTGCTGTTGTCGGTGGGTAAAAATCGTTCTCAGTAACGAGACGGTTCCCCAAGTGCAATCTTGGTTTCGCGTATTCGAAGCTATCTTTACCATAACGCTCTAGCTCACGACCATTTTCGTCATAGATGACCGCATTTGGAACAAAGGCAGTATCACCGATAATGCTCGTGATATTAATTGAATACTCACCGCGGTCTGCAGGCAATTCAATCGCTACTACAGGGCTGTTTATGCCTTGATAGTTTAATACTTGGCTATTTGGTGTCACGTCAAAAATTGCCGAGCTTGGTAGCTTCATAGGAGCAAATTGAAGACCAGTAATCGAGTTAACTTGTTCAGCTTGTGCAACTTGCACTTGTTCGACTACTTGTGCTGATTGGCAACCGGCCAATGCTACACAGCCACTCAACATCAGAGCTTTGAAATACATAACCCTTCCTTTTTTATTTTTTTAAGAAATTTACTAACTTTAATTACCACAAAGAGAACTATTCACCTAGGGAACGATCAACTTAATCGTACATTCCTTAAAAAAATAGCCGACGCAAGCCGGCTATGAATTAGGACAGTTTAGGATTTTAAGCTAAGTGGCTTACCACCAAGCTTCAACTTGGATACCAACAACGAAATCGTTGTCTGCGCCTTGGCCGGTAACAACACCGTTTTCATCTTTAACTTCACCGAATGAATCGTTTTCTAGATCCATCAGGTAGCTACCGTATACGCGAATTTCAGGACGAGCCCAGAAGCTGTCGCCCATTGCCCATGCTTGAGCAACAGTAAATTTAGCGCCGCCAAAGTCAACGTTGTCTACTTCACCAGCGTTATAGCCAGCTTCGAAGATAGTGCGCATTGTGTCGTTCCACTTATACATTGGACGAGCCACGATAGAGTATTGGCTTGAATCATGCTTATCAGTACCTAGGTCTGAACCTGCTAGGTATGCAAGTTGGTGACCCATTTCCCAAGATTCGCCTAGGTTCATTACACCCCAGTTAAGAATACGGTAACCAAAACCATCGTCTTGAGCACCAGAGCGATCATAGTACGCACCTGAACCCCAGAAATTAGCCATTTGAACGCCGTAACCAGCAGTACCTAGCTGAACAACTGTTTGGTTGAAACCATTGCTCATGTTTTGGTGGATAATACCTGTAGCAAGTAGACCATCATCACCATCGTATTTGCCATTCTTGTTTTCAGTACCGAAGTTGTAAACAACTCCAAGCTCTAAACTAGCATCTTCCCATAGCCCGATATTTGCTAGGCGAGCATCAGCCATGTAACCAGCACCATTATCATCTTCGCCATCTTGAATAATCGCTAAAGAAAGTTTTTGGTTACCAACTGAAATATTTTCAATACCGCCACCAGTACCTGATGTATTTAGGAAGTAGAAGTCAGTAATATGGATATCTTTACGTTGGTAGTATGTTTTACCAGCCCAAAGAGTCGCTTCTTCATCGAAAGATAGAACGCCTTTTGCTTTAACAGCGAACTGAGCGACGTTAAAGTCACCGTCTTCCCAGCCATTTGCGCCATCAGCACCAGAAGCGATCATTGATTCTAAACGCCAGGTTTGCTCACCAGTTTTTAGTTCTTCAGCTAAGCCAAACTCAGAATAGTTGTCGTTTTCATTACCTAGACGGCCAATACCATTCTTCATGAATGAAACGTCACCACCATCATTTCCGCTAATACCAGTACCAGCACGCATGTAGCCATTAAAATCTACAGCGAACGCAGAGCCAGCAGCTAACGTAGTTGCCACTGCAGCAGCAATCAAACTTACTTTTTTCATTCTTAACTCCATTAAGGACGATTTATTTTAGGTTTTTATATTTTTGCTCTCTTGCGGCAACCAAAGGCAGTAATGGTAGTCGTAAGATAGAGAGGTTTAGGGTTTCCCCTGATTCGTTTCAACGGGGTCAATATTAAGAGGGGATGACAAGTTTGACTTCCTCCGCCCCTAAGTTAATTAAGGGGGACTAGAGGGGAGTAGAAAATATACAGAATGGTGTTTTAAAGAGGTAGATCACTTAATATAGGAGGAGTAGACAGCACACAGATCTAATTATTCAACATAAGTGAGATCTAGCTCAAATATATAATTTGAACTTCATCGATGAATTATTTTTTTTACCGTAATTAATCTGTGAAGTTGCTTGACCTTATTGTGACAAAGCTTTTTACTTATAGTTCACTGATGTCGATAAACGAACAAGAAATCAAGCAATGACTAGAACGCTCGCTCGCCCTTATCCGCTAGGCGCAACGCTAGGTAACACTGGCTGTAACTTTTCTATTTTTTCTCCTGACTGTAAATCTCTATCTCTCGCGCTCTTTGATGAGAACGATGAATTCACCACTTACACGTTGGAAGATGAATACGCCGATATCAGATATGTGTTTATCGAAGGCATTAAAGCTGGACAAAAATACGGCTTCATTGCTGAAACTGACGATGGCCCAATCTTACTTTCAGACCCATACGCCAAATCAATCAGCGAACCGCTCGATTACGTCACTCCATATACCAATGAAAAAAGCTTTTCGATGGCGAAATGTGTTGTTGTCGATGATACCTTTGATTGGCAAGACGTCGAAAAGCCACGTATTAGCCGCGAAGAAACTGTTCTTTTTGAAACTCATGTAAAAGGCCTATCTAAACTTCATCCAGCGGTGGAGACTAACGCGAAAGGTCGTTATTTAGGGTTGATTAGCCCTGAAATGCTTGCGTTCTACAAACAGCAAAATATCAACTCTCTACAGCTTTTGCCCATTGCCGCATGCATGCATGAACCACACCTATTAGACATGGGTAAAGTGAACTATTGGGGTTACAACCCATACTTGTTTATGGTGCCTGACCCTCGCTACGCAGAGAAAGATGCCGTAAACGAGTTAAAGACTGCGATTCGCGAACTGCACCGCAATGGCATCGAAGTCATTCTAGACGTGGTGTACAACCACACAGCAGAGGGTGGAGAAGGCGGAACCACCTTCAACCTAAAAGCACTCGATAGCCGCTACTACATTAAACATGGCTGCCATTATGCGAATTTCACGGGTTGTGGAAACACAGTAGATCTCACCCACCAGCCCGCACTCAACTTAGTGATGGATACGCTTCGTTACTGGGTGAGTGAATTCAAAGTCGACGGCTTCCGTTTTGATTTGGCCGCGACGCTGGGACGTGAAGGCGATAATTACAACCCTGAAGCTGCTTTTTTCAAAGCCGTTGCTCAAGATCCTGTGCTCAAAGAGACCAAGTTGATTGCAGAACCGTGGGATATTGGCCCTAACGGTTATCAAGTAGGTAACTTTCCACTAGGCTGGAATGAATGTAACGACAAACTGCGTGATATCACACGTAGCTTCTGGCGCGGTGATCAAGGCTATCTAAAAGAGTTTGCGACGCGCTTAATGGGATCTCGCGATATCTACAGCGCAGCACACTGGCCATATAGACTAACCGTAAACTACATCACGTATCACGACGGCTTCACAATGCAAGATCTTGTCTCTTACAAACACAAGCACAATGAAGATAACGGCGAGAACAACCGAGATGGACACGGTGATAACCGCTCTGATAACTACGGTGTTGAAGGGGAAACCGAAAACCTATTGGTTGTTGCCACACGCGAAAAACAGAAACGTAACTTCATGGCGAGTCTGTTGTTTGCCTTTGGCATTCCACATATTCTGACAGCTGATGTGTTATCTCACACTCAAAAAGGCAACAACAACGCTTACTGTCAAGATAGTGTAACTAGCTGGATTAACTGGGAAGATTCTGAGCGAAAAACTTATTTCAAGACTTGGTTAGCTGAAATGATCTCTGCACGTCAACAATATATGGTGCCTTTTATTAAGGCGTTCAGTGGAGAAAAACGCAACTCGAACCGCATCTTCTGGAGCCGTGTCGATGGCACACTCATGGAGCATGATGATTGGAACCGTTTAAGCTCTGTTGCGCTGCACTTAGGTATTGGCAAAGACGGTGACGAATTGATTTATTTGATAAACCAAACCAACGCACCCGCTCGATTCTCGTTACCGACTGATCGCGACCAAAACTGGGTCACCATTTGTGATACCAACTTACGGAATGTAAAACCAGGTCATGCAGAAGGTGAAATGCTGCTATCGCCGACTTCGATGGCAATTTTGCACTACTCGCCAGATAACACTGATTTGATTGAAGTAAAAGCTAAGCTAGCTTAATAAAACGCCAAAAACCATAAAAGCCAGTTATATTTATAGCTGGTTTTTTTATTAGCTGAATATCACATAAATCATTCTTTTATATGGAATCATTTGCATTGATGTGATGGATGAAACTGTTTAGTATTGCCGTACTATAAAAATGAATCTATAACGTCTTGGATATCATGGCTTTACCTAAAACACTTATTCGGCTTTTCAAACCATACATACTCTTACTAACCGGAGGAATGCTTTATTTAGCTATCGCTCAACTAGAGAAAGTAGAAACTACAGCAACTAACCAATCATCATCAAATATTCGTATCGCTAGTTCCACTATTCGCTCAAATATCGAAGCCGTTTTCGGCAAGCTTTACTTTCTTGAGACCAGTTTAGGCTTACCTAAGGCATCCAGCTTTGATGACAAAAAATTTCGCGAAATCAGTGATAATATCCTAAAAAGAACACCCAATTTCTCAGATATCGTTCGATACAAACCGCAATCTCAAAATTATATTTCCACTCGAGATCTTCCACTTTCGAGCGAACAAATCGCCGTAATACAATGGCATTCAATAGACAACGTCGTTGAGGATTTCTACATTTCTTCCGTTTATCAAAAGCCTGATGGGCGTTGGGTATTTGCGGTAAAACACACGGTAGAAAGATTGAACGAGGAAATATGGATTGAATTTGACTTGTTGCACACCACGCAGGGTTTAAGAAGCCTTAAAACACTCAGCAATGGCTATGTTTTCGTTGTCGATCGAACAACTGAAAGACTGGTATTCCACCCAGATCCGAAACGTATTGGTTCTAAATCAATCAGCTATCATGCCGGTATCAGCAAGCAACTCTCACAAGGTGAAACTGGCGGGTTACACGAATACTACTACCAAGATAATTTTAAGATATCGGTTTTCGACGCTGACAACAGCTTAAATTGGGTTTTCATCGCGGGTACTGATCGCCACGACATATTAACCAGTTCACACCAATTTACGTTAACGGGCGTGGTGCTAGGCTCACTGCTTCTACTGTGGATTGGGGCAAACTATCTGGCTTACCGCTTAAATGTGTTGTTATCACGACTTAATAAAGTCGATGACCTCGCCAGCTTTAAGCGAGAGTTAAAATCGATACTGGATAGCTTTACGTACCATAAAGGCGTTCAGTTTTGCCTTTATCAGCCGGAAAATCATTCGTTTAGTACCATTGATTATCATGGGAACAAATCAACAGTACACTATGGTCAATCCCTTGCAGAGCGCTTTCCAGAAGACACCATGGTTTACCGAAACGGAAAGTACGCAGATCCATTGGCATGTAAACTCAAGATCCATCAACGTCATTACTGTATTCCTTTACACTCTCGCAAACAGTTGATTGCGATTCTCTATGTGAATGCGAGTTTGCCGATCAGCCAAAGTATTCTGCGTATGATCAGAGATTACACTGAAGTCTCTTTATCTAACTTGTTACTCAACCACCAATTGAGCCGCAAGGATCTGATGACGCAGCTAGATAACAAAAGTAGTTTCAATGTCGCATTAAAAAACTACGCAAGTGAGCCAGAGACCTATGTTGCTTTACTTGATATCGATAATTTTGACCACGTAAACCGCGCCTACGGTGAAGCGATTGGCGACAATATGATAAAGCTCACTGCAGAAACTCTACGTTCCTACTTCCCTAAACCAAGGAGCTTGTGCCTTGCTCGAGTTGGTGGGAAAGAGTTCGCCATCTTATTCAAAGCAAATGATGCTAAAGATGCCAAATTCCAATTGGATCAATGTCGAATTAGGATCTCAGAGAAAACTATCGCTACACCAGACATCACGCTTTCGTTAGGTGTTAGTGTAGGGTTTTCACGAATAGAAGGCGAAAGAGATTCAGCGTTAGCTTTAGCGGAACAGGCGAAACTTATCGCCCAACAACTCGGAAAGAACAGAGTAGAAGGCCATATAAGAGCAGTCGCAAAAGAATCTTAAAGAGCCTTGAAGTCACTCATTGTTTCAAGCATCGACTTCTTAAGCACCTAGGATTTATTTTCTAGGTGCTTTTGTTTTTATAGAAAGTCATTACAATGCGCCTTCGCCACGACAATACCCTATTCCTAACGACACGAACCTTATGAAGCTAAGTAACCGACTGCAAACACTCCATTCTCTTGTCAGCGATGATTACCAACACATTTGGGATTGTTGCTGTGATCATGGATTCTTGGGTGTTCAATTGTTGTCAGACAACAAAGCGCCTCTGATTCACTTTGTCGATATTGTTCCCTCTCTTATGCACGATCTTGAAGGAAAATTAACGCGTTACTTTCCTCAAGATAACAACGTTGAACAACACAAGCGGAGTCAGTGGAAAGTCTATTGTTTAGATGTCGCAGCCATTCCTCTGAATAAGCACACTGGCAAACACCTCGTTATTATTGCTGGTGTGGGTGGCGATCTGACTCAGAAGCTCGTCGACGACATTCATCACCAGCATCCAGACAAAGATATCGATTTTTTGCTTTGTCCAGTGCATCAGCAATTCGAACTAAGAAGCCATTTAAAAGCGCTCAAGTTCGGCCTTGTTGACGAAGTGTTGATTGAAGAGAACCGCCGTTACTACGAGATTTTATTGGTCAGTAACAACCAAGGCGAAAGCGAAAACATTCGACCACTTAGTGAGATATCAAACGTTGGTGACAAGATCTGGGCGCCAAGTTGTGAGCATCAGTTACAGATATCTCAGCAATACAAAGCCAAAACATTACAGCATTATTTACGCATTCATCAAGGCCAAGATCAGCAAGGTAAGCCTAGCGAAGTGAAGCACATCATTGATGCTTACCAAGCGATTTGACTGTAGTAAGTACTAACTCTATCGCTTACCTCTGATACAACCAATTCAATAAAAAAGCCGATAGTTCAATGAACTATCGGCTTTTTTGATGCTATTGGTTTAGTTTAAGCTTACTGCTCTTGTTTCTTATGAACCGCATCGGGCTCATCAAACGTTTCAACCTCACAGGGCGTATCAACCCCATAAACCGTATCAAGATAGTCGTCCTTCTCTTTCCACGTGTTATTCAACCAACTGTGGAAACGGCGTTTAAAGGCTTTATCTTCAAAGTAGTTACCGTTTACGTTCTCATCCATTGGGTGTAATTTAATACGCACGACCACCTTTTTCATCTTACCTTTCAGCATGTCTTCAAATGGAGAAGTATGATTCTCTGGATAAGCCAAAGTAACATCGACAATACCATCTAAGATCGGACCCATTGCAGACAAAGCAAACGCCACACCACCAGTTTTCGGCTTTAGTAGGTGTCGATAAGGTGTCTTCACTGTCGATAATTTCTCATGGTTGGCACGGGTTCCTTCAACAAAATTCACCAATGTCGTTGGCGCCAACTTGAACTTAGTACACGCCTTGTTAATTGCGTCAAAATCATCATTGCGACGTTCTGGGTTACGAATCAGAAACTCACGTGAATGGCGTCTCATAAAAGGCATATCTAGACCCCAACATGCCAGTCCGACAAAAGGAACGTATAACAATTCATGCTTGAGGAAGAACTTAGTCATCGGCATCTTATCTTTCAAGATAGAAGACAAAATCACAATATCCGCCCAGCTCAGGTGATTAGACATCATCAAGTACCACTGCTTGGTTGAAATGTCCTCCCCCCCTTCGACTTGCCATTCGATATCATTATTAACATTCAACATCCAAAGATTGAGCGAAGCCCAACACCAAAATGTGAAGTTAGCGAGACGAGTACATGACTTCTGCACAACAGGGATTGGAAGAATTAGTTTAATGAGGCCAAAGAAGCTTACGGTAAACGCAGTCATTGCAGTATTGATGGTCACGAACAACACGTTCAAGGCCATACGAAGATTATCAAGCATAAAACACGGCTATATTGAGATCGAAAGCCGCCATTATACGCATCTACAAATTATTCTCTTTAGTTATTGGTGGAATATCCTAAGGGTCGAACCACTCAACAGATCTCGGACATGGCTCGCTTAACTCTCAGAGCGCTAATAGAAAAAAAAACACAATAGAGTCTTTTGGACACCAAGATAATCTAGTCTTTCTGACTCAATCAAACCTATATCCCACTAAAGAATTAGTACTGATAAGCATTCTCATTATTGGCATGGTACATGCAACTCCAAAAAGTAAGATAGTTGAGTATCCTTAATGAGATAGCTTCTCTACGTAAAGGTGATGATATGACAGATATTCCTCATGGTTTGGTAACCGGAAAAGTCCTACACAAGATAGAGTGGACCGATCAATTGTTCTCACTCCAAGTCAGTGCACCAGTTTCATCCTACCAAGCTGGTCAATTCACAAAGTTGGGGTTACGCAACAGTGAAGGTGAATTTGTTCGACGCGCTTATTCAATGGTGAATGCGCCAGAACATGCAAAAGGTCATCAACATCTGGAGTTTTTGATTATTAAGGATCAAAACGGCCAGCTCTCTCCTCAACTCCATCAACTGAAGGTGGGTGATGATGTCTTTGTCGGCAAAGACCCAAGCGGCTTTATGACATTAGATGAGATCCCAGAGATCGCAGACGATCTCTGGATGCTATCGACAGGAACCGCGGTTGGTCCGTTTATCTCGATGCTCGAAAGTATGCAAATACAACAGCAGAAAGACGCAGGGTTAGGGCCAGAAAAGGGTAAATCGTTCAAAAACCTTGTGCTGATTCACGCAGTACGAACAGAGCAAGACCTGACTTATCGAGATCGTATCACTCAGCTTGTTCAACATTTTCAGGGGAAACTACAGTATGTGCCAATTATTTCTAGAGAATCAGTCACCGGAACATTGCGCGGACGAATCCCAAGCTTGTTACGTGGAGGCGACCTTGAGCGAGCCTCGTCTATCACTATCAACCAAAGACATAGTTTCTTCTATCTTTGCGGTAATCCCCAAATGGTTCGAGACACGAGCGAAGCACTGATCTCATTGGGATTACAAAAACACTTACGTAAAAAACCAGGTCAATTTAGTAGCGAAAACTACTGGTAATAAAGTTAACAAATATTGAGGGGCGATCGTGCACTTGATACGTCCATTACATAAAGTATGAAAGTCTGAGAGGTTTTATATGAGTCATTTACGCATTCCTTCACATTGGAAGATTCAACGTTCAACACCATTCTTCACTAAAGACAACGTGCCTGCCGCGTTAATCAGCCACCACAACACCGCAGAGGGTGTATTCGGTCAATTATGTGTTATGGAAGGTACGGTTACCTACCACGGTTTTGCAAACGCAGATGCGACAGAACCAGAAGTCACCGTGATCATCAATGCCGGACAATTTGCGACAAGCCCTCCGCAATATTGGCACCGTATTGAACTTAGTGACGATGCTCAGTTTAATATCAACTTCTGGTCAGAAAAAGAGACCAAGAAAATGTTTAATACCCGAAAATAAGATCAATTCAATCTGAATGAACTTATGAGCTAGCTACTTCGTAATATCGTTTTCAATGTTAAAAAAGCGAAGGTGAAATCTAATTAACCATAATAATTACAATGGCTAATGGTGATAGACAAGACAAAAAAACTCTAGCACACTGAATAAAGTTATTAATTTGAACCCGGTTTTAGATAATAAAATTTTGGGTCTTCACATTTTAGGTAAGAGAGGAAGCTATGCTCAACATTGCTTTTTTTAGCTCAAAGTCATACGACGAAAAATCATTCGAACTTGCGAAAGGTAAACTCGATGCTGAGTTTCATTTTCACGATTTTCGACTCACTACAACAACCGCAAAAATGGCGCACGACAACGAAGTTGTTTGTGCTTTTGTAAACGATGACCTGTCACGAGACGTGCTTAAAATTCTAGCGCAAGGTGGCACCAAACTGATTGCGATGCGTTGTGCAGGTTTTGATAAAGTCGATCTAGACGCAGCCAAGGAATTTGGTCTACAAGTGGTTCGCGTTCCTGCTTATTCACCAGAATCAGTAGCAGAACATACGGTCGGCATGATGATGTGTTTAAACCGCAAGCTGCACAAAGCGTATCAGCGTACTCGTGATGCAAACTTCTCTCTTGAGGGCTTGGTAGGCTTCAACTTCCACGGTAAAACTGTAGGTGTGATAGGCTCTGGAAAAATTGGCCTAGCGACCATGCGTATTCTGAAAGGTTTAGGCATGAACATCCTATGCTACGACCCATATCCGAATCCGTTGGCTGTCGAACTTGGGGCTAAATATGTTGAACTAGACGAGCTTTACCAAGAGTCTGATGTTATTTCTCTGCACTGCCCAATGAGCAAAGAAAACTACCATTTATTGGATGCGACTGCATTCGATAAAATGAAAGATGGCGTGATGATAGTCAACACAAGTCGTGGTGAATTGTTAGATTCAACAGCTGCAATCGAAGCGCTTAAACAGAGCAAGATTGGCGCGCTTGGCCTCGATGTTTACGACAACGAAAAAGAGTTGTTCTTCCAAGACAAATCGAACGATGTCATTGTGGATGATGTATTCCGCCGCCTGTCCGCTTGCCACAACGTACTGTTCACAGGTCACCAAGCTTTCTTGACTAAAGATGCGTTGTTCAACATTGCCAACACAACGCTCACCAGTGTTGATGCCTTCTTTACTGGTAACACCAGCGGTAATGAATTGGTCGAGTAATAGACTGGTTTAGTAACAGGCTGCTTTAATAAAATATTGTTTTAAAAATAGATTGTTTTCTAAAATATAAAGCCACGCTAGGTCTTAATGAATAGCGTGGCTTTTTAGCTTAGTCCATTATCGAAAACAGAACTAGACACAAAAGTGACAATCTTCAATATCCAAACCATACACGCCTTTTCGGATCGCGATATGCTCTTCCCCAGCTTGGATGCCCATCTCGTAACCTGCATCAAGTGTCACTTGATCCATGGTCAAACGCTTCACCGCGAAGGCTTCTGGCGGCGCAATCACTTTAATGGTCGCATCTTTGGGAGGGTTACGAATGAACTCCAAAGACTGGTTGTAGTTTTCGGCGCGCACAGCCATCGACTCAGCAATATTTGGGAATTTCTTTAACAGCTTTTTCAGCATCCACTGATACCTCTGCGGTTTCATTCGGTAGCTAAGAGGATGAGAAAGAATCACCGTAATGTCTCGTGCGCCGCGACGGTATGCTTCGCGAACCGGAATCGAATCCGCTACACCACCATCGGTATAACAACCACCCGAGAAACACGGTGTTTCGCGGTAAGCTATAGGTAAAGCTGTTGTTGCTTCAACCACATTAGAAAGGTTTTCTGGCTTGATATGATAGTAGTCTGCACTACCCGTATCGACATTTGTGACAGCTGCTATGAGTGGGAGGCTTGAAAACAGCTCACCACAATCGAGTGGATAACGTTGATTGGATTCGTTCCATAACCACTTCACGTCTACTAAGTTGCCACCTTTGGCAAAGCGCGCGGGGTTAAAAAACGTCTTATCGGTTGCCATCGTTGTAATAACATCATAACTACGCTTCGGTGCTTGAGATAAGTAACCCACCAAATTAGACACACCCGCAGATACGCCAATGGCAAAATCATAAGGACGGAAGTCGTCTTGCATAAAAGCATCCAACACTCCGGCAGCGAAAATACCTCTCATTGCACCACCTTCAACGATTAATGCGCTTTTACTCATCTCAAACCCAACTACTTTATAAATTGATAGGGACAGAATAATCCGCTCAGGCTTAGAAATATAATGGGATAAATTGATAACTTCGATAGGCAAAAGCTATCAATTAAAATAGAAAAAAGCTGCTAGGTGTTCACCCAACAGCTTTTAAAGTTTAAGCATCTAAATCGAATTAGATTAAACCGTTACGAATTAAACTCGCTTACGTCGATTTCAAGCAGTTTACCAATACCTTCACCATATGCAGGGTCAGCTTTGTAACAGTGTCTTAAGTGACGTAGTTGAATCTCTTTTGGTACACCGCCTAAGTTACGAGCGGTATTGTCAAACAGTATCGCTTGCTTCTCTGGTGTCATCAGACGGAATAGGTCACCGGGTTGCGAGAAGTAATCTTCATCTTCACGGTGATCCCAATGCGCTGCTGCGCCATCAAGATTCAATGCTGGTTCTGCAAAATCGGGTTGCTCTGCCCATTGGCCTTCATTGTTTGGTTCATAACCTAATGTGCTACCAAAGTTACCATCAACACGCATCGCACCATCACGGTGATAACTGTGTACAGGACAGCGAGGTGCGTTTACTGGGATATGCTGATGATTAACACCTAGACGGTACCGCTGTGCATCACCGTAAGCAAATAGGCGACCTTGAAGCATCTTATCTGGTGAGAAACTGATACCCGGAACTACGTTTGCTGGGTTGAACGCCGACTGCTCAACTTCTGCGAAGAAGTTTTGTGGATTACGGTTTAGCTCAAATTCGCCCACTTCAATTAATGGGTAATCAGCGTGAGGCCAAATCTTAGTTAAGTCGAATGGGTTGTAAGGAACCGTTGCCGCATCAGCTTCTGGCATAATTTGAACTTTCAACGTCCATTTCGGGAAATCTTGATTATCGATGCTGTCTAGCAAATCGCGTTGGTGGCTTTCACGATCATCACCGATCACTTGTGCCGCTTCTGCGTCAGACAAGTTCTTAATACCTTGCTGAGATTTGAAGTGGAATTTAACCCAGAAACGTTCGTTGTCAGCATTGATGAAGCTGAACGTGTGACTGCCGAAACCATGCATGTGGCGGTAAGTCGCAGGGATACCGCGATCACTCATCACGATAGTAATTTGGTGAAGTGCTTCAGGTAAAGAAGTCCAGAAATCCCAGTTGTTCTTCGCGCTGCGCATGTTAGTGCGAGGGTCACGTTTAACGGCGTGGTTTAAGTCTGGGAACTTAAGAGGATCACGAAGGAAGAATACTGGCGTGTTGTTACCCACCATATCCCAGTTACCTTCTTCAGTATAAAACTTCAACGCGAAACCGCGAATATCACGCTCCGCGTCCGCTGCGCCACGTTCGCCCGCTACCGTTGTAAATCGTGCAAACAGATCCGTCTTTTTACCAATTTCAGAGAATAGTTTAGCTTTGGTGTATTGAGTAATATCGTGAGTCACAGTGAAAGTGCCGTAAGCCCCTGAACCTTTCGCGTGCATACGACGCTCTGGAATCACCTCACGATCAAAATGCGCCATTTTTTCTAAAAACCAAACATCTTGAAGAAGTTGAGGACCGCGTTTACCCGCAGTTTGAACATTCTGGTTATGAGCAACAGGACAACCCGCAGCTGTAGTTAATTTTTTACTCATCATCTATTCCTTATTACCTTTTAGATGCACCATCTTTGTTGCATCTTTACTTCTGAATGGTGGCTATTCATCACACAAAACCACGCAGTAATTAAGGATATAGAATACGCCTGGGCTAAAGTAAAATATAATCGTTTGTATTTATCGTTATCATGGATAAAACCTATCAAATTAATGATCTAAATCATAATCATTCAATATTGACAATAATATTTACAATATAATAATCATGAACTTACAAAACACAGCAAACCAAAGCTAGGCGCAGCCTACCTCGTAGAAGCCCACTATTTTTGAGATATTTTGTGACCTAACCGTAAAGTCGCTGCGATATTTCTTGCCGTTCTTGTTAAGTTAAGCTCCGCCTCTTGTAATACTTTTTCTAAAGTTTGTGGCGATCTTACAGTTCCAAACAAGCTGCTCATTTCGCCGTAAAGCGCTTCTACTTCGGTGCCTAAAGATCCGGCAATTCCTATGGTTGGAATGCCCTGTAAGCTCGCACGTTTGGCAATGCCATAAGGTGTTTTTCCTTGCAGAGTTTGATTGTCCATCTGCCCTTCACCGGTAATCACAAGGTCGGCACCTTTCAACACATCATCGGCTTGCAAAACGTCCAGTACCATCTCGATACCGGGTTTAATTTGCATGTTGAATAGCAAACCAAGTCCCATCGGCGAGCCACCAGCCGCACCATAACCCATACGCTTTTGAACGGATTCACCGCCGTCTACACAACCTTGCGTTTCTGCGACTTGAGCAAAATTCGCAAGCGCCTTATCAAGCATTAAGACTTGTTCAGGTGTCGCTCCTTTTTGCGGACCAAATACATGGCTAGCACCGTTATCGCCACACAATGGATTATCAACATCGCATGCCACAATCAACTCGACATCTGCATAGCGCGAATCCAAACCTGTAAGATCTATTGATGCTAATTCTGCAAGTGCAGCACCACCTCGGCCAAGCTCTTGTCCAGTACTATCTTGCCCTTTACTAACTAACAAGCGTCCACCTAACGCTTGAACAATACCTGCACCACCATCGTTGGTCACACTGCCACCCAATCCTAAAATAATGCTCTCAGCACCTTGTTCAATGGCTTCTAAGATCAATTGCCCTGTACCAAATGAAGAAGCTATTAACGGGTTACGTTGCTCTGGTGTCAATAAATCCAAACCAGATGCGGCAGCAATTTCAATCAATGCCGTTTTGTTGGGGTTGCGATCGGATGGTTCAAGCATCGCCCATTCAGCATTAACCAATGCGCCCAATGGCCCTTCCACTTGATGTGTTCGCTTTTGCCCTGCTAAACCTTGTAGCAATACATCTACTGTACCTTCACCACCATCAGCCAAAGGCAAGGTCACGTAGTCAGCGTCAGGGAAGATTTCACGAAAACCCTTTTCAATACACGCCGCCACCGATACCGCAGATAGAGATTCTTTAAACGAGTCTGGTGCAATAACAATTTTCATACTGAGAGATCCAAAAGAATATTAGTTTTGATGAGTGCTCGATCCAAAAATGCCCCTATTGAAGATCAGCAAGCTAATCACTTAATAGGGGCAGTATATAAAGCTATGCAATATTAGTTAGTAACGGCTGTCTTTACTTGTGATTTCTCTTTACTTTTTAGCCACACAAACAGAGCACCTAACACAGCAATTGGTATCAGTGGATCAATCCACGTACCGCCTTTACCAAATACCAGGTTGAGAACCATGATGATGCTTGCACCAATCGCCCATGCGATAGTTGAAGACACAGACCAGATCTTGATTTGGTCTGCAAGTTCAGTAATACCTAACGTACGGTTAATGATATGAAAGTATGAATCATTCAAGTGAGAGAAGCCTACAGGACCTACTGCACAAGCAAGGGCCACGAACACAGGATCCAAACCTAACGTTTCAACAAGAGGTAATGTCATTGTCGCCGCAACCATCATGGACGCCGTTGCTGAACCTTGGATTAAGCGAAGCATAGATGCAATTGCTAATGGTACTAATAATGGTGGAATGCCACTGCTCGCGATCGCTTCTGCAACTTGAGGCCCAGCACCTGATGCTTTAAGTACAGCCCCCATTGCACCACCACAACCAGTCACTACTAATATTAGACCTGTAGTCGATAGCGCATCATCCATAGAGCTAACCATGTCTTTACGTTCGATGTGGCGAGTAAGACCGTATAGCGCCATAAGAACACCGATACCTACAGCAACCACTGGGTTACCAATCAACGAAATAACGTTGTGCATTGCAGTATCACCTTGACCAACAAGCGTATTGATTAGAATGAATGCGATTGGCAACAAAATTGGACCGAATGATAAAAAGTTACTTGGTAGCTCTCTGTCATCTGTTTCTTTTACTTTTTCAAGGTTTGCCCAATCAGCTTGGTTCGTAATCCATGTTTCACCGTTTGGTACGCGGTAGTACTCGTTACCTACTCGGCGAATATAAATCATAGAAAGAAGCATCATAGGGATAGAAACCATCAAACCCCACAACATGTACTCACCTAGATCTACACCTAGAATTCCAGCCACAGCAACTGGGCCCGGTGTTGGTGGCACAAGTGCGTGAGTGATAAGCAAGCCAAGTGCTAGAGTCACACCAAGGCCAACCGCTGACTTACCCGTATCTCGTGAGATTGCGCGAACAAGGGAATGCAAAATGATGTACGCAGAGTCACAAAAAACCGGGATAGCCACTAATACGCCAGTGAAACCTAGTGCTAAATCTTCACGGCCTTTACCACAAAGCTTAACAAAGGTTTTTGCCATACGAACCGCAGCCCCAGAACGCTCGAAACACGCGCCCATGATCACGCCAAACGCGATAATCAGGCCAATGCCGCCTAAAACACCACCGAAGCCTGCTTTAATTGCGTTGATCAATTCGGTTGGTGCCATTCCTGCAAACAGACCCATGATGATACTTGCAATAATCATAGCAAGTGCGACTGGGATTCTCGTTTTAATAATCATACCCATCATGGCTAAAATGCCAATTACGATGCCTATCAGTGCTCCATCCATTTTATATTCCTTTTGTCTCTTTCTTCATTTTTATGAAAATTGTAGGGTGGTGCATATAGGTGATATCGGGATCACCTATTGCACTTTATCGTTATGTGTTGGCTTACCTATAAGCCGTGTTATCTAAATCAGTTTTTACTTTTATGGTTCGTTACATATAAACGCCATTCACACCACGCTATAAATAACTTTTTACCCAGCCAAGCCCCTCTTCTGTCGTGCCTCTTGGGTTATATTCACAACCAATCCAACCTTGGTAACCTGAATCATCCAAAACACTAAATAAGTGTGGGTAGCTCAATTCGCCTTCCGATGGTTCATGCCTTTCTGGTACAGAAGCAATTTGGATATGGCCGGTATAAGCAGCAACTTCACGAATCAAAGTACTTAAATCACCATCCATAATTTGCGCGTGATAAAGGTCGAGTTGCAACTTCACATTTGGCCTATCGACCAACTTAATCAGTTCGACAGCATCACGTTGGTGAGCAACGAAGTAATTAGGAACATCACGGCTATTCAGCGGTTCAATCATCAATTCAATGTTTTGCTCAGCAAACTGGTCTGCCGCAAAACGAATGTTCGATATGAACGTCTCTACGTGTTGCTCTTTAGTAAAACGTTCATCCAGTAGACCAGACATAGCGTGTACTTTTTTACAGCCTAAAGCTTTGGCATACATAAGCGCATTGTCGACACTGGCTTTGAATTCATCTTCACGACCAGGAATAGCGGCAAAGCCACGCTCGCCTGCATCCCAATCACCTGGAGGCATATTAAAGAGCGCTTGTTCAAAACCAAATTTCTGCATTTTTTCTGAAAGCTCTTCGGCCTCAAATGCATAAGGGAATAGGTATTCAACTGCTTTGAAGCCCGCTTGGTGTGCCTTCTCAAAACGATCTAGAAATGGCACTTCTGTGAACAGCATTGTTAAGTTTGCAGCGAACTTAGCCATTATTTTCCTCTCCCTTTTAAATCCATCACTTCTTCGTCTGTTAGGTAACGGATGTCTTTATCTTTCAATAAGAACGCCAATTTAGCGGTCTCTTCCAGTTCTTCGGCGTTATCCACCGCATCTACAAAATCGGTACCAGTGACTACTGGGCCGTGGTTTGCTAACAAAAATGCTCGATAATCACCTGCTCGTTTTGCCAACTCTTCAGCAATTTTTGGGTCGCCGGGCCGTAGGTAAGGAATCACTGGCAACTCACCAATTCGCATCACGAAATACGGTGTGAAAGCCTTAATCGCGTTGTTACCATCCAACCCTTCAAGGCAAGACAGTGCAGTTAGATATGTAGAGTGCAGGTGCACAATCGCATTGCACTCTTCATTATTTCTATAAATCGCTAAGTGGAACGCGGCTTCTTTCGAAGGCTTCTTACCTGAAATGTGGTTACCATCAATATCAACAACCGACAATTCCTCAGCGATAAGGCGACCAAATGAAGAGCCTGTTGGTGTTGCTAGAAAATGCCCATTTGGCAATTTGATAGATAGGTTACCTGCGCCACCTGTAGCATAACCTCGCTCGAACATTGAACGAGCGAGCGTGACCATTTGCTCTCTTAACTGCTGCTCGTTCATCAAAACTTTACTCATTTGAATCTCGCTTATGAAAAGAATGATTGAGCTTTAGCGAAGAAGTTTTCATCACCAAAGTTGCCAGATTTAAGTGCCAATGAAAGATCACCTTCAACCGACCTCACCCAAGGCACACCTGGTGCGATTTGAGGGCCAATATGAAAACCTTTCACAGCCAAGCTTTGGGTCACTACACCAGAGGTTTCACCACCAGCGACAATGAAGTTCTTCACTCCGTTCTGCTGCAACTTAATCGCTAGCTGGCTAAAGAACTGTTCAACCGCATGACTAGAGGCATGCGCGCCATACTCTTCTTGAATAACTTTTAGTGCCGTTGCTTCAGCCGTCGCGTATACCAACGGTGCAAATTCACTTTGAATATGAGTCATCACCCAATCGAATACTTCATTGGCGTATTGATCATTGGTTAAGCAAGCCTTCACATCGATAGCAAAGTGAGGAGCAAGCTGTTTGTATAGCGCAACTTGTTGGTTAGTCATCACTGAACAAGAACCAGAGAATACAACCGTTGGTGCTTTGACTGGGCTACCTGCATGTTTTGCATCACTTTGGTCAGCAAGATGTTTCGTCCAATTTTTAGCAATACCAGCAGCTAGGCCTGAGCCACCTGTGATTAGTTTCAGAGATTTAGCCGCTTGACCTAACGTCACCAAGTGCTCTGCATTAAATGCGTCTACCACGGCGTAGCGACTACCTTGAGCTTTGAGTTCGTTAAGACGAGCGGTAACAGCATCAGAGCCCTGTTCAATCGTTTGAAAGTTAACTAAACCGGAAACACCTGCTGACTGTGCGTCCATCATTCGAACCACACTTGAATCCGTCATTGGTGTAACAGGGTGATAACGCATACCTGAATCACAGAGCAACTCACCAAAAACAAACAAGTGACCGTTGTAAACCGTACGACCATTTACTGGCAATGCAGGGCAAACCATCGTAAATGATTCCCCAAGTTCCGCTAAAAGCGCATCAGTGACAGGCCCAATATTGCCCTCAGCCGTGCTGTCGAAAGTGGAGCAATATTTGAAGTAAAACTGTTGGCAACCTTGTGCTTGTAGCCATTTAAGCCCGGCAACGGAGTCGGAAATAGCTTCATCAACGGGGCAAGAACGTGATTTAAGGCTGATCACGACCGCATCCGCTGCAACCTCAAAATCACCAGTAGGAATGCCATTTAATTGGATAGTGCGCATACCGTTTTCAACAAGGAAACCCGCGATATCTGTCGCACCAGTAAAGTCGTCTGCAATAACGCCTAATAACATGATTACTTCTCCACTTTTGGTGTGTTAACACCTGGTAGGTCAATGCCTTGAAACACTTTGATCACAGCGCTGTCGTCTTCTTGACCAAAGCCAGCATTACTCGCACTCACGAACATATTCAGTGCTGCACTTGATAGAGGAAGTGGGAATTTCAGGTCTTGAGCGGTATCCGATACCAAGTTCAAATCTTTTACGAAGATATCGACCATAGATTTTGGAGAGTAATCACCATCAACAACGTGCTTCATACGATTCTCGAACATCCAAGAGTTACCCGCTGCGTTAGTCACTACGTCATACATCAGATCTAGAGGGATGTTTGCGCGTGCCGCTAATGCCATCGCTTCCGCGCCAGCAGCAATGTGAACACCTGCAAGTAACTGGTGAATAATCTTCACAGTCGCGCCAAGTCCAACCGCTTCGCCAATGTTGTAGACTTTTGCTGCAGTTGCATCGAGTACAGGAGCCAGAGCTTCAAATGTACTTACTGCGCCTGAAGCCATAATGGTCATTTCACCGGCTTCTGCTTTTACTGCACCACCTGAAACGGGAGCATCAAGCATCACAAGACCGTACTCAGATAACTGAGCTTCGATTTGTTTTGCGTCTTCCGCGGAAATCGTCGCCGATACCATAATCGGTGTATTAGGTCTTAGTGCCGCCGCAAGACCAGTCTTAAACAGTACCGTGTTAACTTGAGCAGCATTCACAACTAATATCAAAACAGAATCAAGTTTGTCTGCAAACTCAACCGCACTTGTCGAGACCACTTTTGCACCATATTCACCCAAGGTTTCAAGCGCTTGCGGATTCAAATCGAAACCATATACATCAAGCCCTGCTCGCACACATGACTTCGCTGCGCCCATGCCCATAGAACCTAAACCGATAACACCAACAGATTGAACTTCATTCATAGCAAGATGCCTTTCACGTAATTGTTAAACTCTAAATTTGTTAATTCTTGTTTATGTTTGTGATTATATGTGAAGAAATCGAATGCGACTTAGTGACAAGTCACACTTTTAACAAAAGTTAACACTTATGAGTAATTTAACCCTTTCGAGGCATTTGATAATGGTAATTTCGGCGACTATCACAGTTCTAATTACTATTTAACAACAGATATTCACAGATATTCACAAAACAGAGAAAGATTGATAGGATGATGAAAAATAAGAACATAGAAGAAGAATCATGATTCCAGCGGAACGTCAGAGAACCATTTTGTCACTATTATCACACCAAGAAGTGATCAGTATTTCTGAGCTTGTAGAGCACCTAGAGGTCTCTCATATGACCATTCGTCGGGATATCGTAAAGCTAGAGACATCAGGGAAAGTGATTTCAGTTTCGGGCGGTGTTCAGCTGACTAAAGCACTTCACAGCGAATTGTCACACGACATAAAGGTAGAACAGCAAGCAAGCGAAAAAGCTCAAATAGGTCAACTAGCGGCTCAATTGGTTCCTAAGTATTCGACTATCTACTTAGACGCTGGAACAACCTCTTTGGAGATCGCCCACCAACTTGCAGGGCGAGATGATCTGCTTATCATCACCAATGACTTCGCAATTGCCGCGTACCTAATGAACAACACACAATCTGAGATTTACCATACTGGTGGCAAGATTGACCGTGAAAATCAATCGAGTATTGGGGGTAAAGTGGCTGAGTTTTTGGCAGGGATGAATATTGATATTGCGTTTATCTCTTCTTCATCTTGGAATCTAAAAGGGCTCTCGACACCTTGTGAAAATAAGGTGTTAGTCAAACAAGCCATTGTTCAAGCAGCTAATTCAAACTATCTGATTTCAGACTCAACCAAATACGGGCGCATCGCTACCTTCCACGCCTTAGATTTAAGCGCGCTTGATGGCGTGATCACCGATATTGATCTTTCGAGTAGTGTGATTGATGAACTTCAAGACAAAGGTATTAAGGTCATTAATTCGTAACGGATCCTCATCAATTTTCAGGCTCACCAACCAAACATTCAGAGCCTGAATAACCCAATTCCAAGAACATTTATTTATCCACTCGATAAAAATAATTTTTACAGTTAAGCGTGTTTATTCATTAATAATATTGTCGTTGGTCGGCATAATAGTCATGAGTCCATTCAACGAGTTAGGTTATGTTTTTCAAGCGCCTTTTGGCATTGGTTTTACCCGTTACTTTTGTATTTTCCGCGCACACCGAAACGTTTAGTGAGCGAATGGAACGCATCGAACAAGAAAATGCACTTGCGAAAACCATGACCGAAGCCCAGGTCAAATTGATACAAAAAGTTGTTCAAAGCGAAACCCTTACTGATTTCATCAATCGCTTGAGGCTCGAAGCACTTTCCTAACGCGTACAATAAAAAACATCACCACACACGCGATATAAAGCTTGCCTACCCATAGGCCGATATTGATCAACTGAGTTTCTTACTTAATTAGACGCTGATACTCAGTATCAGAGAGGTAAGGATCGTCAAAGGGGACAACGTTAATCCCCCACACAAACCAAACGACACTTCCTGCGAGTAGCCATAAGGCTGGTATTAAAAGTTGCTCGAACACACTTAGCAGTGTGTTCTTGTTAAGCGATATTTAAGCTTTTTTCATTTCACGACCTTTTGATCACAACACAGGGGGGCTCTAAAGCAGAAAAAGTATTAAAGCCTTTTATTCCACTTCCCTTGATGGTCTCGGTCGCAATTTTCTTGTGTATCGTAACTGATGTGCTTATCGATATTCTTCAGTTGAATCCCAACTTGATTGAACGCTTGTTGGATTGCCGCAGAGACACTCTGTTGACCTTCGCCATTTAAGAAGTTCGTTCTATCCTGGTTGGTATCGAATACACAGACAATTTTCAAACTTTGTGGGAATGAAGAGAAGTTGACCGAGTGAGTCACCCACAAAAAACCATCGAAGCCTTTCAGTGTATCTTCACAAACATCATTTAACACATCTCTGATTTGATTCTCGATCTTCTTGTCTGATTTACGCATGCGGCAAAGGTCCTATTTAACACCTTAAAAAATAAGGTTTTTCTGTCAATGTTGTCTTAACCGACATTGGACACTGTGGCAGTTTCAAATGCAAAGTATTTATTAGGAGAGTCGGCTAGAAGATATAGAGGAAACGCCTCCTGCTTGATCACTGACAAGGCTATCAAGCATGAGGCGAACATAGAATTGACTAAGACACTAACTCGCCGCGAGATCCCAATCGGTTAATAGCTTCATGATTACGCGCGAGTCTTGATGGGTCGCCATTGGCGCAGCAAGTTGTGTGTCACCTCGCTCAACTGCTTGGCGAATATTACGAACTTGATAGTGGAAACCGTCGCCTTGGGCTGCAACTTTCACTTCACGTGTCGACGTTTCATAGATCTCTACCGTAAACGAGTTTTCTTCGGCCGGTAACCATGGGTTAGTATCAAGAGTGATGCAGCCTTTGCTGCCTAGAATCGTGAAGCCATGCTTTAAGCCCTGGTCTTCTGCGGTATGGATTTGTGCGGTAAAGCGGTCATTAAAATGCATCATCGCCGACGATTCACAAATATTGCCATCTTGGCCTCGTCGACCGATTGCTGAGATCTGTACATCATCGAACACGCTCTCGCCAAATTGCTGCTGCGCAACAGAGTGAATCAGCGACATTGGGTAACAACCCAAGTTGTACAGTGCACCCTTGCTCGCAGGGTTAACGAACTGATCAATCGCCGCAACGTAGGAACCTTGAATAGAGCGCACTTCGCCAATCTCACCTGTCGCTAGCTCTTGATGAAGCTTGGCGATCAGTGGATGGTTTAGGTACATCAGACCTTCAGCGAAGAATACGCCCGCTTCTTTCACTGCTTGCAAAGCTTGCTCGGTTTTTTCCATATCAACCGACAGAGACTTTTCACACAAGATAGCTTTGCCTTTTTGAGCCGCTTTAATCACGTATTCGTGATGAACGTGGTTTGGAAGAGCAATGTAGATAATGTCGACCGACTCGTCATCAATCAAGGCTTCGTAGCTGTTGAAGGTTCGTGTTGGCTGGTACTGTGCAGCAAACTCATTGAGTGTTTTCTCTGTGCGTCCAGCGACGGCATACAATTCACTTTGAGCATCACCTTTAATCGCATCGGCCATTACACCTGAGATAAAACTGGTTCCTAGGATTCCCCATTTCATGTCTTAGATCTCCTGCTCTTGTGTTTTGATAGGTCCACGTTGTGTTTCAAATGCTTGCACCAATTCCGTAATATCACGCTCAATAAACGCTTGGGTATGAGGCATCACAAAGTGCTGATTAATAGCCTCGCGGTTTGCGTATTGCTCAAGCAAAATCACACGATCGCTTTGGCTTTGATCATAGGTCGCAATTGCTTGTAGGCAGCCAGGTTCGCTTTGCATGTCTAGGCAAAACTGCTCGATAGCTTCAACCGCAGCCTCACGTTCAATGTTGGTTTTGATCTTAAGTTCGGCAGTCACAAAGATGGTTTCGTTTGTTTGAGGCATTTCACGCTCTTATTTAAGTTAATTATCGGTTTGCCATTAATATAATTAACCCCTAATAATTGATAAACTCACCTTTTGTTTATTATTTATCAACTGAGAGTGTTTAATGGATAAGTTAACTAGCATGAAGGTCTTCGTTTACGTAGTGGAGCAAGGCAGCTTTCGCAGCGCCGCCAACCACTTCAACCTGTCGGCAACCATGATCAGTAAACATGTCCACCACCTTGAAACGAGCCTTAACTCTCAGCTGATTCATCGCACCACGCGTAAGCAATCTTTAACCGATTCAGGTCAGCTTTATTATCGAGAATGTAAACGAATTCTTGAAGACCTCAGCAATGCTGAAAACCTGATTCAAACCTTGGAAAACCAGCCTCAAGGCACGGTAAAAATAAACTGCCCGGTCACCTATGGAAACAAGGTACTTGCCCCGATAGTGGCTAAGTTCCTCGCAAATCACCCAACGATCAACGTCGAACTCGTGTTGAACAATGACCTTGTCGACCCTTATTCATCCGATATTGATTTGATTGTGCGAATCGGCGATCTATCTGACTCTAGTTTAGTCGCTAGATACTTAGGGGATTATGAGATGTGTTACTGCGCGGCTCCTGAGTACCTTAACCAACATGCAGAAATCCGTGTGTTGGAAGACCTTGCACAACACCCATCGCTTGGATTCAGCTATAGCAGTCGTCGTGATGTGAGTGGTCGAGATACACAAGCGCGGGGTGCGCAAAGCAGTGAATCGCAACTCCTAGCTCCTCAGAACCACCAAGCAACGCATAGCGCGGTGAATAAAGGGCAAGTACGTTTGATGTCGAACAATGGGGATGTGTTGCGATATGCTGCCCTTCAAGGCGTAGGCGTATTGTTACAGCCGACTATCTTAGTTGCCGAAGAAATTGAGCGTGGAATGCTATTGGAGATCTTGCCCGGCATGGCACCGTTACCCAAACCGATTCACTTACTCTACAAGACCAAGCAACTATCGTTGAAGAACAGAACCTTTGTCGAGTTCTTGTTAGCCGAGCTTTCTAAATAACTATAGTGATCTGAGTAACTAAGGTGGGCTGCGTTACTAATGGCTTTAAAGCAACGATGAACGCCAAACCATTTGCCAATGACTCATCAAGTGCTTACCAAGCTCAGAAGGAGTAGTGTTATGGACGACCATCTCATCACATTGGTTGAACACCATGAAGTGTTTAAGCTCATCGCATAAGGCGTGAATTAATAATTCATGGTTTTTGATTCGATCTTCAACAACCAAGTTACGAATATTGAGTAAGCCACTCTTCCTATCAACTTTGCAATCCATTCGTGCCACCAGCTCACCCTGCCACAGAATAGGCAAACTAAAGTAACCAAACTGACGCTTGGCCTCTGGCACATAGCACTCAAGGAGGTAGTCAAAGTTGAACAATGATTGCATTCGTTTACGTTGAATCAACAAATTATCAAATGGCGACAGTATCTTTAGTTTGGTTCTAGAAAGGGGTTGATTCAACAGGTCAAAGGCATCCGGCAGAGCATAGTAATCAGAACCTTGAACATCCACTTTCAGCACCTGATTATTTTCAAACATCTGTTGGAGTGTTTTCTGAATAAGAGGCTTTGTGTTCTTGAGTAGGTAGCTCATTTCCGACGCTATTCCAACTCCGTTAGCCTCTAAATAACGAGTTATCAGATGCTCGATGTACTCTTGTTCAGTCGGTTCAGAGGTATCAATTCCGCTCAGTAAAACTCGCTCGGTTAAGTCATACACTTTATGAAAGTTCACTCGGCTTGGCACCATTAAATCGCCTTGCATGAACAAGGTTTCCAATGCTTGCTTGGCCGGTTTACCGCCCCACCCACCGGGGTTTGGCCTATCCCCTTCAAAGTCTTTCGCCATCAACGGCCCTTCGCTCTCAATACGTTTGAGAACATGTGCCATCAGGGCATCGTCTTTTTTATACCAATGCTTAAGCTTACCGCTTGCGAATCCACTCTTGCGATGTAGGCTGAATCGGAAGTCACGCATGGGTAAATACGCGGCGGCGTGCGACCAATACTCAAACACCTCTCGACGCTCTAACAGCTTGTCGAGATGATCAAGCTGATAGTCTTGATTACGATTCCACAGCGTATGATGGTGAGCTCGCTGAATCACAGAGATGGTATCAATTTGCACATACCCAAGGTTTTCAATCGCAGACAGCGTATTCGCCAAGGAGCCGCCATTACGTTGCTTTTTAGGCGGCAGCTTCTTAGGTGGCAATTTCTGCGAAAGCAGTACCATTTTTTGCGCCTGAGCGAGTGACAGTGATTCCATGAGATTCAGACTCTAATTGATATCAATGATCGGCTTATGATTCAGCAATAAGTTCTTGAAGAATTTGCTTGTACGTTTCTACCGTCTGAGCACCTGTTACCGCACTTTTACGATTGAATACCACTGTTGGCACCGCTGAAATACCCATGCGTTGCCATTCAAACTCTTGAGCTTGGATTTTCTTCAAGTTATCGGTATTCTTTAGACGCTTCAATGCCTTATTAGAATCCAAGCCAACCGCTTCAAGTTCTTGAGCAATAACCTCAAGATCAGACAGATCTTTTTCTTCTGTAAAATGGGCATGAAAGAAACGTAGCTTTAACTCAGTCTGCTTGCCATACGCTAGCGCAAAGTCGAGAAGTACATGCAGATGACGTGAATTCACCATTCTCATACTTTCATAGAAGTTAAAGTCGAACCCAACCGCTTTACCACGATCCACGATCTGCTCACGTGAACGCTGACTCTCTTCTGCGCTAGAACCGTATTTTCTCATGATATGGTCTCGCATGTTTTCACCCTCTTGCGGCATATCAGGGTTCAGCTCAAACGGCTGCCATTCAAGTTCAATTTGACCTGCCAAGCTAAGCTCAGCAATGGCTTGTTCTAAGTTTTTGTAACCGACCACGCACCATGGGCACATTACGTCAGAAATAATATCGAGTTGAAGTTTATTGCTCATCGTCATTCCAAATGTCGTTAGTAAAGTGTATCCAATTCAAAGTGAATACCCATCTTTCTGATTAGACTACAACAAGCTGAACACTCGTTCAAATTTAACTCAATTCAACATTACCTAACAAAAAAGCCAACTCATACTACCGAGTTGGCTTTGATAAAAATATGATTGAGCTTTACCACATTACGCGAGCAGCTTCTCTAGCACTTGGAACACACCTGCATCGATGTTACTTGGCGCACCAAAACGAGCGATCTCTTTCAGCTTAGGGTGTGCGTTTTCCATCGCGTAAGAGTGGTAGCTCTCTTTAAGCATTTCCAAGTCATTTAGGTAATCACCAAAGCTCATGGTCTGCTCGTAAGTGAAGCCTAACGTGTTTTGTAGATGCTTAATCGCCGCACCTTTTGACGCTTCAGCGTTCATCACATCTAACCAAATTTTTGCACTCACAACCACTTGGTAGTTCTCACCAAACTTGGCATCAATAGCTGGGTTCACTTTCTCTTGTGAACCGTCGAAGTGACAGATAGCGACCTTGATGAAATCGTCTTCTACCGCTAGTAAGTCTTCTACTTGCTCACGGCGATGGTAATACTTAGAGATCTCCGCTAAAGCACGCTCATCTTTGGTTTCGATGTATGCCGACTTCTTACCACACAGCACAACGTGTGCACCTTCAATAGCACGCGCTTCTTTGATGATGTCTTTGATGGCATCAGTATCAAGTAAGCAGCTGTAGAGCTCTTGGCCTTTGTGCATCACTAATGTGCCGTTTTCAGCAACGAACATCATGCGATCTTTTAGCGGAGCAAATGTCTCCATCAAGCTGTAGTACTGTCGACCCGATGCCGCAGCAAAAATAATGTCTTGCGCTTCTAGCCGTTCATAAAGGTTGAAGAATTCTGGGTCTAACTTTCCGTGTTCATTTAGCAGAGTGCCGTCCATATCAGCAGCGATAAATTTGATGTTCTGTTGTGGCATTTCAGTATTTACCTATAAGTAAAAATTAAAGTGTAAATTATGATTTTTTGTTATCTTGTGTAACGGTTCTGCGTTCGATTATATCGCTAGAATAGCCAGTGAATGCAATGCTTTTCGGTAGGCTTGTCTGTTTGAGTCTGACTTTGAATCAAGCTGACCGAATTCACCTCTTACAATAAGTCCTTCGATAAAAGTCATAACCGATTCACTGCGTAATTCGAGTATTGCAGTGTCGACTTCTTCATTACCTCTTAACACATCACGAATGCTATTTTTGAGCCAAACCTTGTGCTGTCGCGAGAGCATCGCAATGTCATCTTCAGACTCTTTAAATTCAGCCAGCGCGTGCATGAACATACAGCCTTTAAAGTCAGGTTGTTCAAACCATGCAAGGTGCCAATCTAACAGCGCATCGAGTTGGTTTTGTAATCCAGAAGTTGATGATAGTGCCGCTTCTAAACTCGACTCGAAACGCTGATGACGCCTTTCTAACACGGCTTCAATCAGCTTGGTTTTCGATCCAAAGTGGCGGTACATGGATGTTTTGGAAACCGCTGCCTCATCTCTAATCATATCCACCCCAACAGCGGTATAACCAAACTGATTAAACAACGATTCTGCTACATCCAGAATCAGATCTTTTTTACTCATCGTTCATCAACCTCGACTCGCTCTGAAATCGTAGAGCTCAATTTCTCGTTGCAAGAAGTGTACAGATCTGTATCATCCAAATCAAACAGTACAGATCTGTACACTTTCAATAAAAAACAGAAAACGAAGAGGAAACGATTATGATCAGCAAACTATCTGGTGGTGGAGCCCTTCCTCCGAAAGCAAGCATAAGCCAGCTTGTTAAAGGTTTTATTGGCGGTACGCTCGGTATCTTAATCTTGTGCTTATTAGCAGAAAGCTCTGGGTTCCCGTGGTTAATGGCTCCATTTGGTGCGACGTGCGTACTGCTGTTTGCGGTGCCAACATCGCCGTTAGCTCAACCTAGAAACGTCATTGCGGGTCACTTTATTTCGGCTGCTGTGGGCTTAATCGCGTTATATGGCTTTGGGGATTCTTATTTGACCATGGCAATCGCTGTCGGCTCATCCATCATGCTAATGCAATACTTTCGTGCGGTTCACCCACCCGCTGGCGCTAATCCGATTGTGATAGCTTTAGCGGGTACCACGCATGTGGATTGGACGTTCTTATTCACTCCCGTATTAGTAGGCAGCATCGCTTTGATTGGTATCAGTGCGCTATTGAATAACAGCGATTCACAACAAAAGTGGCCGTTATACTGGTTTGGTTCATCCAAGTCTTAGTCCATTGAATTTCAATGATAAATATGGATTTTGACATCCAATTTAAAAGCAAATTGAAAGATCACATTGACCCTTATATAAAATGGGCTTACTATTAATCGTCTTTTAACGATTATAGAAAGCGAAACATCAATATGAACGAAACTTGCCCTACAACTGGTGGCTGTGCTCTACCAATCGGACATGGTGATGCCGAAGCTGAAACGCAAATGGCGGCTCTGGCCAAAGCGCTTGCTCACCCGGCAAGAGTTCGTATATTGAGTATCCTTTCAACGCTAGAAAAATCGGGGGGCTGCTTGAACAGCGACTTGGTTAGCGAATTAGGTTTGGCGCAATCAACAGTATCAGAGCACCTAAGAATCTTGAAAAGCTCTGGTTTCATCACTGCTGAATCGATACCACCGAAAATGTGCTACCGCATTAATCGAGATAAGATTCAGCAATTTGAGACGCTAATCGATACCATTTTAAAATAGATTCATCGCGCTTAGTTTGTCGAATACAGAACAAACTAAGCGTATTTTTTTGTTTTTAATATCGTTTTTCGACGATTAACGATATCAACTAAAGAGAAAATATCATGAAACCAAAGTTAGGTTTTCTAGATCGCTACTTAACACTGTGGATCTTTATTGCGATGGGGCTTGGTGTTCTGCTTGGCACCTTGTTCCCACAGATCGAACAGTGGAACGAATCTATGTCTGTTGGTACCACCAACATTCCGCTTGCGATTGGCCTTATCTTAATGATGTACCCGCCTCTTGCTAAGGTTAACTACAACCTGCTAGGCACCGTGGTCAAAGATAAGAAAGCCATCAAACTATCTCTGATCATGAACTGGCTTGTCGGCCCTATTCTGATGTTCGTGTTGGCACTGACTTTCTTGGGTGATCACCCCGGTTACATGGTGGGTGTCATTCTGATTGGTCTTGCTCGCTGTGTGGCGATGGTTCTGGTTTGGAATGACATCGGCGGCGGTAATAAAGAGTACGGCGCAGCGTTGGTTGCTCTAAACAGTGCATTCCAGGTAGTGAGCTACAGCTTTATGGCGTGGTTATTCATCAGCATTCTACCACCGGTATTCGGTTACGAAGGCATGTTGGTTGATATCTCGATGATCGATATTGCACACAGTGTACTTATCTATCTAGGTATCCCATTCCTAGCGGGCTTCTTAAGCCGTAAGATCCTAGTGTCGATGAAAGGCGAGCAGTGGTACAACGATGTGTTCATCCCACGTATATCTCCAATCACACTGATAGCTCTACTGGCGACTATCGTTCTGATGTTTAGCTTAAAAGGCGAGATGATTGTTGAACTGCCAATGGACGTATTGCTGATTGCGGTTCCACTGACTATCTACTTCACAGCGATGTTCTTCATCAGCTTCTTCATTGGTAAGAAGATGGGTATTGAATACGACAAGAACGCATCAATTGCATTCACAGCGACAGGTAACAACTTTGAGCTAGCGATTGCCGTTGCTATCTCCGTATTCGGTATCAACTCAGACCAAGCGTTTGCTGGTGTTATCGGTCCACTGATTGAAGTACCTGTGTTGATTTACCTAGTGAACGTGGCGCTTAAGATGAAAGGCAAATATTACAACGGTCAAACCGTAAAACCTAGCATCTAGCATCTAGCACTAACAAAAAACTGCATCACACAAAACAGAAAGGCTCACACGTTAAACGGTGAGCCTTTTCTTTATTCAGTTTCGTCCAGTTTACGTTTCGTCCAATAAGCCTTTCAGGGCCTGTTCAAGCCAAAGTAATGCAGGACCTTTCGAGCGTGTTTTAGACAAAACAAGATCAACGGGTGGCGACCATGTTTTGTGATCGAATGAGACATTAATCTCTACTAAACGTTGCTTATCCAACTCCTCTTCGACAAGGTGTTTGGGTAAATAAGCCCAACCAATATCACTGCCGAGCACCACCTCTTTGATAACAATAAAGCTGTTTGACCACCATACCTTTCCGGCAATCAGCGGAAACTGATCCATCACCTTACCTTTGTCTCCCCTCAACATTAACTGACGATGCGGAAGTAAGTCAGAGAGTTTCGCAACACCTGTTTTTGCGAGCGCATGACTTGGGTGACACACAGCAATAAACGGTAAGTGACCGATAAAACATGGCTCAGATCCGACGTCAAAAGCCAAGTTGGTAAACATTAATCCAATGTCAGCCCTCTCTTCGATAATCAACGGATTAACCTCTGTTGTGGTACACGCCACCAGTTCAACTTCAGTCGCAGGGAACTGTTTACTAAACTCACTTAGGATTTTAGATAGGTTCGGGACCAATAATGAATCATCTAATGCAATTTTAATGAGTCCTTCTTCACCGCTCCCCATCGCATTAACCGTCACATTCAGGTCTTCAACCTGAAGCACGATTGCTTTGACCTGTTTAAATAACTGCTCGCCCGCTTTGGTTAGTGAGGGCTTTCGAGTCGAACGATCAAAAAGCTTAACATTAAAATCTATTTCAAGATTACTGATGCCTTGGCTCACCGCCGATTGCACTTTTCCAAGTTGGCGAGCACTTGCAGAAAATGACCCTAATTCAACGGCATACACAAACATTTTTAGCTGTTCAATGTTGTACATTCGGTATCTCCCAACACTTACTATCACCATATTTGATGCTAACTATCTTTATATTATCACTTAAATAGATATTATCTAAACAAGTCATTAGCTCATAGAGGCTAGAAAATATAAAGAGAGTAAAAGATGTCACATAAAGAACGCATGTTACACATGGTGCTATTTGAATTAGCAGCTTTGATTTTGATGGCAGGGCTTGCAACTTACATAACTGGGGATGGCGCGGGGAAAATGGCAGGATTGGCACTCGCTATGTCTTTAATCGCAATGGCTTGGAACTATGTTTACAACTACGGCTACGACAAGGTATTCGGAGCAGACCGCAGTAAACGAACCAAGAAAACACGCGTACTACATGGACTAGGTTTCGAACTTGGCTTGATGACAGTAACTCTACCTGTCTTGATGTGGGTCCTGCAGCTCAATTTCTTAACTGTACTGATCATGGACATTGGCCTAGTGGTTTTCTTCGTGTTGTATGCAATTGGCTTTAACTGGGTGTATGACTCGGTTCGGGATTACTTTGTCGCTCAAGGAAAAGTCCGTGCACTAAGTTAATCAACCATTCGATCGCTCATGCTTAGTTCTTGAATGCTCAAGTGATTAACTGCTTAATGCTTAATGCTTAGAAAAGAAAACCAAAAAAACGAACTACCAAACCACATCGGGTTTGGTAGTTTATTCATTTAGACAATATCGCCTTGTTTGTTAACGCTTTTCTAACATATTGAGAACGCTACAAAGTCCACAAAATTTCAGTTTAATAATCCACCATCCACGAAGTACCGTCACAAATCCCAACAGAAGGCTCCTCGTACCAGTTGTGCATTCACTTACATACAGGTAGTTTTAGCGACCACGGAACATATCAATTCGAGCAATGACGTTCATGCGAGCTTCTTTTTCGAACAAAAGTGTTCGGATTAACATTTCAAGTGACTTTAATTAACAAATTTATGCTCAAACGCTCACTTTTAATGTTCGTTTGTTTTCGAGTTCGCAAATATATGCACAATGCACGTGCTAGATAAGCAAAAACTAACAAGGACTCGAACATGACAACAAACAAACACCCTTCTTTATTCGGGCAATGCCTAGCCGAATTTATCGGTACAGGCTTGCTCATATTCTTTGGCGTTGGCTGTGTGGCGGCACTGGTATTAACTGGTGCAACATTCGGACAATGGGAAGTCAGCATTATTTGGGGCTTCGGCGTAGCAATCGCCATTTACTGTACAGCTGGCGTTTCTGGCGCTCATATCAACCCTGCAGTGACTATTGCCTTAGCAATGTTCCACGGTTTTGATAAAGCGAAAGTTGTGCCTTACATCATTTCTCAGCTACTTGGTGCATTCTGCTCTGCGGCATTGGTTTACAGCCTGTACAGTAACCTATTCACCGACTACGAAATTGCACATAACTTCGTACGTAGCAGCCAAGATGCACTATCAACAGCCGGTATTTTCTCAACATACCCACATGCTTCACTTTCTTTCTTTGGCGCTTTTGCTGTGGAATTTGTGATTACTGCTGTTTTGATGTTCGCTATTTTAGCGTTAGGCGATGAGAACAACGGCGCATCACGCGGCGCAATGAACCCTCTACTAATTGGCGTACTGATCGCGGTTATCGGTGGTTCTTTAGGTCCACTAACTGGTTTTGCAATGAACCCTGCTCGTGACTTTGGACCAAAACTGTTCGCTTACTTTGCAGGCTGGGATTTCGCACTAACAGGTGCTCGTGATATCCCTTACTTCATCGTACCAATCCTTGCTCCAATTGCTGGTGCCTGTTTTGGTGGTTGGTTATACCCACGAGTTATCGGTGCTTACCTGCCAATTGAAGGCCAAGGCTGCACCATTCCAAACCAATGTGATACAGAAGAAGCTGAACAAGCTCAAGCTTAATCCCTAAGCGCCCCTACATTTACTAAAATATAAATAACAAGACAAAAAGGATTCTTACCATGACCGAGCAAAAATACATTGTTGCCCTAGACCAAGGCACCACAAGTTCTCGCGCTGTAATCCTCGATCACGATGCAAACATCGTTAGCTCTTCTCAAAGAGAATTCACTCAGATTTACCCGAAAGCGGGTTGGGTTGAACACGATCCAATGGAAATCTGGGCAACTCAAAGCTCTACATTGGTTGAAGCACTTGCTAAAGCCGGCATCCGCAGCGATGAGCTAGCGGGTATTGGTATCACTAACCAACGTGAAACCACCATTGTTTGGAACAAAGAAACAGGCAAACCGGTTTATAACGCAATCGTATGGCAGTGTCGCCGTACAGCAGACATCTGTGAAGACCTAAAAGCGCGTGGCTTAGAAGACTACGTACGTGACAATACTGGCTTAGTCCTTGACCCGTATTTCTCAGGTACAAAAGTAAAATGGATTCTAGACAACGTTGAAGGCGCTCGCGAAGACGCTGAAGCTGGCAAACTACTGTTTGGTACGGTTGATACTTGGTTGGTTTGGAAGATGACTCAAGGACGTGTTCACGTTACGGATTACACCAATGCGTCACGTACTATGTTATTTAACATCAACGACCTATGCTGGGATAACAAACTGCTAGACGAAATGGGTATTCCAGCGTCAATGATGCCTGAAGTAAAACGTTCTTCAGAAGTTTACGGCCAAACGAACCTTGGTGGTAAAGGTGGTACTCGTATTCCAATCGCAGGTATTGCAGGCGACCAGCAAGCCGCTCTTTACGGTCAAATGTGTGTAGAAGCAGGCCAAGCTAAGAACACTTACGGCACAGGTTGTTTCCTTCTAATGAACACCGGCCAAGAGAAAGTCACATCTAAGAACGGCCTGTTAACAACACTAGCATGTGGCCCTAACGGCGAACCAGCTTACGCACTTGAAGGTGCGGTATTTATGGGCGGCGCATCAATCCAATGGCTACGTGATGAAATGAAGCTACTGGCTGGCGCAGAAGATTCTGAGTACTTTGCAACGAAAGTAGACTCGTCAAATGGTGTGTATGTTGTTCCTGCCTTTACTGGTCTTGGCGCGCCATACTGGGACGCTTATGCTCGTGGTACGATTGTTGGCCTGACTCGTGGTGTGAACTCGAACCACATCATTCGTGCAACGCTGGAAGGCATTGCTTACCAAACTCGCGACGTATTAGACGCAATGCAAGCTGACTCTGGTATTAAGCTAGCCAACCTACGTGTTGATGGGGGCGCAGTAGCAAACAACTTCCTAATGCAATTCCAATCAGACGTATTGGATACTGAAGTTCACCGTCCTGAAGTAACAGAAGTAACGGCATTGGGTGCTGCTTACCTTGCGGGCCTAGCGGTTGGTTTCTGGGGCAGTATTGATGAGCTTCAAGATAAAGCCGTACTAAACCGTACGTTTATGCCACATCACGATGAAGAAAAACGCAACCGCCGTTACAAAGGTTGGAAACGCGCAATCAAGTGTGCGCAAGTTTGGTCTGAGCTTCACAATGAAGACGAAGGTCAAGACTAGTCCAAATGCCCAGACTAAAACTAAGATACGAATAAACGTACCCAACTAAACCGGTTATTCGAGTCTCAGTAAACGAAACCAAAAAGAGCACAATCTTGTGCTCTTTTTTGCGTTTCAGTGGTTATTTCTACATTTTGAGCTTCGTTTTTGCGGTTTAGACATGATTCCTTACCATCATTACTTCTCTCTGAGTATCAATTCGAGCACAATAGCGCGAGGTGATATTTAGAATTAAGTGCGCTAAAACACAGCAGCGTGCAGGGAGTGGTAAGTAAAGTGAAGCAAATACCAAGACACCAGCAGATAGTCGACCTGGTTAAAACACAAGGGTATGTGAGTACCGAAGAGTTGGTAGAGAAGTTTGATGTAAGTCCTCAAACCATCAGACGTGACCTAAATGAGCTCGCTGACAGCAACAAAATTCGTCGCTATCATGGCGGTGCAACCATTCCTTTAAGCTCAGAAAACACCTCTTACAACACGCGTAAAGCACTTAACTTTAACGAAAAAGACGTAATTGCGGATGAATTGGTTAAGCACATTCCAGATGGCGCAACTCTATTCGTCGATATCGGAACTACACCAGAATCCGTTGCCCGAGCACTTAACAAAAACCACAAACAGTTACGAGTCGTGACCAACAACATCAATGTAGCAAGTATCCTTCTGCCGAACCCTGAGATTAAGGTTATCTTGGCGGGCGGCGAAGTACGAAACCGCGATGGTGGTATTGTCGGTGAAGCGACACTCGATTTTGTAAAACAGTTCCGTCTCGACTTCGGTATCTTGGGCATCAGCGGCATCGACTTTGATGGTTCACTGCTTGACTTTGATTATCATGAAGTTCGCGTAAAACAAGCGATTATCGATAATAGCCGCAGTATTTTCTTAGCGGTCGATCACAGTAAATTTGGCCGTAACGCGATGGTTAAGCTTGGTAACATATCTCAAGCGCACATGGTATTTACCAACAAGCAACCACCAGAAGAGATTCTCAACATCCTTAAAGACTCTGCAATACCATTAGAAGTGATCGATACCGCTCGTCCTATGAGCGTATAAATCAAAAAATAACTCAGTGACGCCACTTTCTTAAATGAATCACGATTCTTTATAGAAAAGTTAATAAAGTAAAACTTGCTCGTTGTCACTGTCGCTTCTATGCTCGAATTAGACTTATTTGAACCTCTGCTTTCATAAGCAGAGGTTTTTTTATGCACAAATCACATAAAACGCTCATAAACGAAAATAATAAATGACCGCAAACGAAAGTTAATATAGGATTCAATTATGTTCTAAAATGCTCGTTCGCTCAGAAAGAGGTCAAAACCATGAGTGCTCAACAAAATAATTCAAAAAATAGTACATCTTCCACTTTAGACTTGATCGTGATCGGCGGCGGCATCAATGGTGCGGGCATCGCGGCAGATGCGGCAGGTCGAGGTCTTAACGTTGGTTTATACGAGGCGAATGATTTTGCTTCTGCTACGTCATCGGCGAGCTCAAAGCTAATTCACGGTGGCTTGCGTTACCTTGAACATTACGAGTTTCGTTTGGTTTCGGAAGCACTTGCTGAGCGTGAAGTTCTGCTAAGAAAAGCACCTCACGTTGCACAACCAATGCGCTTCCGTTTACCTCATCGACCATTTTTGCGCCCAGCTTGGATGATTCGCTGTGGCCTATTCCTTTACGATAACTTGGGTAAACGCACCACGCTTCCAGGAAGTAAGACAGTCAACTTAGCAAAATCAGGTCTATTGAAACCAGAAATGAAGACGGGCTTCGAATACTCAGATTGTTGGGTTGATGATGCGCGTATGGTATTGCTCAACGTTCTAGCGGCTAAAGAGAATAACGCAGAAGTGCGTAACTATTGCCGAGTTGAAAAAGCGCATCGTGAAGGTGGAATCTGGCATGTAACGATCCACGACGTAATGACGGATCAACGTTTCGAGCGCAAAGCGAAAGCGCTAGTGAACGCTGCCGGCCCTTGGGTTAAGCAATTCTTTGATGACGGGCTAAAACAGGCTTCTCCTCGAAATATTCGTTTGATTAAAGGTTCGCACATTGTCGTGCCACGCATTCATGACGAACCACAAGCCTACATTCTGCAGAACAAAGATAATCGCATTGTGTTTATGATCCCTTACCTAGATAAGTTCTCGATCATTGGCACTACCGATCTTGAGTACAAAGGCGACCCACGTAAAGTAGAGATTAACGATGAAGAAGTGGATTACCTAATTGATATTGTTAACCAGCACTTCGTACAACAGTTAGCGCGTGAAGATGTAGTTTGGACTTACAGTGGCGTAAGACCGCTTTGTGATGATGAATCGGATTCACCACAAGCGATCACTCGTGACTACACACTGGAATTAGATGCCGAGCTAGACCAAGCGCCACTACTTTCGATCTTCGGCGGCAAACTAACCACCTACCGTAAGCTAGGTGAAGCGGCGCTTAAGAAACTCAACCCTTACCTAACCAACATGGGCGCTCCGTGGACGGCTAACGATACCCTGCCAGGTGGTAACTTCAGCTGCAGCAGAGAACAGCTCGCTAAGATGATCCACACCAAGTACCCTTGGATATCAGAAGCACTGTTACTACGTTATGTGACTCAATTTGGTACTTACACTTGGAAGCTGCTGGAAGGTGCAACGAGCGAAGCTGATCTTGGTATCCAATTCTCAAGCGAAGCACACGGCGTTTATCAAGCTGAGATCGATTACTTGATCAATGAAGAGATGGCACTAACAGACGAAGACATTTTATGGCGCAGAACCAAGCTTGGTCTGTACTTAAGTGAAACAGAGCAGCATGCAGTTTCTAGCTACTTAAAAGAGAACCTTGAAAGCACTGTGGTGAACTTTTCTCAAGTCGGTTAGTTCTTCTAGCAAAACCATCTGCTCCTGAATATAAATAATGACAAAGCTTAGCGCTCCCCACGCTAAGCTTTTTTATTGTCTACTATTCCGATCTAAGAGCTCGATCAGATAAACCTCTCGATTGATCGTCTCCTTCACACTGACTGAGGCTTTGTTCATTCCCCTATTTTCAACAAAAACTAAATAGTGTTTTATTAATCTGCTGGATTATCAACTTTACAAAAGGTTGCTATTCTTTATCTCAACGAAACATTCAAAAACGCTCGCGATGTCAGCGCTTTAATAAGGAATCTATTCCATGCAAAAAGTTATCCTGATCACTGGCTCTACTGATGGTATCGGCTTCGAAACTGCAAAAGTACTCGTTCAACAAGGCCACCACGTTTTATTGCATGGACGTAACCCAAGCAAACTCAAAAACGTTGAGCAACAGCTTGTGACGCTCTCGACTGAAGCGAAAATTCAAAGCTACGTAGCAGACTTATCGGTTCTGGCAGAGGTCGATACGTTGGCCGACGAAGTGATTGCTGAGCACGATAAGATTGATGTACTGATTAACAACGCTGGCGTGTTCAACACTCCGAACCCAATAACTAAAGACGGGTTAGATGTTCGTTTTGCAGTGAATACGGTTTCGCCTTATCACCTAACCAAACGTCTATTGCCATTGCTCGGTTCATCTAGCCGAGTGGTGAACCTATCTTCAGCGGCACAAGCGGCAGTAAGTATTGAAGCTCTCGAAGGGAAAAAAACGCTTTCTGATGGTGATGCTTACGCACAAAGCAAACTGGCGATCACCATGTGGACTCGTAAAATGGCAAAAGAATTAGGTTCAACAGGGCCGATGGTTGTTGCAGTAAACCCGGCTTCCTTATTAGGCAGCAAGATGGTGAAAGATGCGTACGGCATTGCAGGCGGCGACCTAAGCATTGGCTCTGATATTCTAGTTCGCGCCTCATTGTCTGACGAGTTCGCACAAGCTGGCGGTCAATACTTCGATAACGACAACAATACCTTTGCTAACCCACACCCAGATGCAATTTATGGTGATAAATCACAGCAAGTTGTCGCTAAAATTGATGAGATCATCGCGGCTACGCTTTCTTAATGACAGCTACGCTCAATTGATTTTCTGATTCTAAGCAAAAAGCCCTGTTTTTCTAATGCATTAGTTTAGAAACACAGGGCTTTTTCTCTAAATCTATCTGACTCTACTTTTGTTCCCAATATGGCGGGTTACCATAATACTCAGAGAAATAATCAATGAAGGCTCTCACCTTTGGTGCAATCAACCTTGAACTTGGGTACACCGCCCAAATCGCAGGTTCTGACGTTAAAGAGTAGTCTTCCAATATTTTAATCAATTGACCGTTTTTCAGTTGCTCATACGCACACCAATTTGATGTCACCGTGATACCCAACCCACCAATAGCAGCATCACGCAGCGCTTCTCCATTATCAGCCCTGAGCGATCCAGATGCCTTAATCGTTTTAGGCCCGTTTTCGGTATTGAAGGTCCAGTTTTCTAAGCCAATCAAACTAATACACTGGTGGTCATTAAGATCTTGAGGCTTGGCAGGATTGCCGTATTTGATTAGATAATCTGGCGATGCGCACACAACACGTTTGTCTCTTGCGAGCTTTCGAGCAATGAGTGTCGAATCTTTCAGTTCAGAGATGCGAATCGCGATATCGAAACCACCTTCCACAAGATCGACCATGGAGTCTGACAGTCTCAAATCGACTTTTAGACCAGGGTAACGATCGAGAAATCCAGGCAATGCAGGAACAAGATGCAAACGCCCAAAAGACGCAGAGGCCGTAACGCGCAATGTTCCGATTGGTGAATCACAGCCCACACCGACTGCCGACTTGGCAGCATCAACACTCGATAACACCTCTTCAGCGTGAGGTAAAAACGCTTCACCTTCTTCTGTTAAAGACACCTTACGAGTCGTTCGGTGTACCAGGCGAACACCTAAATTATCTTCAAGTTTACTGATGTGCGAACTAGCAACCGCAGGAGACAAACCAAGCTCCTGGCCAGCCATACTGATGTTATGTGTGGAAGCTAAACGAACAAACAACTTAAGGTGTTCAATATTCATACGATTACCAATAAAATCTTAAAAATCCTTTGTTAATAGACCACATTACTTGCCAAAAACATAGCAATGTAATATTTATGAACGTTTCATTTTGGCCATATTATTGAACTAAAAAAACTCCCGAAGGAGTTTAACAATTTTAAAACGATGTTATCTCGATCAACTAAGCTACTAAGCGAGCATGCAGCGCGTCTTTAAGTACAGAACGATCATGTTTTAGCTGGTGCATCGAACCGTCATCAATGGGTGAATCTTTCAGCTCAAGCTTACGAATCTCTTTATCAAGGTTGTCGTATGTCTTCATATCTTCAGCAAATCCATCGTCAGTTTTAACAAGCTCAGCAATTTTATCTTTCATTTCAGGAAATTCGTGAACAAGAGAATGATTTTCACCTAGCATAGAAACCTCTTAAGTTGAGTAAAGTGATTGGTATTAAAAACATTTCATTATTAACCTTAGCAAGTGGTTTAAATAACAAATGAGATCCAGTACACAGCATAGAATATAGACAATTCTGATTCAAAAATGTACAGCACCCATCCACAAAACAGATGGATTAGTTTTGAATAAAAGAAAACCTCACGTAATCGTAAGGCTTTAAAGAGGTCTTTCTAATAAGTGGATAGCTAAAGAGGTGTTTCCAAAAAGGAGCTAGCTACTACACCCTCTCGTATCTATTTTATTCATGTGATCATGTGATGATGTGTCAGAGCCCGTCGATTGGCATCCTGCCACGAATAACAGCGTCACAGATAAGATAAGCCATTTCATAATAAATCCTCTTTTGTTCATGACTGAAGCATAGTGCTTATTAGCTTAGATACCTCAGCCATTAACTAAAGTCTTACGCATAAATAAAGCCTTGGTTAATGAACAAAGTATCTTCTCATTAATTAACGACCTGCTTTTGTACAAAAAACTTTCACTCATCCGAATAAAAATCACACAAAAACGACAATAAAGGCTGCATTGAGGTCGAAACGAGGGTCTAAAAACTAGTTTCCAAGCGCTAAACGGACCGCTGCGTCTGCATGGACTGACGTGGTATCGAGCAAAGGAACATCAGTGTGTTGTTGCTGAATCAGCAGGGCGATTTCAGTACACCCTAGAATAACGGCCTCAGCACCTTGCTGGCTTAGCTTCTCTATAATTTGACGGTATACATCACGAGACTCTTCTTTTACTTCGCCTCGACACAACTCTTGGTAAATGATGTTGTGCACTTGTTCTCGGTCGCTTTCATCAGGAATCACAACACCGATACCGAATTTATTGACTAGGCGAGCTTTATAGAAATCTTGCTCCATTGTGAAAGCCGTACCTAATAACCCTACTTTTTTAACACCTTGTTCAAGCAGTATTTGCGCGGTGGTATCAGCGATATGAAGGATAGGAATAGTAATCTTTTCTTCTATCTCAGGTACGACCTTATGCATGGTATTGGTACAAATAAGGATAAAGTCCGCTCCGCCTTTCTCAACCGATAAAGCCGCGTCCGACAAGATGTTAGCCGTCTCTGACCAACGTCCTTGGTGTTGTAGCCTTTCGATTTCATCAAAGTTCACGCTGTACATGCAAATTTTTGCAGAGTTAAGGCCACCAAGATTGGCTTTAACACCTTCATTAATGGATTTATAGTAACTCATTGTCGACTCCCAACTCATTCCGCCGAGCAAACCGATCGTTTTCATATTCCTGTCCCTTTAGATTCCGACTAACCCGATTAAATCGTTATGCGTTGCAAATTTATAGTACGTTCTTGCTTAAAGCGAGCCCATAACACCTTACTCCTTTCAAACCATTCTTTCCAAACCATTGCTTTCAAACCGTTTATTCCAAAAACCTCCGTTCATAAAAAAGGCTCGAATTAAGAACCCGAGCCTTTGTTGCTTTTGACCAACCAAAGTTTTGGCGTTAGTACACCTCACACCAATCTGACTTCATATCGATCAGTGTCCAGTCATCTCTTGAGCTCGCTTCGTCTAATGCTTTGTCGAGTTGCCCAACATGAGACTCTCGGTCGTACTTCCACTCACGTTCGCCATCAGTGTGATGAACAATCATAGCCATTGAGTTTGGTTGGCTGGTTGCCCATTGCATCATCGCTTGATCTCCGTCTGAGTTCCCGACAGCTAGAATAGGCTTTTTACCTATAATATGCTGAATATTCGATACTTTTCCAGCTTTGTCATCGATGGTCAAAATGGAAGAGTCTTTAGTGACCGTCGGTTTACCATCGTTATAGTTGTAATTGTATTTAAGCGCGCTGCCGATAATCTGTTCAGAAGGAATGTTGTAAGCCTGAGGAGCCCATGCTCTCATAAAATCAACGCCTCCTCCCGATACAATGTAAGTTTTAAAGTCATGCTCTTGTAGGTAAATCAGCATCTCTTTCATTGGCTGGTAAGTCAGGTCTGTGTAAGCTTTATTGAAACGTGCATCTTTTGCTACCGCTAACCACTGCTCAACATCTTTTTGGTATTGCTCAACTGTCATGCCAGAATGTGTCGCTAAAATGATTTTGAGTAACCCTTCTTCACCACTGCCAAGAACGCTCTCAATATCCCCTTCTAGTACAAACTTAAACGGTACTTCCGTTTTCCATTCAGGATGCTCAGAAGCCAACTCTTTTACACGATCTAGTGCAAAGGCTAATTGGAAGTAGTAAGGCTGTTCTGACCAAAGCGTACCATCGTTATCGAACACAGCGATTCGATCTTCAATCGCCACAAACGCCTCGGACTCTGTTTGGGTGGCTTGCCCAACAAAATCTACGATAGCGGATTTGCTTTCACCATCCTTCCAAGAAGGCAGCAACAAAGGATCACAATCTTTAGCAAAAGATGAAAAGGAAAAGCTCGATAAAATCACAACTGACAAAAGGGATATTTTCTTCATAGCAACTACCATGTTGTTGAATTGATTATAGGGTTCACTTTCATTCATCCTAGTTTGTCTATCGCGATTTTCCACTTATGGATACTATAACCGATGTTTATGTTGCGATTTGAACAGCAGAAGTAATGCTTCAGCATTAAAATTTTCAGCTCACACAAGATTGCTTTGTGGTTTACCCCAACGACAAATCTCGTTATGGTGATTTGCCATATCATCATAAAACAAGGACTGCCTGAAAATTATGAACAGCACGATTGAGACCATTTTGGGGCACCGCTCCATTCGCCAGTACACGGGCCAACCAATAGAAAAGCAACAACTCGACATGATTGTTCAAGCAGGCCTTGCTGCATCGTCGTCGAGCTTACTACAGGCTGTTTCCATCATTAGAGTCACAGACAACGAGAAGCGCAAGCTGCTAGCGGAATACGCAGGTAACCAAGCTTACGTAGAAAATGCAGCCGAGTTTTTGGTGTTCTGTATCGACTATCAACGTCACGCTAAAATTAACCCTGAAGTGAAAACCGACTTTACTGAGCTGACTCTGATTGGTGCGGTCGACTCTGGCATCATGGCGCAAAACTGCATGTTGGCTGCAGAGTCTCTAGGTTTGGGTGGTGTATATATCGGTGGACTGCGTAACAGCGCACAACAAGTCGATGAACTGTTAGAACTACCACAACACACCGCCGTGTTGTTCGGGATGTGTTTAGGTCACCCGGCACAGCAACCAGAGGTTAAGCCTCGCCTTCCTGCTCACGTAGTAATGCACGAAAACCAATACCAACCGCTAAGCCTAGACGAAATTGCCAGCTACGATGATTCGATGCAGAGCTACTACGCAAGCCGTTCAAGTAACCAAAAGCAGAGCAGTTGGTCACAACAGATCACACAAAAGTTATCTGGTGAGTCTCGACCACACATCCTTCCTTACTTGAACAGTAAAGGACTGACCAAGCGATAAACTGCTCACACTCGATATTCAGAAAGCACAATAAAAAATGTCAGCGCAATATACGCTGACATTTTTTTGTTTATACGGTACTGGTTTTGCTACAGATATTTCTCAATCGGTAGCAATTGTAGAAAACCGGATTGCATTCTTTCCCACTTACCTGTCTCAGGTTCGCTGTCCCAACTTTGCTCACCGGAATACCAATACACATCACCGTCTTCCAGTTCTAGGCGCCAGCTATTATCTTCATTCATTGCTTGTTCAATGGTTTCTGCTAGTTTTTCGGCAATGACTTTATTTTCGATGATTAAAACCGATTCCGTGTTGAGATACGTAGAGCGCAAATTGAAGTTAAATGATCCAATGCTCGCAATACTACGGTCAAATACTACCGATTTAGCATGTAAGCCATAGGCCGTCTCCGGAGCACATTTAGACACATCTTGGGTAGATGCTTCACAAAGATTAGATTCTGGTTTTAGCTCAAACAGGTCGATACCATGATCTAACATGTCGTAGCGGCGACCCGCATAAGCAGAATGATTAGTCACCAGATCATTAGACGCCATAGAATTGGTAAGCGCCTTTATTTCAACGTTGTTGCTACTCAGAGATTGCCACTCATCAAGTTGTCCATCATCAAACACTAGGTAGGCAGACTCTAGCAAGATTTCGTGTTCAGACTTACGTGCTAGATCCGCAAGTAACACAGCCGTTGCTTTAGGTAAATTAGTATCATCTGAGTCGATAGGGACTGGGGGATCGTAAACAAAACGGGCATTGACCCAAGTCATTTGACTCAAGACACTTTTTAACAATTCAGTGCTCGATTTACCGTCTTCTGGCAATTTAGGGTAGTTCAGATAATGCGGAGCAGCGATGTCGTTCATCAATGAAATATCAGGCTGTTCTTCACCACCTAACATATCAACAGGGTAAGACCAACGGCTATTCCAATACTCAATAAAACTCGCTTGGATAGTGGTTACCACAGAGCCCATGACCATCACGTCGCGATCTCGAAAATTGATTTCGTCAGAGAGGTCAAAATATTCATCGCCGATATTACGCCCACCAACGACAGACAAAGTGCTATCTACAGTAAACGACTTGTTATGCATGCGACGGTTTAACCGAGAAAAGTCCCCAAAAAAACTCAACCATTTGCTGAAGCCACGACGTGTTGGCGTTGGATTAAAGATGCGAATCTCAATGTTAGGATGCGCATCCAATGCCGATAACAAACCTTCACGTTCATTGAGGTTAATATCATCAAGCATCACTCGAACTTTAACACCACGGTCAGCAGCGGCTAACAAACGACTGGCTAGGTAGCTACCCGATTCATCAGAATTCCAAATGTAGTATTGAATATCGATGGTATGTTCAGCCGATTCAACCAGTGCCAATCGCTGAGCTAGCGCATCCCAGCCAGATTCTTGTAAGCTAACGGCCGTCGTTCCTTGCTCAACAGACTCAGGTTGATAATCCGCAGCTAAGACCGACAAGACACTGGATGAGGGGAAGGTTTGCGGTTCTGTTGGATGATCAATGCCTTCAGGGAGAGAAGAGCACCCACCTAGAATAGCAATTAAAATTAGGGTTAAACTAATGCGTTGGAGCACGGGCATGTATTGAACTTCCTTTCAACGATGGCTTTCAGGGTGCGCAGCCATTCCTATTTACCTATTGATTATTGCTGCTATTACCTGAAATTTATAGGTAATTATCAAGGATAAATTGAAAGCCCAGCAATTAAAGCAACAAATCACTTCAAATGAGTCAGCCCTAAACAGTATAAGCCTAGTGGTTTTTCGACCATTTCGACGGTAATTGCAGTTCTGTCTTGATTACAGTTCAGTGCTAAAGCGTAGCCATGCAAATAGTCCACTAGCAAATGAAGCGCATTTTCAGTTTGCTCTGAGGTCAGATTTAAAGGGTGTACTACTGCTTCAAAACGTTCGCTAAACACTTCTACAGGACCAAGAGATTTCATTGTCAATAAGGTTTCTAACAACCCTCGATACTCATTCAACACCGGAAACATTGTTCACGCTACATAACGTTTATCGTCCCTACACAAGCCTCCCCTAAAGTAGTACCCTTTATCATATTTCATCCTTAATGGTATCTGGATCTCATGAAGCTTTTAGTCGATCGAACAGGCGAACAATTTTTAGAAATTCTAAATGAATCTGGAGATACACTAACGGTTCAATTCATTAGCAACGAAGGTAATCGTAAGGGTAAACCCTTCCAAGATCGCTTGAGCGGGTTGTTCCTCACCGGTTGGAAACCTCGTACTACCTCAACCGCTATCGGCTTAGAACGCTTTAAACAAGGAAAGCTTGAAGACCCAAAAGTAAGTTTTGCATTGCATCAACTGTATCCGTTGGGTCGAGATGTAAAGTTACCTGGTGGACAGATAGCGACAATCGCGAGTTACGCCAACACGCATGCCGACGGCTACTATATGTTTGTGCGTCTCAAAGATGAACTCACTCGACTAAAGATTACCCCAGAATGGGAACTACAACCTTCATTCCAGAGGTTGGCGTTACCTTATTACCCAGCCCCAAGAACGAAAGAAGAACTCGATATCATTGATGATTTTGATGCATGGGCGGGCGGATTTTAACGATTATTAGCTTGTCTGGCATCATAAGTTAAACCGTTATTATCAAATTATTTTTGATAATAATTCAAATACACCACTATTTATCGTTTCTAATATTCCTACTATTATTTATTCATCGACACAGGCACTCCGTCAAACAGAGAGTTGCTCAGTGAACAAAGAACAATCCACTATTAAGTGAATGAAATAATAAAGGTAACGAACATGACTCAACTGACTATCATCGCAAACATCGTCGCTAACGAAGACAAAATTGAATTGGTTAAAGCCGAGCTATTAAAACTGATTGATATAACTCGTACGGAAGAAGGTTGCATCAACTACGACCTTCACCAAGACAATGAAAACCCAGCGCATTTCACTTTCTATGAAAACTGGACGTCTCGTGAACTGTGGCAACAGCACATGGGTAATGCCCATCTTGCTGAGTACATGGCAGCAACGGAAGGTTGTGTTGCGTCATTCACGCTCAATGAAATGACTAAAATCGCTTAAATACTGATTCCAAGTTATCTGCTACTGGATAACACGCTTACAATCAATTGATTTTGATTTAAAAGCCCCGCTGCACGTCAGCGGGGCTTTTTCATTTAAGCGTATATCGTCGTCAATCAGCCTTAGTTAGAGCTTTAACCTTGGCTGTATAAAATCAATAAACGCCGAGATACGCTTAGAGACGGATGACGACTTATAGTAAACCGCATTCACTCGCTCTCGATCTGTGTTGGCAAGTTTGTCTTGCTCCAAAATAGGGACTAGGCGCCCTGCTGCTATATCGTCCTGCACCATAAAACCCGATAAACAAGCAATCCCATTTCCAGCTAATGCCAGTTGACGCACGATTTCACCATTACTGGCTGTTACAGTAGGCGGGATATAACTTTGGTTTGGCAAAGGCCAGTGATTAAGCACTTTGTTTCCTGCAAATCCCACAACTTGATGCGAACTCAAATCTTCAGGTTTGGTGGGCAACCCACGCTTAGCGAGATAATCAGGCGACGCTACAATATGAAGCAAACTTTTCCCTAACGGGCGGGCGTGCAGTGTTGAATCGGACAACTTACCGATTCGAATCGCAACATCAGTTCTCTTTTCCAGAAGATCAACGAAGCCCTCGTTGGAAGTGAGTTCCAATTCAATATCTGGGTAAGCCTCTTTAAATGACTGCACCAAAGGCACTAGCTGATGGAATACGAATGGACTGGCGGCATCAACTCTTAAACGACCTTTTGGCAACTCACCGCGCGACACAATTTCTTCTTCTGCGCTCTGGATCACCTGTAACCCCAACCTTACTGAATCAACAAACTGCCGCCCTTCCTCTGTCAATTCCACTCGTCTCGTTGTTCGGTTGAATATTGAGACGCCGAGTTGCGACTCAACCTTACTCACCGAACGAGACACCTTGGCAACCTGTATATCCAACGCCTCTGCCGCCGCAGAAAAGCCACCAGCATCGACGACGGTGAGTACCATTTCTAAATCATCTGAACGGGTTAGCATGATGCTCCTTCACTACTTTCATGTTGTTTAATGTCCTCTCGTTTGTGCTCATCACAGCTCAAATCATCTGTGTCTTTTCGATCTTATTAACTTAATCCAATGATCGGCTAACTCTCTAATTATTGCAAATAACACAAAGGTTATTTGTTAATGATGACATTTTTAACAAATATATTTTACTAGATAATCCCCGCCATCAGACGAAGCGCTCTTATCGCAGTAGCAAGCTGCCCCATGTTATCGCGCTCAATAATCAACACAGAACAGTAAGAGAGATGATTATGCCACTAGCACTATTTGCATTGACGCTCAGCGCCTTTGCCATCGGAACCACAGAATTTGTCATCGTGGGTTTGATCCCCACGATGGCGAGCGACTTGAATGTATCTCTGCCATCAGCAGGCCTATTAGTCAGTTTATACGCACTTGGTGTTGCCATTGGCGCGCCAGTATTAACGGCGTTGACCGGAAAATGGAACCGTAAGCTGGTACTGCTAGGCGTGATGGCCTTGTTTGTCGTCGGCAACTTACTGGCATGGCAAGCACCAGGCTACAACACATTGATCGCTGCTCGTATTTTGACAGGCCTTGCCCATGGTGTGTTCTTCTCGATTGGATCAACCATCGCGACCGGTTTAGTTTCAAAAGATAAAGCAGCCAGTGCCATTGCGATCATGTTTACGGGTTTAACTGTTGCATTGGTAACCGGTGTACCACTGGGCACCTACATCGGCCAAACTTTTGGTTGGCAAGCGACCTTCTTGATCGTTGCTATTCTTGGCCTGGTAGCCCTTATTGGAAGCGCCTTCTTAGTTCCAAACAACCTTAAACAACCGCCAACCGCTAAGATTTCAACGCAATTAAAGGTTCTAACTCAGCCTAGATTACTGTTGGTTTACGCCATCACAGCACTCGGTTACGGCGGTACATTCACAGCCTTTACCTTTCTCGCTCCAATACTAGAAAACGTATCAGGGTTTGATTCAAGTTCTATCAGTTTAATCATGCTCGTTTACGGTGTATCAGTCGCGGTTGGTAACATCTGGGGCGGTAAGATGGCCGACAAAATGGGCCCAATAAAAGCACTGACCGTTATATTCTCTGGCTTAGCGTCAGTACTGGTAATCTTCAACTTTACCGCGGTAAACCCTTATGCATCGGTCGCAACCATACTTGTGTGGGGTGCATTTGCTTTCGGTAACGTTCCGGGACTACAGGTTTATGTAGTGAAACTGGCTGAGAAATACACACCTGACGCAGTCGATGTGGCATCAGGGCTCAACATTGCAGCTTTCAACGTAGGTATTGCATTAGGCTCATGGGGAGGTGGTTTGATTGTCGCAAAATCTGGATTAATGAACACACCTTGGATTGGGGCTATGATTGTCTTAATCGCGCTAGTGTTGACCCGAATTAGTGGTGCTCTAGACAATAAAAAACCAGCATTCCAAGCGACGAACCAATAACTCTAACCAAATAGCAACGATGAAATCTTACATCGTTGCTATTTTCTATCTTGTCTTATCGCAAATAAGAATCGAACAACATAAATAACACATCCTCGATTGAATTAAATTAAGAGATTATTAATTATAATTTGAGTAATAATTTATTATGAATCTTTTTTTGAATTTAAATACCCTTCCATATCGCCCTTCTAATATTGATTCAAATCAATTAATTGCTCAATAAGCATCCATTATTATAAAAAGTGGATTGTTTGTGGATTACTTCACCCAATTGGGTGATGATAAACCTATCATTTAATGACTAATATCAACCTTAGATAAACTCAAATGAAGCACCAAAATATATTCGAGTTATCGCTTGCAATAGGTTAAATGGATTGAGTTATGCAGATATCAGAATTGAAGATTCCACTAGAAAATGGACTTAATAAATCCCCGTCTGAATTCGAAGAAGCGATAAGAAATGGATTAACTACACTTGGAATTGAGCATGTCACATTAGTTATCTCATCAAAACCAGACTTCCCAGCCTTCAAATATATTGATGGTTTGTCAGATGGAGTCTCGCTGACAGAGGTAATCACAGACAATCTAGATGATTATCTCATGTTGATTTCAAAGAGCCGTAAAGGAAAAATTCATCACAAGCTAGATGACATAATGGACAATAGAATATTGGGTCATGACAAGCTCCCTGTCGCCCAAGATTATCTGAATTTCTATAGTATTTCTGAAAATCTACTTTACGAACATGGAATATCAATAATGTTTCATAGTGTCGATGAACTCCGGATTGATGAATTACGCCAGTTAAAATCAATATGTGACATTGCCATCGCTTGGGCAAATTCATGGGTCGCCCACCGTACTATGGTCTCACATTGGCGTAAATATTCTGAGCCAAAAACGGCCAACACGAGCCCGTCTTTGACTAAGTCAGAACTTGATGTGCTTGATCTACTGACTAAAGGATTGAACGGTACTGAGATCGCACAAACCCGTGATGTATCAAAAGAAACGGTTCGCAGTCAGATCAAGAGTATCCTGCACAAAACACAATGTAAAAACCAAAACCAACTGATCTCTCGATTTGGACAAGGGCAGTGGCTCATCAGCCCACCAATACGCTCTGCTTACACCTAATTCGCTTCTGCCGCCAAGGAAGGCTCAAAGTATGCAAAATAATCGACCAGCACCTTACACATGCTTGATCACTCGCAGCAACACCTTGTCGCGAGTGATCAGAGATTTATTGAAACTTTCTTTCCCACTCAATCAATTTCAAGTTATCGAATCTTATTCTGAACTTGACCCTGAGTATAAAGGCGTTGTGCTTTTAGACAGAAGTACGATACCGATGCCAGACAAGTGTGGTGTTTCAATTATCAATAGAAAAGATAAGTGGATCGCCATCAATATTAAATGCAGCGCTTGTTACGATTACCTAAAATTTGGCTTTTTTGGCCAAATAGAAGTGAATCATTTTGAATTTATTCCAAAAGCCATTAAATCTGTTCAAGAGGGAGAGCTTTGGTTCCCTAGACATATTATGGAAAGCTTTATTATTGACCTTTGTATCAGTAGCGTTTCTAAGAAATCCTATTCCATCACAGAAAAAGTAACATCAAAGTTTTTTTTAACAAAGAAAGAGCAAAGAGTCTTTGAATTAATGATTCAAGGTTTTTCAAACATACAAATAGCAAACGACACAAATGTCAGTATAAACACAGTAAAAACACACGCTTACAATGTGATGTCCAAGTTGAATGTACATTCTCGACATGAACTATTTGCTAAAGCTCATGAATTAACCGTTTAAAATTAGCACTCTTTTCATACTTATTTATTCAATATATCACCCCTCGTTGCGAGGTGTATTTTTTAAATCCTAATTACTATGTATTTGTTGTCGGGAATAACAAGAGTAATGAGGGAACAATTATGAAAAAATTAATATTAGCGGTAGCAGTAGCCGGTGTGATGTTCAGTGTAAATAGTTTCGCTGTTGGTGGTGGTCCAGGTGGAACCAAGTTAGAAGCTAATGTGGTTCAATTTGGAGGAGCAACCAATGCTCTTCTGACCAATGCAACGAACACTGATGGCGCACACATTCGCATGGAAGGCACGATTCCACAACGTTGTGTGCTCAACTTGAAATCAGCACAAGCCGGAGAGTTTGTTAATGGTGATATCCACCTAACGAACATGCTGGCAGATAGCAAAAATTTGGTCTCAGGGCTAACAGCCAGTAAACCAATTGCAAGTCTTCGTGCCTGGTGTAACTACGGGAAATCAATGGAAGTCGATATGACTGCCACACCTTTCAAAATGACTCGTTTCGGCATGGCCATTGGTAAAGAACGTATCGATTACACATTACAAGCAAATCAAACCGACATTTTCGATACAAGCAATGCAAGTGATGGTTTGTTTGGTCATACGACAGGTAACTTCCAAGTTAAATGGAGTGGTGAACACCAAAAAGCAAGAATTGCAGAAGTTCCTCTTAGTATCACAACAGAGGGTGCAGCTTTAGCAAGAGCCGGTAATTATCGCTCTACAGTGTATGTGAAACTCCAAGCGAAAACTTGTCACCACATGTGTGGATTTTAGCTCATAAATTAGAGCCCACAAACGTGGGCTCATTTTACCAAGGAAGGGTTTTATGAAAAACATTACTTTATTTATCAGTCTGCTACTCTTCCACGCCGTCGCTTTCAGCTACGAAATTACCCCTATGTATCAAGAAATGAACGAATTTGGAGGAAAGGCTCTCTCAAGCTATACGATCAATAACCCTCAAGACCGTTCACTCCCAATTGAAGTTGTAGTGTATGACGTAAGTTACGATGAAACCGGAGAGGTACTAACACTTAATGAAGACAGTTTTCTCATTTTGCCTCCTCAAATAATGGTAGACCCACAAAGTTCTCAAAAGATTCGGGTGCGCTATATCCCTAGCGATACTCTCACAATGACCAAACTGTACCGCATTGAATTCAACGAACTAGAAGTCGAAGGGCCTGAAGATAGTGACAGTAAAATAAGAACACTGCTTAGTTTTTCGACCTTAGCTTTTGTATCTCCGAACTCAATAAAGCCCACTATGAAGTCCTCGATTAAAGATAGAAACATAGTGGTAGAAAACACAAGCCAAGTTCTAGTGAACTTGCTTCATTCCGTATTCGAACTTCAAACTAACGGCGAGAAAAAAGACCTACCGTGGAGCCAGATTGACACTAAGACAAGTGGTTACTTAATGCCTGGTGCCACCGCTTATTATCCTATTCCAAACGAATTCAAAAAAGTCACTGGTATTGCCATAAAACAAAATAATTAACACTGAACCACCTGCTTCTACACGAGCTTTATTGGGAGGTAACATGAGCCGATATTACACAGTTCTTCTGTGCGTCTCTCTATGCTTGCTAGCCCAACCTCACGCCTATTCCGCGGATTGGTTATTTCCATTCCCAATCAACTATTTAGGCTCAACAGTGGGCGATATTGATGCGTTCTCTGATGGTAAAACGATCTCCAAGGTTCATACCATTCAACTGAATACACTGATTGGTTCAGCGCTTACAAGTGAAGTATCAGGTAAATTATCTTCGTACAAAGATACCTTTATTTCAGTGGAAACATTGAAAGAGTGGGGTGTGTTGCTCTCCTTTTCATCCTCTGACATGTCTATCTCATTATCTTTCGTTCAAGATGCACGAAAAGAGCAAGCGCTAAGTTTCAGCGCACCTTACTCTCCTCCTATTTATTCCACATCAGCCTTTTTCACCAACATCAATAACTTTAACTTTGGCCTATCTGATACACGAGGAGTTGAGACTCAAAATGAAGAACAAAAGTGGAATATAGAGTGGATCTCCACAGGAAACTTTGCTGGTGCGCGGGGAGTTAACTATAAACTGTCAGGCTATTTTGATGATGGCACCAGTGAGGAACAAACTTTTTATCGTGGCGATATATCGGCCTTTATCGACCGTGCAGAAACCCCTTATCGAGTCACTTTTGGCGACCAAGTTAACAGTACTTCAGGCCACCTACCTAGCCAACAATTTGGCGGAATCGGGTTTGAACGTAATTACTCAGCATTACAACCGAATCGCAGTATTCAGGTAGGAGGCACTCAAGCCTTAGTGCTTGAAGAGTCTGCCGACATCGAACTGTACATTAATGGTTCCTACGTGACAGAGTTTCGACTTCCACCTGGACGTTATATGCTCGATAACTTGCCACTGTCTTCAGGTAGTAATGACGTTCGTTTAGATATTGAATATCAATCGGGAAGACGAGACTCCATTCTCTACAGCGTATTCTACAACTCTAAACTGCTCAAAGAGGGAATATCCGACTTTGGCGTGTATTTGGGTGCTCCTTCAGAAATAAAAGACAGTCACTATAGGTACGATACCGAAAGCTTAATCACCAGTGCCTATTATGACTATGGCTTAACCGAATACTTAACGCTTGGGTTGAATGGCTTTTATCATAAAGATGGATTCATACTAGGGGGGATCTCCACTTTTGGCACCCCCACCGGTAATATTGGCTTTCGACTATCAGGCAGCCAGTCGAGTGAATATGATGAAACCGGTTATATCGCAAGCATCGATTATGCCGCCTCGCTCTGGGATCAAAACAATTACAGCGCCCCCAACTTACGTATCGCGCTTGAATCTTACGATACCTATTCCTATCAACCTTGGACGGAAGAAGGAACGACAGGCCATTCAGCAGCAGTCAGCTATACCTTAGGCATTACCGATGATGTTTACTTATCGCTCTCATATAACCTTGATAAGCAGAGTGGTTACGATACGGAATGGAGTGCAGAAGCCTCAACGTCTTGGTCTTACTCCAATGTAGTGGTCGGTTTAGGTGTTACTCATGAAGAAGACCCAAATGAGGGCATTTCGAACACAGAGGGTATTGTATCTGTTGATTGGACATGGAGTTCTGATGACGGGCAATACACCGCAGATGCCGGATACGCCAGCGATACTGAGATCTTACGAGCAAGCTTTAGTAAGCCGAGTAAAAATCAAGTTGGCCAATATGGCTATTCTCTATCTGCTGATGTCGAATCGAATCAAGGACAGTATCAATTACGTGGTGACTACATAGGCAACCGGGTTCGATATGATGGAGACATCAATTATTACAACTCGAACAGTACCGAAGACACCGTGGTCACCTCGTTTAGACCCAGTACAGCATTCACAATTAGTGACAGCAATCTCTCTTGGTCACGCCCAATATATGGTGCGGCGGCTGTGGTGCAAGTTCATGAAAGTTTAGAGTCGGACGCCCTAATAAACAGCGATGAAGACGCGTACGCAGAAGCGATTTCTCAGCAAGGTTACCCCAATGCTATCAGCCTCTCTACAGCCCACATCACTCAGAGCTTTACTGTAGATGCGCCAAACGCACCTGTTGGTTATGACATCGGCAATTATCTGTACAACATCACCCCAGGCGCTTATACCAGTCATCTCATCACCGTTGGGTCCAATAAATCTAAAACCATAATAGGCAAATTACTATTAGCTAACGGTCAACCGCTTGCGTTAACTCAAGGCTATTTAACCGATCTCGATGACACATCTTATCCATTCTTCACCAACAAAGGCGGAAGATTCGTTATTGAAGGAATAGGCAGCGGTGATTATCGAATCGAAACGATCAACTCCAACGCAACGGGGATCATCAGCATCCCTGAATCAGACGATAACCTGTTGAGACTTTCTGATATTCAACTAGAACAAGGAGCAAACAATGTTCAAAGTAACTCCAATGAAAAAAACTAATTGGCTGCTCACATTATGCATTCTCTGGCTGCCTTCACCATTACTAGCACAGAGTTGCAACGGAGTATGGAGCTTAACCCAACTTAACAATGGTCCGATTGAGTTTGATAAATCGGGATTTGCGAAAATTCAATACGAGCTCAAAAAGCTACGCTCTCAAAGCGGCGAATGTTCATTAAGGTCGGTTCGACTAAAAATTCTCAATACGTTGGACAAAAATGGACCTTATTTCGTCAACCAAAGCCAAACAATGCTTACTTATGATCCCAAAGAGCGAGAGTACTTGCTATACGCAAAATACAATTCTCCGGTCCGTTTTTACTTGGTCGATCCGAGAGCAAAAATTAACTACGCTGCAAAATACACTGTGCCTTTTATTGCCAAGCTCAAGTATGAAGACAACCCTGTATCAACACTAACAAGTACCGCAACTTACAAGATAAAGTCTTTCGTTACTTTTGATTGGTCTGGCCATGGAAGCAACATTCACCGCTCAGCAACAGGATACAGTTGGCAACTCGGTGAACTTCATAGTGGTAAGCGTTATCAAGCAGATTTTATGATCCGTTCTAATTCTCTAACAGAGCTTTGGGTTAAATCTCGACACGGCAAACTGATCAATACCCAGAACCCGGATTGGACGATTACCTATCAACTGACCGTGAATGGGATAGAAGTGTCCAGATTGCACCGCATGACTCCCATAAAAAACTATAGTCGCGGCCAGCACACCATTCCTTTTTTACTCTCGATCACTGACAACACCAACCTGTCACGAGCGGGAAGTTACCGCGATGAATTATATATCCAAGTAAAAGCAATAGATCCTATTTTCTGAAGTAGCGCTGTGACATTTTAACAAAGGTACACCAATATGAATGCTATCAATTTAGCAATGAAACAAAGACATTGGGTCATGGCCTGCTTCGCTTTGGTCATCCTTTGTATTCATATTGGTGAAATCCGTAGAACCATCCATTTTGTTGAGAAAGATCAAACTCACCGAAGCGATCTCATTCAAACGCTGGTTCAAAGTAATGTCGTGCGAACACTGAATATTTTAGGTACTTCTTTAAACTCAGAAGCAACAAATGCCAACAGACCCAATGTGGGTGGCGTTTATTATCAGCCTACGCGACCTTTCTCAAATTCTGACATTCAAGGCATCGCAGAACGATTCAATATCAGTACATCGTCACCTCAATTTCTTGCCATGAAAAACGGAAAAACGACACTTTGGGGATTTAATTTCAATCATCCAAAACCTCATATCAATTTAATAGCAGGGTTCGTGTCGCAGCGGACATCCCTATACCACGAGGCGAATGTCGATCTGCAACATTACTTCCCAGAAATCAACGGCACGGCCAACACGCTTCTTTTTATAAGAGACAATCAACATCAATACTTTATGCCTTCTGGAGAAAAGATAAATCTAGACTTATCGAACACGCACGCCTTACAACCTCCAGAAGACACCGCTTTCTATGTAAACAAAGTGGAACTACTGGACGTCATATTTTTCCAATTAAACAATGACAATTCTCGATACTTTCATCTTGTTGAAGTTCCGTTACCACAACTTCGTGCGACCCTTTTTATCTTTGATAATATGACCAGTTCTGTGGCTGAAATAAAGGGAGTGATTCAAAGCTTTGTTGAGGTCATCGCATTGTTAGGGATAGGCTATGTGTTACTGATCGCTTTTTCTCATTATCAATATCGAACCTCAATTGCTTTGGAATCAGATGCATTAACAGGGTTGAAGAACCGCTCTTACTTAGAAAGTGCAAACTCACGCATTCGCGATGCTGGAACGAGCAAAAACAACCGATGTATCGGAGTTATTGCCATTGATCTCGACCATTTTAAACTGATCAACGACAACTACGGACACCATATCGGCGACAACGTGTTAGTTCGGGTAAGCGAGATATTATTAGAAAATGTAAGAAACAACGATGAGTGTTATCGTATCGGTGGAGATGAATTCATCGTCATTCTCAAAACAGAAAGTCAGTCCGATATCATCAAGTTAGCAGATAGAATTCGAGATAAAATCGCCTACGACCCACAGCTCAGAAGTATGATTAAAGGAGGAGTATCAGCTTCGCTTGGGCTTGTGGATTTATCGACTGGGCAATCGATTGAAGAGGCCATTATTTCCGCTGACGAGATGTTGTATCAAGCGAAAAACCAAGGGCGCAATTTGGTTCAAAGCTCCCTTATCTGAAAGAAAACGAATTTTCCTGTTCGCTGCAACCGCAACCGCAACCGCAATTGTGAACAGGAAAAGAATAGCCAATCAACCAACGAAGAAAGCTGGGCTTACAAAAATAACATTAGTTTACTACAACTCAGAGATCGAAAGCCGCTCAAAAATGCAGTGGCGTCAATTAATCATTATCAATCGATTTTAGTACTTTACATGGGTTACCTACGGCAACCACATTCGCTGGGATGTTTTTAGTTACCACACTGCCCGCACCAATCACGCTGCTCTTGCCAATGGTTACTCCTGGGCAAACAATCACACCACCGCCAAGCCAAACATTATCACCAACGTTAATCGGAGTGCCGAACTCCACGCCCTCTTCAACGCGGCCTTTCACATCGAGTGGGTGACCTGCGGTAAGAATTTGAACGTTCGGACCAAGCAGTACATTGTCACCAATGGTCACTTCAGCGACATCCAAAATCACACAGTTAAAGTTAGCGTAGAAGTTCTTACCCAGCTTGATGTTCGAGCCGTAGTCACAACGAAATGGGGGTTCTAAATGCGCGTTCTCACAGCCCGGAATAAGCTCTTGGGTTGCCGCTTTCCACTCGGGTGTATCAGGAATACTATTGTTGAGTTTTTGAAGCACCTTACGACATTCGATACGTTCTGAATAAAGCGCCTTATCCCAAGCTTGATAAGGTTCACCTGCTAACATCTTTTGCTTTTCTGTTCTCACGTTACTTACCTGTTTTCACATAACTTAGCTATTTTCATATTACTAAACTGCTTTTACATTACTTAACTAATGATGGTCAATTCATCGACCAAAAAACGCAATATCGCACATCTAAATAACAGTGAATAAAGAGTCTTTTCGCTTGATTTAATAGATGCGCAGCTCATCATTTTTTGTAGGTGGAATATGAAATTCAATCAGTACTAATTTAGCTTCGCTATCGAATCACGCAACACCAAGTTTCCAGTAGTACAAACCGATTCAGCTTGTTCGATAGCTCCAACAATTTTCAAGATAGCCTTTAGGGTCATTTGTTCTAACGGCACACTTACAGACGTGAGGCTTGGCGTTAAAAACTTACCCACTTTGCTGTTATCAAAACCGACGATAGAAACATCTTGGGGTAATGAATAACCTAGCTCGGTTAATGCCTTAATAGCCCCAATCGCCATATCATCGTTTCCGGATAAAATAGCGGTGAACGTGGCTTTGTTTTTTGCTAAAACCTGAGCGGCGTGATAACCGCTCTCCATCGTCCATTCGCCCTGAATAACTTTAGACTCATCCAATGTAATACCATGTTTAGTTAACACGTCTTGATAGGCTTGGTAACGCAGCGCACCGGTCGAAGAACCTGCTTTGCCACGAATCACGGCAATATCGGTATGCCCCTGTTCGATGATGTGTTCAACCATCAAACGAGCGCTCTGATAATGGTCTGTGGTAATGGCATTATTGGGCTTCGACGGCATTTCTCGGTTGAGCACCAGAATCGGTGTGTCAGTGCTTTCTATGAGCTTAGCAATCTCATTTTCGGTTAAGCACTGCGGATAAATGATGATGCCCGCACACTTCATATCTAGCAGGAAATTGATCGCCTTTATTTCGTCTTCAGCGCTGTGTTTGCCATCGGTGATCACCAATTGGTGATTCGATTTTTCACTATAAGACGCAGCGTGATACATCAAGGAGGAAAAGTACGGGCCATTGAACAACTCATTGGTGATAACGAAACCGATGAAGTTAGTCTTCTTAGTCGCCAATTGCTGAGCCAACAAATTCGGTCGATAACCCGTTTCTTGTATCGCATCGAATACCTTTTTCACCACATCTGGGCGCACAATGTTCTTCCCATTTAAGACACGAGAAACTGTCGATTTAGATACGCCTGCACGGTTCGCGACATCAAGCATGGTTACCATTGGCTTCTTTTCCTTTATAAAAAATTAGCCGACATAAGCCGGCTAATTCATTGTTAACTAACTATTATGCAGTTTACAAACCACATAACAGTAAGGCGAATCGCATTCTAAATAGTGGCACCGTTAGATGCAATCACACCTTTATACCACTCAAACGACTTCTTGCGTTTGCGTTCCAATGAACCAGATTGGTCATTGTGCTTATCTACGTAAATGAATCCGTAGCGTTTTTTCATCTCACCTGTGGTAAACGACACCAAATCGATACAGCCCCAAGGGGTATAACCCATGAGATCAACGCCATCAATCGCAACCGCTTTTTTCATCTCTTTGATGTGGTCGCAAAGGTAAGCAATACGATAGTCATCATTAATGCTGCCATCTTCTTCAATGGTATCAACAGCGCCAAAACCATTCTCAACGATGAACAATGGCACTTCATAACGTTCATACAGAGAAGCTAAACAGAAACGTAAACCCGTTGGATCAATTGGCCAGCCCCAATCGCTAGACTGGATGAACGGGTTATCGACCGAGTTTTCATGACCGCCGTCCATTGCCTCTTCTGTGGATTGATGAGAAGAAGAATCTAAAGTATTCGACATGTAGTAGCTAAAGCCTAAATAGTCCGCTTTACCCTCTTTTAAGATCTGTTCATCTTCTGGCTGCATATCAATGTTGAAGCCCTTGATTGCCCAATCGCGTTTTGCGTAACTTGGGTAGTGGCCGCGAACCATCACATCCGAGAAGAAGTAACGATCACGCATCGCTTGCTGCGCCAGCATAATGTCTTCCGGCTTTGACGAGCGAGGGTAAAAAGGCACCATCGCACACATCGCACCGATTTGCAGATCTGGGTTGATCTCGTGACCTTTCTTAACCACCAAAGCACTCGCCACAAACTGGTGGTGAACCGCTTGATACATGGCTTGTTGAGGCTTTTCGCATTGTGGAAACTTCACGCCAGAGCACAACCAACCGAAGATGTCTGCCGAGGTGTTCATCTGGTTGTTGATCTCATTAAACGTCATCCAATACTTCACTTTGTGCTGGTAGCGATCCATCACTGTGGTCGAGTACTTAACGAAGAAGTCGATCACTTTACGGTTCATCCAACCGCCGTATTCTTTGGCTAGGTGATAAGGCATTTCAAAATGGCTCAGTGTTACCACTGGCTGAATGCCGTATTTCAGTAGTTCATCAAACAGATCATCGTAAAACGCTAAACCCGCTTCACAGGGTTCTGATTCATCGCCATTTGGGAAAATGCGTGTCCACGCAATACTGGTTCTGAAACACTTAAAACCCATCTCAGCGAATAACTTAATGTCTTCTTTGTAACGATGGTAGAAATCCACTGCGACTTGGTTTGGATAATTTTCGCCATCAATCACACCATCGGTAATTCGACGTTGTACACCATGAGCGCCTGCTGTTAATACATCAACAACACTGACACCTTTACCATTCGCATCCCAGCCACCTTCTAGCTGATGCGCCGCAACTGCACCGCCCCATAAAAAATCGTTTGGAAATTCGTTGTTCATACCATTACTCGCTACAAGTTATTCGTGAAACAGATCAGGATTAGAGAGCCTATTGCAGCCCTGAAACCGATTTCAACATAGAACAAAGATACACCCTGAAACCGGTTTCAACAATAATTAATGGATCTTTTTTTGATCGAACTAAAGACTAATCAAAAGTCAGCGTTACAATCAATGCTGCTCAAAATACTGATCATGCTGTGATTTGCCAAATTGGTCTTGAGTTCCTGGGTAGAACTGAACGAGCGTCTGATCCTCTAGTGTGAGGTGAATCCAACCCTCCTTAACTCTCAGCCAATTGGTGCCGCTGGTCTCATAGACGACAGGAAAGTTGCCCCAGCCTGACTCTGATACCTGCAGCTCTTTAAAGCGGTTAATCGGGGTTAGCTTATTGCTGTCGAAATTTGCGTCGGCATAGACTGATAATGGCTCGATGGCATCGATTAGCTTAAACGTATAACAGCTCACAGAGGCTGAAGTGCGATCAAACCACTGGTAAGGTTGCGCACCGATTAAATCGTAGACCGTACAATCATTGAATTGAATCGCCCACTCTTGGTGAGCTTTAAAGCCAAGGTAACCAATGGGTTGTGACGAGTCAGGCTTCGCACCTGGCTTCTTCTCATACACCAGAGCTGAGGTAACACATCCCATAAGCCCAAGACTAAAAAGGAAAGTCAAAGTACGCTTCATCATTGTAATACCTCAGTTCCGTTAGTGAATTAAACGCTATTCAAGCGCCTTCTATTAAACGGTAAGCTCCAAGCGATTACCATCCGGATCGAGTACACAGCTCTCATAATAGCCATCACCTGTTCTTCTTGGGCCATCTAAGCGCTCATAGCCATCTTCGACCAAACTTTGAGTCAGTGCATCGACCGCTTGTTCAGACCCTAGTGAAATCGCCATATGAATGAAGCCTGTGAACTGATCATAGATGTCGTCTTTCGATTCAGGGACAGAATCCATTTCCATAATCTCTAAACGACTTCCAGTTTCAAATGAGAGGAAGTAGGAAGAAAACCCTTTAGTTGGGTTGTGATATTTTGAGTTCGATGTCGCGCCAAAATAATCTTCATAAAATAGCTTCAGAACTTCAAGTTGTTTGGTCCAAATTGCGATGTGTTCAATCTTCATTTTGTTTGCCTAAGTTTGATGTCTAACGCTAGATTACTCATCAAATAAGGAACTATAAACAGAACGAAATTCATCGAAATTGTTCCTGATTAACGGACTCGATTTTATGTCCATAACTGCACAGTATTGGTATCTATGTTTGTGTAATAGTTATCTTTCCTCCATAGTCGGGTTTTACACATTCTGAGATATAAGCCGTGAACTTTCTAAAATTAATAACTCTCGCTGCGATATGGGGCGGTTCGTTTCTGTTCATGAGAATTGCCGCTAATCCATTGGGCCCAGCAGTGTTAATTGAAGCAAGAGTACTGTTTGCAGCAATCACGCTAATGTTGGTGTCTTTGTATTTAAGAAAAAAGCTGACGTTCAACACTCATGCTAAACACTTCTTTATTCTTGGGCTGTTTAATACCGCAGTTCCCTTTTTACTGTTCGCTTATGCCGCGCAAACACTTAACGCTTCGACCCTAGCCATCTTGAATTCTACCGCGCCAATATGGGCGGCAATCATTGGTGCGATATGGACTAAAACAGCACTCGAGGCGAGAGTTCTAGTAGGACTTGGGATTGGGGTAGCGGGAGTAGGAGTACTCGTTGGTTGGGATGCGATAAACATTGGCCATGAGGCTGTACTTCCGATTTGTGCTGCGGTGATGGCCGCGTTTAGCTACGGAATAGCTTCAAACTATACCAAACAAGCACCTAAAGTTGAGGCATTCAATAATGCTCATGGCAGCATGTGGGCTGCGGTATTGATCGTGTTGCCGTTCATCTTTTTCATTCCTATGAGAGAGGCTCCGGATCTAACTATTACCACATCGGTTATCTTACTGGGCGCGGTGTGTACTGGACTTGCTTACCTGCTTTACTTCAATCTAGTTTCTGAACTCGGCGCACCTTCAGCCCTGTCCGTTACCTTCATCATTCCGGTATTTGGTATTCTCTGGGGTAACTTATTCTTAGGTGAAGCAATTGGCATCAATACGATTACTGGTTCAATTCTGGTAATCACTGGCACCATGTTAGTGACAGGTATGACACCTTCTAAGATGATAGAGAGCGCAAAACAAAAACGTGCTGCGAGAGCTGCTCGCTAATCAGTGACCAATGAACCCATAACACCTCAACAATGCATGCTTGAACCGCTATAAAAGCTAATCGACAACAGATAATTGATCCACGGCTAATCAGCCATGTATTGTTGAATCTTGTTCCTCAACCACTGATGAGCAAGGTTCGACTCCGTTCTTTTATGCCAAATCATATATTGCTGCATCGGCAACACCTCAAACGGTTGCTCAAGTACTTGAAGTTGGAATCGCTCTGCAAGTTGGTTAGCGAAGTCACGAGAAGTACTACCAACACAATCAGAGCCAGAAACTAACACACACATCATCATCAATGAATCACACTCAGAACTCACTTTTCTCGGTTTGATAGCCTGCTTAGTAAAGTAATCTGCAGTGTACAGACGAGAGCGACGCATCCTAAAAGTCACATGCTTTTCATCGTAATATTGAGCTTCAGTGACTGAACCATCAATTCTTGGATGCCCCTGGCGAGCGATCAACACCAACCTATCCTCAATGACTTGCTGATTCATGTACCCATTAACTTGTGGGTAGTGGATATCGATCGCTAAATCTGCTTGCTGCATACTTAAACTCTGAAGCAAATCTTCTTCGTTATTCGGTACCATATTGAACTCAATAGAGATATTTCCAAGAGTATTATCTTTTTCTACAAGAGGTTGAAGCTTGGTTAAACCTATCTCATTAACCAGAATTCGAAACACATGATGTTGTTGATTATCGAACTGTTGCAATGAACTTACAGCGCTTGAGATTCCGTCTAACGCAGGTTCAATTCTAAGTGCTAATTGCGTTGCAGCATTCGTGGGACTGATCCCTCGCCCCTCTCTGATGAAAAGATCGGTGCCTAACTGAGACTGCAATCGCTTGAGTGCGCCACTCACACCCGGCTGTGTCATACCCAGAGACTCAGATGCCAAAGTTATCGACTTCAACCGATACACTTCTAAAAACACATTCAGCAAGTTTAAATCTAACTTTTCAACGTCACTCACAAACGAACTCCTTATTAACAAACCTTTCTATCTGGCTACTGGCTAGAAAATCACACTCTAAATTCTGTTTATCACTAAAGCTTAGCTTATACATAACATTTCGTGATGTATTAACTAAAGTTTACTTTATTTTTTGCTATGTTTGACGGCCATATAATCCTCTCAACGAAACAATTCCCCGAATTGAAGAGGCTCTAATGACAACTTCACGCACTTTCAAAAATGCTTCACTGTTCCTTGCAATCTCTCTAGCGTTTCCTGCTATTGCTGCAAATCATGACCATGCACACTTTAGTGACATTGGCGACCAAGGTGGCAAAGACGCGACTAAAATGACAACACAAGCCAACCAAGAATTTGCGAAAACGCTCAACTTCTCAGACACCCGAGCGTTCGACAATAACAACAGAGGTCTAATCGCAAGCTTCGACCAAGAAACAGGCGACATCATCCGTAACAGTTTCAACTTTATCGAACCAAGTGTCACAAACGCAGACAAAGCACCTGATTCAGTTAATCCATCATTATGGCGCCAAGCAGTACTAAACCAAGCAGCTGAAGGTTTGTATGAAGTTGTTCCAGGTAAGGTTTACCAAGTACGAGGTGCAGACTTAGCGTCTATTTCTTTCATCCGCAGTGACAATGGTTGGATCGCCTATGACGTTCTTCTCACCAAAGAAGCAGCCGCTAAATCACTCAAATTCTTCAAGAGCAATGTGCCTGATGGCGGTGAACTGCCTGTTGTCGCAATGATCTACTCACACTCACACGCTGATCACTTTGGTGGCGCAAGAGCGATTAAAGACGCTTACCCAGATGTGAAAGTGTACGGTTCGAAAAATATTACCAAAGAAATCGTAGACGAGAACGTATTGGCAGGTAATGCGATGTCTCGACGTACTGCTTATCAATACGGTGCTACGTTGAACCGACATGAACACGGTATTGTTGATGCGGCATTATCGAAAGGCCTATCAACAGGTAGCATTACTTACGTACTGCCAGACTACGAGCTGAACCATAACGAAGAAATTGAAACGCTAGTTATTGACGGCTTAGAAATGCAATTCATGGATGCATCAGGCACCGAAGCGGCATCAGAAATGGTCACTTACATCCCAAGCATGAAAGCTCTTTGGACAGGCGAACTGACCTACCAAGGCATGCATAACCTGTACACGCTGCGCGGTGCAAAAGTACGTGATGGTTTGAAGTGGTCTAAGAAAATCAACGAGATGCTAGTGACATGGGGCTAAGAAACAGAGGTGCTGTTTGCTTCTCATTCAGCGCCAGTTTGGGGAGAGCAAGAGATCTCTGATTACCTAAAAATGCAGCGTGACGCGTACGGCTTTACTCATAACCAAACACTGCGCCTAGCGAATAATGGGGTGGTTTTACAAGACATCGGTGACGAGATCTACAAAGTGATGCCAGACAGTATTCAACAATCTTGGCACACCAATGGTTACCATGGCACTTACTCGCACAACGCTCGCGCTGTGTATAACATGTATCTTGGCTACTTTGATATGAACCCAGCCAACCTAAACCCGCTGCCGATAGAACCAGAATCGGTGAAGTTTGTTGAGTACATGGGCGGTAGCGACGCTGTGATTGAAAAAGCACAGCAAGATTTCCAAGAAGGTGAATACCGCTTCGTTGCAACAGCACTGAATAAGGTGATTCAAGCTGAACCGGAGAACAAAGTTGCACGTGGCTTATTGGCCGATACTTACGAGCAATTGGGTTATCAATCAGAAGGTGCAGGTTGGAGAAACATCTACCTAACGGGCGCTCAAGAGCTTCGTATTGGCACACAGCCGGGCGCACCAAAAACAGCATCACCGGATGTATTGGCTAACATGACCATTGAGAACTTGTTGGATTACTTAGCGGTAAAAGTGGATTCATTGAAGGCTCAAAACACGCCATTTACGATGAACATTCAGTTACCTGATGTGAAAGAGTTCTACTACGTTGAAATGTCTAACGGTAACCTGAACAACATTCAAGTATCAGACCTACAAGATGCAGATACTACACTGATCATCAACAAATCAGATGTGTCTGACATCGTACTGAAGAGAACGACACTCAATAAGCTGATGGAAGCAAGGCAAGCAGGTGTGAAAGGCGACAAGTCGTCTCTTAACAAACTATTGTCTTCTCTCACTGAAGCTGATACCTCTTTTGAGATTGTGCCTCGCCCGAACAAAGGTGAAGAAGTCGACGCTGAGCTATACCAAGATTCAGCTGTACACGCTCATTAAGGTCTAAATAACAGCATTATAATAACGTCAACGAAGCCAATATAGGCTATCACAAGGCTAATACCGACCAAGCCTCAGCTAATTCATTTAGTTGAGGCTTTCTTATCAAAGAATAAAGCAGTGCTTCATTTCCTATACTTTCCAATCAACTATCATAAAGTAGCAGCACCCAGGCGGTCTCTTTATGGGCCTCTGTATTGTCATATTTCTCACTTACAACACAATTCATACCCTTTCTTAGTCCCAGCATGTGAACCAATAGAAATTTTGTGCGGTCAAACTTTGTTATAAAAGTTGCACGGACAACGTTTCAAAGGAAGAAAGATGCAAAAAAAAATCATGATCACAGGCGCGACAGATGGTATAGGTTTAGAGACAGCAAGAATGTTGGCTCAGCAAGGACACCATATCCTGATTCATGGACGCAACCCTGCGAAACTGAATAAGGTAAAAACCAGTTTATCCAGGCTCTCTAAAAACGCAGTCATCGAAAGTTATATTGCTGATCTATCTTCCCTGGCAGATGTAAAGGAACTCGCACAGCAGATCAACTCAGCGCACAAACAACTTGATGTACTGATTAACAACGCTGGCGTTTATAAGGTAGATAAGATCACAACTCAGGATAATCTAGACGTTCGATTCGTCGTTAACACGATTGCCCCCTACCTACTCACACAATTACTACTTCCACTTTTTGATTCCTCTGGTCGCATCGTCAACTTATCTTCAGCAGCACAGGCCCCTGTAGATCTTGATCTGATGACCAGCTCAAACGCAGGAGAGTTAGATGGCCCTATTTATGCGCAAAGCAAGTTAGCCCTCACAATGTGGTCTATCAGCCTCGCTCACAAAATCGGAGCTAACGGACCATCGATTATTCCTGTCAATCCAGCTTCATTCCTTGGCAGTAAATTAGTCAAAGATGCCTACGGGTTGGAAGGAAATGACCTAGGTATTGGTGCTGACATTTTATCTAGAGCGGCATTGTCTGATGAGTTTTCCAACGCTTCTGGGAAGTATTTTGATAATGACTCAGGGCTATTTAAAGACCCTCACTCTGATGCTTTAGACACAGACAAAAACCACAAACTGGTGACCACCATAGACCAGTTGATTGCAGAACACCTCTACTCTCGCTAGCCAGATACAAGGAGTGTTCCATATTTAGGAGCGCTCCAAAACCCCAAACTCACCGATATCTTGACGAGAGAACTTCATCGATTGTTTAGGTAAAATTGAAATGGTTCCTCTCCCAACAAATTGGCATAGCGTTAACGAAATAACGGCATTACGCATGCTTGATGAAAGCTTGGCTTAATTGCTGAAAGAGTGAGTCTACGTTGGGGAGGGTCGTCAAATGCGCGGACAACGGAGTATGAACCTGCGCATCCACCACAGTTGGATTCCCGCAAATTTGATTATAAAAATTCACGGGCTCAACGATGTTCTCTAGGTCTACATCTAACAAGATACAAGCTTGAGAAAGTACGATTTGGCCACCCCCTTGTTTAAGCAATACACGTTGCGCAGTACCCACTATTTTTTGTTTATTGATATTGAGGTTGTAGTCACCATCACAATAAGAGCCAGGGGTTGCGTGTACATCCACACCAATGCCCAGCTCTTTAAAAAACTGGGTTAAGACATCGCATAAATGTCGATACGCTGTTTGGATGTTGTAGGCTTCATCACGAGGCCAATGGTAAATGTGCGACAGATTAATGATCCCCGGCAGTTGGGGAACGGGAGCGCCACCCGTTTTTCGAGAAGTGAGTTGCCAGCCTTGTTCCGCGAGTTGCTTTCTAGACTCTATCGTCACTGGCCACTTTTTACCTGCGGGTAAAACGAGCGTTGGCGTTTTTGCTTGCCACAGCATTAAGGCTTGTCCAATCTCACCCGCCTGTATTTGCTGCAATAATTCAGCTTCTTTTTTCAAACGCACGATCAACATCAATGTGCGGGTAACGTACGAGTTTATTCGTTAACTTCAATGCACTTTTCCTCTACAGATTGTGGTGACTTAGTATTTAGCGTTCTGGGATGGTTGATGAGATAAACATACCTTTGAAACCCAATGCAGCATAGCACCAATTACCCCTCCAGCCCTTTTTCCTTTAATTATTGAGATGTATTGATTTAGCTAAACTACTTCCACTTTGATGGCTTCTGTCTGACAAGGTTGTCTGATATGGTGGCGGCAGAACTTCAGCAACTGTTTTAGATAGTATTAAATATGAAAACACTAACCATACTTGATGGCGGCATGGGCCGAGAACTCAAAGAAATTGGCGCGCCATTCTCTCAACCGCTTTGGAGCGCTCAAGCTCTGATTGAAGCCCCTGATCTTGTTAGCCAAGCGCATCAAAATTTTGTCGATGCTGGCGCTGAAATCCTGATCACCAATAGTTACGCATGTGTACCTTTTCATTTGGGTGAATCGCTCTTCGAGCAACGAGGTTTTGAACTAGCAGCGCTATCTGGCGAACTGGCGAAGGCGGTTGCTGATAATGCTCCTCACACAGTGAAAGTTGCGGGCGCGATTCCACCGCCGTTTGGCAGCTACCGACCAGATTTGTTCAAGGTAGAAGAAGCAGCACCAATCATTCAAACGCTTTACGATGCTCAAGATCCAAACATCGACCTTTGGATAGCGGAAACGATTTGTAGCCTGCAAGAATTCGACTCAATTCACGCGGTACTCAAGCACTCACATAAGCCGTGTTACTACGCATTCAGTTTGGAAGATACCAAGGGCGATTTTGCGAACATTCGCTCTGGAGAGAGCGTAGCGGATGCCATTAAACTTGCCTGCCAATCAAACGCGAAAGGCATTATGTTTAACTGTTCAGTGCCTGAAGTGATGGATCAAGCGATCATTGAGGCGAAGAAAGTGATTGATGAGCTAGGTAGTGGTTTAGAAATTGGTGTCTACGCCAATAACTTTGCACCTATCAGCAGCGAACATAAAGCAAACGACATGCTTCAAGAAATGCGTGAACTGGATGGTCAAGGTTATCTAACTTACGCCAAACGTTGGCACGCACTGGGCGCGAATATCGTCGGTGGCTGTTGTGGCATCGGTCCAAAACACATTCAAGTTTTGGCGGATTGGAAACGTTCCATACAGAGCTAATAATAACATCACGACAACAATCTAGATAAATAGAGAACAGGTTGAGAAATCTGTTCTCTATTTGTATGTGGCGTCTCTGAGTACACTGATACAAAACAACGATTTGGAGCAACTGATGAACGACACGCAACGAAAAATTAAATGGGGCATCGCAGGGCTAGGCAACATCGCCAATCGATTCGCAACCTCTGTAACAGAGCACTGTCTGCGTGGTGAACTTTATGCGGTTGCCGCGAGAGACCATAAACGCGCAGCCACGTTCGCGAATAAATTTGGTTGCGCTAAGGCTTATGACTCTTATGAGGAGATGGCGAATGATCCAGCAGTAGAAGCGGTTTACATCGCCACCGTTCACCCATACCACCAGCCACTTGCCGAGTTATTTCTAAAGAACAATAAGCACGTATTGGTCGAGAAGCCAGCTTTCACTAACCTTGCTGATTGGCTTGAGATGAAAGCTCTCGCGAAACAAAATGGCGTGATGCTGCTAGAAGCGATGAAGACCGTGGTGTTTCCCGCGTATCGTGAGCTCCAATCATTCTTGGTCGACAACAACATTCAGATAGACTCAATCGAAGCCAGCTTTGGTAACCATCACGACTATGACCCAGAGTTATTTATCTTCAACCCAGAGTTATCAGGTGGAGCAACGCTCGATGTTGGGGTCTACGGGCTTTGGTTCTTCTACGACCTGTGTCGAACTCTGAGTGTTAACCCTTCAAAACCTCAAGTAGAGGTGTCATGCCTGTATGAGGGGGCGAATGTTGATACCGATGCGTGCTTTACCTTCTCTGGTGGTATGAACGGTAAGATATCGGCATCAACGGTGCAAAACCTTCCCCGATCAGCACACTTGACTGGGCCCGACACTAAGATCACCATTCACGAAAAATGGTGGAATCCGGCCTTTATTGAGATTGAACATCAAGGGCAGAAGTCGACCATCAACAAACGAGTGACGGGCAATGGATTCGAGTTTGAAATTGACCATTTTTCAGAGTTAGTCCTTCAAGGCAAAACTGAGTCCGATATCCTAAACCCAGAGATAACCTTTCAAGTGCTCGATACGATGGAAAAAGCACTCATTGACTCTGGCTATAAACATTTAACTCAACCTCGTCGTTAGGAAAAGCAAATTGGGCAACCTTAAGCGCAAGCTTGAACTGTATGAAAAGATATTTCAGGCTTTTGGGCCAGGAGTATCACACTGTCAGATCAACCAACTGGCCACGCTGCTGCATGTAAGTGAACGTCACGTTCAAACCTTACTCAAAGTAATGACAGCACAAGGTTGGATTGAGTGGCAAGCAAGCTCAGGCCGAAGCAAGAAAGCACAACTGATGTGTCTGGTTGAGCCCATTGAGGCGTGTTACCAATACGCACAAACCCAAGCCGATACGGGCAACATAGAACAAGTGTTTAGCACCTTAAGCTTCAACGGCCGCAATGCAGGCGCAGAACTGCAAGCCTTTCTAAACAGCGCTAATCAATCTGCGCAGAACGTCGCGTACATTCCCTTTCACCGAGAACTCGAAGCACTTCATCCTCAACGAGTGCTTAGACGCACCGAACGTTTCTTAGTGATGCAAGTTTGCCAGCGCCTAACCACCGTTCAACACGGCAAACTCAGCGGCGATTTGGCGTATCATTGGCACCCTAATCAAGACGCTACGCAATGGCACTTTCAAATTCGCAATGGCGTTCAGTTCCATAACGGCAGAACACTCGAACCTCAAGACATAGCACGCAATCTTAACTCGCTAATTCAAAGCAAAATATGGCGTCGCTGCTATCAGCATATTGATGAGGTTTCTGCTTCGGCTGGTAATGTGGTTGTCGTGAAGTTGAATCAACCGGATTGGCATTTACCGCGCTTACTTGCCAGAGTTGAAGCCTCCGTATTTGATCACTCATCACCGACTGATAGGCTGATTGGATCTGGCGCGTTCTCACTAGACATATTCTCAAGCAAGATGTTGAGATTAAGCCGTAATAGCACGTATTCACACAGCACTCCGATTCTCAATCGAGTCGAGTTGTGGGTCTATCCGGAATGGGCACAGAGCAAAGCTTGCGCTCAAAATCAGGTGTGCGTAAAACTGCCCGAAAAGACGGTCACTGTGTGTGGCGATGACCATTCTTCCCAACCGGATTTCGGCTCAACCTTCTTCAAGATTCAAAGCCCGATGTTGTCGAAAACCGTTCGTGAATTCACTGTTGAAGACACCTCTGAATGCCAAACCCTTTTCGAGCAATTGTCAGTATCCGGCGACAGCAAAACCAACGTGAAATATGGACACTACCTAACTACCAAAGATGTCGCGCTATGCAGCATTATTGATGAGAACGACACCTTCACTTCGTGGTTAAGCTTTTTCACTCGCTTTCCCTTTGAGGACTTAGCACTGCCTACTGAGATGATAGACAGAATCGAACAAGGCTTAACCTCAATAACAAACCAGCCCAACTTTGAGTTAGCGATGAATGCACTGTTGGAACTCAAGCATTGGTTGAATGACTCTGGGGTTGTGGTTGAGCTCAAGCAAGAGGCGTTCAACTTAGAGGTTTCTGAAAAGATACACGGCGCGCAAGTAAATGGATTCGGTTGGTGCGAACTCGACCAATTGTGGATTAGCCACTTCTGAGTAAGACCTGAAAGAAATCATTGGGCACAAAGACTTATCTTTAACATTCAGCTGCCAATAGCGTCATTATCAGGTGCTAAAGTAATATAGACATGAGGCTAGGCTAAATTAGTCTCAACCAAGGTAAGCTTGAGAACAGTAAAAACAAAATAAGCTCAAGCTAAATAAACCAGTGAGAAGGTAAACCATGACTCGACACTTAAAAGGCCCATTATTGTTTCTTTGCGCGCTCTCTTTTAACAGCATGGCGAGTACCCAATGCGATGCGCTTATAGGCTGTGAAAAGAAATTCTGTGAGATCGAATATCAAATAAAGAAGGCTGAGCAGTACGACAATCAGTACAAAGTGGAGCGATTAACCACAGCGTTGAAAGCGGCGAAAGAGAACTGCACCAATGAAGGTTTGAAGGATGATCTGCGTGAGAAGATTGAATCCAATGAACAAGATTTAGCTGAATACCAAGCCGACTTAGAAGAAGCAAAACAAGACGATAGAGCGGATAAGATTCGAAAATATGAGGGTAAGATCGAAAAAGAACTGCGTAAAACCGATAAATTGAAGCAAGAACTGACTGAGATCCCTTAATCGAAGCTAGATACAGAAATGGTCTCACTGCTTTACTGCTTAGTTAGACCATTTAGAAAATACCGCTTTATGGCAACCTCAAGAACCAATCTAGCCAACGCCAGTCGTTATTATCCCACCAGCGCCAATTCAGACTCTTTATAGATACGGTTGGCCACGTTGTATGCCGCAGGCAAAGTTAGGGTCTCTTTGCATCTGCGCTTAAACTGCTCGACTTCAATCGTTTGTTCTTCTAGTAAATAAAACAACTCACTCAAGTAGTTAGCTTCAAACACAGCTTGACCAAGTGGCGTGCATTCATATCGGCTCGACTCTTGGTAACCAATCACCGTCAGCACAGATTCTGGCAACTCCCAGAACTTAGCTATGGTATAAGTCAGACGAATAGAGTAGCTGTTCATCAGGCGCTTCAACGCTAACGAGTTAGGCGGAACAGAAGGATCTACATGCTTGAAGGCTTCAACCATCATTTGGAAAATGATCATCTTGCCTAAGTTGCGAATCAACCCAACAAAGTACGCCGCCGCTTGATCTTCTTGAGATGAAGAATCTTTCATCAACTCCTTAGAAAAAGACGCGGTTTGAACGCTGTGATTCCAAATTTTCTCACCGAAATGACGCCAGTAAATATTGTTGCCCGGCGTGAAGTTCTTCATGTAGCTATTCACAACCCCTTCAACAAGTCCTTGAGAACCCATATTTAGGAATGCTGTTTTTAGGTCGGTTACCTGTTTTTCACTGCGTTTGTAGAAAGCACTGTTAGCCAGTTTAATTACATCGGCAGCCATACTCGGCTCTCGCTCAATTACTTTCAACAGAGCATCTACATCAAATTCGTCACTCTGTAATTCTGCCATTAATGTGGTCACAGAGGCTGGCATCACTGGCAATTCATTAAGCAAGGCTTTTGGAGAGCGAATCAAACGTTCGATCTGACAAGCAACAAAGTCACTAAACGGATCTGACTCCGTTCGCAGGCGAGACTCTCCAAATAAGTAATCAAGAAACTCAGCATCGTGCAAGCTTATTGCTTTATCAACAATGAGTGATGGTTCATGAGCCGATGAGGACGGAACAAAAATAGAAGAATGAGATGGTGCAGTGCTTTGCTCAAGAACGGAATCAGAAGAAACGCTTTGTTGAGAGACACTCTTTGATGAATCATTTTGCTTACTTTGATTAGAAACAAAAGGGGAAAATAGTGCCTGCAATACCCTTTTAAACATCAATACGGCTCCTAGATGGATATAAAACAGATCGGGATATATAACAGCAGTGATTATTGCACAGATAACTCATAAACCACACAGTGATAAATCAATCACTTATTTTTTAGCTGTATAAGATCAGATACTCACAAGCCTTAAAACCAGACCCACCTCTATTTCACCTTCTCCCAAACGAAAAGAACGAGCAGGTAACATGTACTCGTTCTTGCCTATATTTGAACCGTGAATCTCTATAACGTTAGCGTTGAGCCACTTCCAGAACAATCTTGCCGACGTGCTTTTTTTTCAAGAATTCCTCTTGTGCTGTATGAATATCAACAAGGGAATACGACTCCGCAACTATCGCGCTAATCTGTTGTTGTTCAATTCGATTAACTAAGTTTTGAAACACTTCAGGCTCCAGCACAGTACAACCGAAGAAGCTTAAATCTTTCAAATACAAAGTTCGTACATCGAGCTCGACCATAGCGCCACCAATTGCGCCAGATACGGCATAACGGCCATGGGGTTTCAGTACTTCAAGGAACTGAGGCCACTTGTCACCGGCAACCAAGTCGATAACCACATTGACGCTGTTTGCGCCTAACGCTTTAACCAGATCAGCATCACGAGCAACCACTTCATCAGCACCCAATTCAAGTAACTGTTGGTTTTTACTTGGGCTAGTAATGGCAATAACATAAGCGCCACGAGCTTTGGCTAGTTGAATAGCAGCCGAGCCCACACCACCCGATGCGCCAGAAATAAGCACGCGATCACCTTCGATTACGTTGGCACGGGTTAGCATATTTTCTGCGGTCGAGTAAGAGCACGGGAAAGACGCTAGCTCAACATCCGACATGGTGCTGTTCACCGCATAAGCGTGTTTCGCCGCCACTTTGGTGTATTCAGCAAAACCACCATCGCATTCCGAACCGAAATACCATGGTTGTGGTAAATCTCGTCCGTACACTTCAGTCAAACAAGGTTCGATAAGAACACGCTCTCCAATGCGATCAGCAGAGACTTCATTGCCGACCGCCACGATGAAACCACATACATCAGCACCTTGGATGCGAGGGAACTGCAACGCTTCACCCGACCAACTTGCGTCGTCTGAGTCATCACTTTTTGAGTACCAGCCGATTCGAGTGTTGATATCCGTATTGTTCACGCCCGCAGACATCACTTTGATCAACACTTCATTAGGTTCTATTTCAGGAACAGCGATATCTTCACGGTAACCAAGCATTTCTGCTCCGCCGTGTCCTAACATCTCTACGCCTTTCATTGTTTTTGGTAATTCGAATTTCATCGTGTTTCCTTGAGTAATTTTGTCACCATATTCTGTGCTGATGTAACGGCTTCTTCGCCTAATACTGGCCACGCGCTTGATACACCTTCATGAAGTAGAAAAAGCTCTGAAGCAAGATCATCTCGTTGACTCTGCTTACCCAGAAGTGTTTTTACTTCTCGTTTATGTTCAGTAACAGCTTGGTTAATTATCTCGTTGTCAGGAAAAGCCGCCATCGCATTCATCGACATACAACCGTGCGGCGCATACTCTTCCATCCACTGTTGTAACTTGTTGAAGATATCAAGCATCGACTCAAGGCCACCTGCAGGTACATTTTCTAATAGAAAATTTAGGTAACGGTGATGACGGTGCTCTAAGGCGCCCACTATCATCGCCTCTTTCGATGGAAAATGTTTATAGAGCGTACGTAGGCTGACATTACACGCCGTTTTTAGTTGAGCCACACTCGGCTCAGCAAAACCTTGTTGGCTAAACGCCACTTCAAGACTTGCTGCAATCTGTTCTCTTAACATAGTGCTCTCTTAATACTGAATACCAATCGTAGTAAGTAACAGGGATAGGTAGAATAACTGCTCTACCCATATGGTAGAGCGAACATTCTACCCATGTCAATGAGATCTTTTTGTTGTCCTGTAAAACAAAAAATCCCGTATCCAATTAGTAGATGCGGGATTTCAATTATCAAAACCACTAGATTATTGCTTAGTCAAATTAGGATTCAATCAGTGTTAAAGAATCTAAAATGCCTTTTCCACTGTGGATCCCGCCTTCATTTTCGCTGGCTGGCTTACTGCGGATTAAATAGCCCGCGTAGCCGTCAAGTTCGGTCACTGGCCTACCTTGGTAGTAAGCGGTAAATAGACCGACTTCGCTGACTAGGTCTGTCACGAGTGTTTGTTGAGTGTCTCTCACCGCAATAGTTGGCATATCTCGCTCATGTGGGTACAAGCGCTGCATGAGTGTCCACGCGTCGTACTCTTCTGGCTTAAGTCGACTAAGTTGCTCGCTGATATCGTCACCGAACACACAATGGCCGCCGCCCTCACCTTGGTTTTTCAGCACCCATTCTTGCTTATCAGCTTGTGTGTTAAACCATTCAATCGACTCGCTGGTGATTGGTTTCATATCTGCTAAAACACTTTTCACCAATTTAGCTTCTTCTAGCGTTAACCCCCAACGAGCGTATTCTGATACAGGCATCATGGTTAGGAGCATCTGCATGGTTTTACTGGTTGCTAGCTGTTGGCTGAAGGTAGCATTCACAGCGACATGGTGTTGTTCGATGAACAAACGCGTCTGACTTAGCGTGTCGCAACAAACGGATTCATTAAGCTCAGGCGCCCAGTAGTCTGAATACTGATAACCCGCTCTTAGGTACACAACATCGACTGCACCAACATCTTGCAAAAGCAGACGTTGGTTATCGCCCGTTGAGAGCTGAGAGCTCAATTGATCGAAGGTACGGCGAACCGTGCGAACACCCTGTTTTTGTAACTCAACTTCAAGTAGGTGTTGGTCATAAACATTGTCTTCGTTCTTCTGTACCACCATCAAGGAAATCGGTTTGCCTTGTTCATTGAATTCCGCTTTAACTTGCTTTGCAGCACTAGCGATACCATAAGCCAACTGGGTTAAGCCTTGGTTTTCAGCCGGTGTTGCTGACGGTTCTTCCAACCAATGGTTATAAACGTTTGGCCATTGGTTTTGCATGAATGAGTGAAATTCTGTTGCACGTTGACCAAACGGAGCCATCCCTGCAGCAATACCATTAAACTCAATCACTTTTGCACCGTGTTGGCGATCGTCCATAAAATCAGTACGCATCAACAACAGTGGCTGACGGGCAGGATTCAAGCGCTCATCCACACTGCCATGGGCTTGTTGATGCAACTCCATCAAGTGACCAAAGAACGGATCGGCTTGAGCCATATCGCTCAATGATGACTGTAAAAAATCATGATCTTCCGACACGTTACTGATCAACTTAGTGATAAGCGGAGTGACTCGGCGCAAGTGATCATAAACCTCGCGCTCCATTGTCATTGGCGCAATACTGAAAGGACAATGCCTCGCGGTATTGTCAGACTGACGAAAAGCGACACCGTGCATGATTGCCCACTCACACGCGTCTTCAATAATTTGTTGCGGAATCAATGACGTTAGCATTGGATTCATTTTGGTTTCTCACTATTAACTCAGATTAAGCACTCTACTAAGACGATGCCCATTCTAGAAAGACGAATAAAAACGAAAAATATTTCATTTCTTTGAGTGTTCGAGTTAATGATTCACATCTGGGTATCTTGGGTCTTATTGACTATCAGGTCTCGAAGCCATTTGTGACTTGGTTCAGAGTCAAAGTAACGGTGCCAAAGCAGAAACAAGCCACCGGGAACTAACTCAATAGGAATCGGCTTCATCACCAACTCACCACTCTCAATATAGTCACGAACCGAGTTGTACGGATAACACATCAGTAAATCGCTTTGTTTACACAGTTTTACTGCGCTGGTGATGTCCGACACGTTGGCGGCTTTATTGATTTGGAGCTGTTTGGCTTGCAAAATTTCAAGTAGCAGCCAGTCGCCAACACCACCGGTCACTAACTGAATATGACGATATTTAAGGAAGGCTTGCAGGTTCCACTCTTCTTGAAGCACTGGATGATCATTTCGCATCAAACATACAGAGTAATCTTGCAGCAATTCGACATGGTTTAGCTCGGCAGGGATATTTTGAATATGGGTACTCGCCCTTTCATCGAGCTCAAAAATCCCAATCCCAAAATCGACCTCACGCTTTAATAAGCGCTTAAAGGTTTCGCTACTCCAAGTCGTGCTGTTTACCGTAATATTCGGCGCATCTGACAGCGCGTTAGGCATGAATTTAGGGTAAATTGCGGTATAAGCGGTTTCGACAAGATCGATATTAAAAGTCCGTTCACTGTCTTTTGGCTCGAAAATATCCGGTACAGTTAGCTGCTCAACTTGCAAAAGAATTTGATGAATCTTAGGCGCAAGAGAAGTCGCTTTCGGGGTTGGAAACAGACCTTTTGACTCGCGTTCAAAAAGAGGATCATCAAACAAAGCTCTGAGCTTGGTGAGCTGTTTACTTACCGCAGACTGACTTAAAAAGAGTCGCTCTGCCGTTTTACTCACACTGCGCTCTTCAATCAGAACATGTAAGCAAAGCAGCAAATTCATATCGCATTTAAGTAAGCTTTTAACATCTACCATGATATTCCCTAAATTCAGGTTAATGATGATTATTTGTCACTTTAAATCATATCATTGTCTTGGTAAATTTAGTGTATGTGAGTTAACACGCTCAAATAATAATAGAATTAAGGATTACTCATGGATTTTCTAGCACTACCAAAGATTGATTTGCACTGCCACCTAGACGGAAGTGTTCGCCCAGATACGATTATTGACCTAGCAAAACAGTACAATATCGAACTACCTGAAGATCGCGACGCGGTTGTTCAATCTCTAACGGTGCCAGAAGATTGCAAAAACCTAGATGAGTATCTAGCTTGTTTCAGCCTACCATTGCAAGTAATGCAGACTGAAGAAGCAATTGAACGTATCTCTTTTGAGCTTTACGAAGACGCTGCACTAGAAAACGTTAAGTACCTAGAAGTTCGTTTTGCACCGATTCTGCACGTAAACAAAGGTCTATCTCTCGATGCAATCATCGCTAGTGCAGTTAAAGGCATGAAGCGTGCTGAAGAGAAATACGACATCAAGGGCAACTACATCATGTCTGTACTTCGTATGTTCCCTAAAGACTCTATCAAAGACGTAATCGACGCAGGCCACCCTTACCTAGGTAAAGGTGTAGTGGCGTTTGATATCGCTGGCGGTGAAAAGCCAGGCTTCTGTGCTGAATTCCCAGAATACACGCAATACGCTCTTGATAAAGGGTACCGTATTACCGTGCACGCTGGTGAGCAATGGCATGGTCAAAACGTTTACGATGCAGTGACAATGCTTGATGCTGAGCGTATCGGCCACGGTGTTCACATCCAAGGAAACGAAGACGCATACAACATCGTTAAAGAGAAGCAGGTTGCGCTTGAAACTTGCCCAACAAGTAACGTTCAAACCAAATGTATTCACAAATTTAGCGACCACCCAATTGCTGAATTCAAGAAAGACGGCATCGTTGTCACTATCAACACAGATAACCGCACTGTGTCGAACACCACTATGACCAACGAAGTGAAGCGTGTGTGTGAAACTTTCGGTCTAACAAAAGAAGACTACGCAGAGATCTACAAATACTCTGTGGAGAGCGCTTTTGCTTCAGACGAAGTGAAACAACACCTAATGGGTTTCGTTAAGCAAATCTAATTTAACAAAGCGCGCCTTTTGCTGAATAGCTGGGCTCACTTAGCATTAGTGCTTAAAGGCACAAAACAGGAAGAGAAAGGCTTAGGCTTTTCTCTTTTTTTATGTCTGTATCTCCGTATTCTAATACCCATGTTGACTAGTGAGATGCAAACAATGAAAACAGAACTCCAAAAAATGCTATCCGGTGAAATTTTTGATGGCGCAGACCATGAGATAGACCACATGCGCACTCACGCGAGCAAGGCTCTGTCAGACTTCAATCAATGTTCAGACGATACTCAGCAGCCAAGCCTTCAAGCTAATCTATTTGGGAAAGTAGGCAGCAGCGTTGTCCGACCTCCTTTTCATTGCGAGTTTGGTAAAACCATTGAGATCGGTGACAACACCTTTATCAACATGAATGTTGTCATGCTTGACGGCGCCAATATCAGAATTGGTAACAATGTATTGGTGGGGCCAAGTGCTCAATTTTACACAGCCTCTCACTCATTGGATCACCTCAGTCGCCGTAAGTGGGAAACGTTTTGTCTACCTATTACAGTCGAAGATGATGTCTGGATTGGCGGAAACTCGGTGATTAACCAAGGCGTGACGATTGGTGCTCGCTCTGTTATCGCAGCGAACTCTGTGGTCAATAGTGATGTGCCACCAGACTGCTTATACGGAGGCACGCCAGCCAAGTTGATTCGACATTTGAATACTGAGCAAAGACGATAGCTAACTGCTCTCGGAGCAAACAAAGCCACAGCGAACGCTGTGGCTTTTCTTCTATATGATTGTTTAATGATGATAATGCCCTTCCCCCCTATCAAAATTCGTAATTTAGCTACACTTAGATAGAAATAAACTCATGATAATTTTTTCGAACAGATGTAGCTCCAACGTCACCATGATTGGGAAAGCCAATGACAAAACACCAAGCTTTGTTGCTCTCCACAGCGACCTTCTGCTCTATTTTCATATGTAACTCTAGCTACGCTGGCTATGCGATCGTATTACCAGGCCAGCATGAACAAGGGATTAACCTGCAAGGCTCTGCTGTATCAGCAGACAACGTGGTTGATTGGGAGATCGATAATAGTGACTTAGTGTTTGGCGCTTTCGGCAATAAACGTGATAACGAAAAAGTTAAAACTATCGGCTATATGTACAACCAAAAGTTAGAGCTGAATTCAGGAGAGTTGGAAAACGAAATTAGAAACACGGCAGAGAAAAACGGGATAGATTACGAAGATTTTTTTCTACACTTTGCAGAAGACACCATTCTAGCTGAACTCGATACTACACACGGTGACAATACGCTATTAAACCGTAAGCCTATGATCATTGGCTATACCGAAAACGAAAAGCATGCGGGTTATGCACTTTATCAGCAGCCGCCTTGGAATGCAGATGTATTTGAACATTTCGACAAAGGGGGCGCACTCTACATTTACCATTCGGAGAAATTCGATAGCTTAACATTCGAATTTTCGCGCTTTGCGCAAGGCGGAGAATTCCATATTGAATACCCCATATCGATGAATGATCTAGGCCAATCTACGGCATGGGCTCACTTAGAAATAACTAATGATCACACACACAATATGACTCAAAGCCAAGCGGTAAGCTGGCGAGTGCCCTCTGATTGGGTCAGAGCAACAACTCATGATAGCAGCGGCCAGAGTTACGGTGGTGGGCAATATTTTGGTTCTACATTGGTGAGAGATGGCGGCCGTTTATACGTTGTCAGAATCCGTTGGCAAGGCAACTCAAGTGATATCCGACCTCGCTTGAATCGAGTTCAATTGAAAGACAGCTTCCAAAAAATCGCTGCCAAAGACCTTCTATCTCAGATCACAAATACGAATTCAAGATCTCACAACGAAACAAAGCAATGGCGAAAGGTTCGTGGTTTTGACCAATCGGCGGATCTCAATCAAGACAACTATTTATCCCCTTATGAATATGAAAACAGGAACAACAAATCAGCCACGGCTCGCTTTCGTTGGGAATCTCGCGTGATCCCATTCGGGCGAATGTGGAACCAAAACTCATCATGGGCGCTGACCAATTTGGCCAATCCAAACCTGTTAATGATTCTACAAAATTACTATTCCAAAACCTGGGAGGAACAAGGGCTGGCTGGGGCCTACAACGACGATACCAATAAACTCATTGGCCGCAATCAATTTGAGGTTTATTCCGGAGGAACCGTCTGTGAGCTTGGGTTTATCGTAGGATCTGTCGAGGCTGACAATGTCTACAAAGAGCAATTCTCTGCTTTTCTGAATGGTCTGCAGATTAACCAAGATAGACCCTCAATAGGTCTCAACATTGGAGCAGCAAACCTTTATGGTCGAAATGGACAGGCACACTTGATTAAAGCTGGAGACCTATACTTTCGGGAGCAATACTTATTCCCCTCTACCGGTTTTAGCGGCTTTAACGGGTTGTCTAAGTTTTGGGATAACTCAGCACTTGCCTATGCTGGCTCTAACGTTATATTTCAGGCCACCACTCGCTTTGGACGAGTTCAGTTCCTAGGTAACAATCAGGACAATTGGCAACAAGATCAATATTCTAACCTCGTAATCTATTACCTCAACGCTCAACCGACACATAGCTATTTTAATCAATGGAGTGGCAGTTATGTGTATGGAAGTGGTAACACAACTAAAGATAATTATTGGAAAAGTGGTGTACCAAAAAATATCGCCTACCAACCAACGGAGTTACTTAAGATAGAACTCGGCAATCCAACTAACCAGATTCCTACTCATTTGAAACCGATTCCTTTGATGATATCGACCTTAAACCCTACCCCCAACGACTACACCATAATTGGCGATTCAACTAACAACCACATCATGCACCCAGCGCTGCCAAACGGTATGGTTCGACTGTTACCAACCTATACCTATTTCGCTTATCGAACAGATGAAAACGCAGTGGAAGGCGGCCCACAAGAAATGGTGGTCGCACGTGAGTTTGAGCATGGTCGCGTACTCTTCCGCACCGATTTCTACGGCAAAAATCCAGACTTCTATTCAGCGCCTAAACTCAATATTCCATTAAAAAAACCCATGAGGCCGGTCGATACAAATGGCAACATTGGAGACTATGTGAAAGAAGTGACGCTGAGTGGTTATCAAGGCTTACTTCTGCTCTACTGACCTTTATGAGCATTCAACCTTGGATGTCTTAACTGTTCAAAAAATACATTCACACAGACAAGTAATGGGACCCCTACTAACATTCCCATAGAGCCCCATAGCCAACCCCAAAATACAAGCCATACAAATAAAATCAGCGGATTGAGACTAAACCTTTTCCCCAGTAATGTAGGAGTAACCAATTGGCTTTCTATCAAATTAATCGCCAGGAAGATCGCAGCGACCGTCAATGCGTAGCTAAACGACTCAAACTGTATAAAAGAGACTAAAGCAAAGCACGTAACTGAAACCATCGGGCCAAGATAGGGGATAAAATTCATTAAGCCTGCAAAAGCGCCCCAAAGGAAAGGGTCTTGCAATCCCATCATATAAAAAGCAAAGCCAACAGTGAGTCCTAAGCAAACATTAATGATGGTGATGGCGCCTATGTAACGAGACAAATCCTTTTGAACAACTTTAACCAATTCAACAGCCCTACGCTTATCTGAAAAGCATTCAAAAAGAGATAAGCTTTGAGAATAAATTTTTCGACCGTAATTCATCATGAAATACGCCATAAGAAACGCAACCAACAACTGAGTAACAATGGTTGGTGTTGTCGTAAGCACTGATTCTATAATGGAAAAAGCCGTGTTATTGGTAAGCCCATCATTGGTAACAGTACTACTCATGGAGAACCCGGTGGCGTCAGTTAAGCGACTGTTTTGAGTAACCTCACTCACTTCATTAGATACATTCTCAACCAACATTGGTAATTTTGACCACCATTGCTGAGCGGGCTCACTCAACATATTCAAACTAATCACAACAAAGCCAATAAAACCAATAAGTACAGCCATTACGTTAATGACTCGAGGGATACCGAAGCGAGTAAGGTAGTTAACTAGAGGGCTACATAGCAAAGAAATAAAAGCACCAAAGATGATTGGCAACAAAAATGGCTTGGCGATATGTAATGTAAAAATAGACATCATGAGAACAGCAAGGAGCATAAAACTAGTTTGCAACACACTTCGTTGTCTAAGAATACTGTATTTTTTTGATGTCATTTTATTCCTATGAGTAGGAGGTCTTGTTTTTGAGGCTTCGTCAATTTGAATCAGGCACTCGATACCGTCAGCCAACACTAACTTGAATTAAAAATGATGGTTACTTAAGTAAATTAAGTATTAGCGATAGCTGTTTATAACCAAAAACAGACGATTTAAAACGATGAGTTCGATTCAAAATTACAACACCAAGGCCTGTGATGCCAAGAGCATACAAGGGGTGCTTGTGAACAAACTCTTTTCCTTTGTGACGAATAAGTCCCATACAAAGTGCAACTTGACGAGCTCTACTTCTCCCCTCAAGTCTTTTCATTTGAATCTGTCTTTGTCGATTCTTGAGTGCTGACATGTAACCCCTCCTTCAATTGCTCTTTCGTACATTCAAAACCTATAAATTGCTTTAAGTAACTAGAACGAAGTACCAAGCATATTAGAATCAAACCGAGTGTGAATATAAACGCGCCGTAACCCGCTAACAGATTCAAAGTGAAGTAGTAGATCACTACTCCAGCACCGACGGCGATACTAAAAAGAAACAGCGGTAACAACGCAACAAAGAGGAGCTGAAACACAAGACGCTTTTTAAATGCATCAACACTATTGCGAAACTCCAATAAGAAAAGCTCTAAGGTCGATTGAGACCATTGCTGGGTATGTGTCTGTAATATAGCTAAGTCTTTCCACAATCCATTTAACTCAGAAGCAGAACGTTTAAGATCATCCACCTTACGATCGCTCGATTTATCATTGGCAGAGTTTACTGGATCATTTTGACTATTTACCTGCATAACGGTGCTCTCTCAATTGCGATGTTGATATATGGCTATTTGATTAACTTCGAGACAGCCCAACCAGCGAGAAACGCACAGCCAACACTCAATAATGGACGCTCTTTAATGATGTTTTCCGCTTTCTCAGACGTGTTCTTCACACTTTCAGAGCTGGCCTCGAGAGTTTCATGGACCGCCTCTTTCACATTTTCGATAACTTCTACTGCGGCCTCTTCAGCTTTTTCATAAGTTTCTTCAATTTGTTGTTTGGCTTCTGAATTTTTAGCGTTTGACTTTGGCATAAGTTTTCTCCTTATTTGATTATCATAAGCCAGAGAATAATATTAATACTATTAATCTCTAGCTACTTTAATAATCAATGCTAGCATCGTGCCAACTTTCACAAGTACCAGAATAATTGAAGATAAGCTCCCATATCATTAATAAATGGCATTAATCAATGTAATAATTTCACTAGAAAACATCTATTAATGTATTTTTTACAAAAGCAAAGTAAAACCTTAGACGAAACAAGCTGAATATAGGGTTATTAATTGGCATAAAAAATGCAATAAACCAAATACAGCTTAGAACCAAATGAGGATTCATGAGAAACCAAAGTATATTATCTATTGTTAACCTGATAAAAAGTGGAAATATTATTTACGAAAAAGCGATATCCAACATAAGAAGTGAAAAGATGGCAAAAAATCTTTTTGATATCTACACGGTAAAGAAATGTGCAGAGTTAAAGTTACAATCTTTAACTTACTACTCAAAAATACATCAAGAACAGATACCCGCTAGTTATACGATAAATGCCAGAGAGCGCTGTATTGAAGCGGAAGATACAAAAGGTAAAAACAATCAAGAGCTCTATTTAAAGCACCTAGAAGGTGTCGAGACAAAGATCATTTCCGACATTGAATCACTGCTAGAAACTAACCCTGATATAGAAGGGAGAAGAAGATTAAAAGTGGTAAAAAATGAAATGGAATCATGTCGAGACCAAATACACAACATGCGTCAGAATTAGTTATTAGCGAATGATGGTTGGAAATCAGAATCAAAGAAAAGGCTTATTTTAATTATTATAAATCAACTGAAATTATAAATACTACTGAGATAAAAAGGAGTAATGATATGTTGTTTAAAAAGGACAATGATCCCCTTGAGGTAATTCACTATAAAGGCATAGAAAAAATACTATGTACATTGAAAGATCACTACTTCTCATGTGTTGACCTAATTGAACAGAAAGCACATGGGAACATTGCAAGAGCTGCAAATCGATTTATAAAAGTTGAACGTTCATTAATAAACGAAGTAAACACCAAGTTCTGCATTAACAATGAAGTTAATGACAATGACATATTGAGTCAGCCCCCTGAGTTAATTGTTAGTTATAACGATATGTACCAGAGTAATTTAAGCCTAATTTCTTACCTCAAAAACACTATTAGAAAGTTTAACAATCAACATATGTCTGCTTTTTTCTCCTATTGGGTTGCGGCGTTGCAAGTTGAAAATGATGAGATAGCAAAGCATTTGTAACAGATATAACCCATCTAAAATAGATACGATTAATTAACTTGAGAAGAGAATCAAAGCCTACAACACAATCATTAAACAGTGGGAATAATCTAGGTTTAATTCTGATCTAATTCTGGCATCACTCAAAATAAAAAGCGTCGAGGCATATTGCCTTGACGCTTTTTTACGAGAGGGACCGCTATGTTATTCTAGGAAGCGTCATCGACAGCCCCAGTCATCATTCTAGACAGATTTTTACCGCCTTTGGGATCAAAATCAAGTGTTCTAATCGGAAACGGTATTGTCATTCCAGCCTCTGATAATGACTCTTTAACCGCTATAATACCGTCGTGCTTTGCGTCCATATAACCAAAACCTCCTGGGTACTCAATCCAAAACCAAACCAATAAGTTAACGCTACTATCAGAAAAGCTTGAAGCGTAAACCGTCGTATCTTCTTTCCGACTAACATAAGACTTTTGGTTTATCGCTTTGGTTATCACCTCAGCGGCTCTTTTGGGGCAGTCTGCGTAGGAAATCCCCACAGGGATCTCGACCCTTCTTCGTCCTTTTCGACTGTAGTTCGTCAAAATATTTCGGAAAACCATCTTATTGGGAATCATGACGTGTTGACCAGAGAACGTTTCAACCAGTGTATTTCGTAAGTTTATTTTGACTATGGTACCCATGACATCGTTGGAACCAACAACATCGCCAATTTTAAAAGGTTTACGAATACTCATTGTAATACCTGAAATGAGGTTCTCAGTCATATCTTGAAAAGCAAAACCGATAGCTAAACCTAGAATACCGGCACCGGCAAGCAACGATGTAACCGTACCTTGGAGCCCAACAAAATCTAACGCGACAAAAAATCCAATAGTAACAATGGTAACCTTAACAATAGAAGCCAGTAAGTTAATGACTTCTTGAGAGTCGACAACTCTATTGCTCAATCTTTTAAACAACTTGCCGCTTATGTTGGCAACAAAGATAAAAATAAGAAACGTAACAAAAGCAACAATCAGGTTAGGGATAAGTTTAATTGCTTCAACTAACCAATGCTCTAACTTACCCTCTATCAGATGCTGAAACTTCTCTAAGTTAAAAGAGAGATTCATTTCCATGGTGTCTCCTTCTTATTCAATATGTGGATTATTCAATACATTCATGGAATACAAACCGTTAAGGCTTGCTTATCAATACTTATCTCCAGTGAATCAGCCGAATACGTCTCTCCATCAATCACGTATGAAATAGGTCGGTCAGAATCAATTTTAACGAGCTGTGCCGAAGCATAAGTAAAGTAACTAGCCTGTTCTTTCGCTCCGAGACTCGATAACAACAGATCAGATAGAGCGATAGCTCGTTTACTAAGTGAATTTGTGTTTTCCAAATAGGTAATATGCAGCTTCCCATCATCCGGCCTAGGAGGCTGTCCCCCTTGAGCAAGCACAGTACTAAAAGGGGAAGAGTTCGCCACGACCAAACTTTGTAGTTTCATACTTTGTGATGGTTGGTCATCGATTGAAATTTGAAAATGTTGATTATCGTCGGTGATTACTGCATTGAAGAACCCAGTCAAATACGCGAATTGCCCTTTTTCATTTTTTTGTTCTCGATGTGCGTAATCGATCATCTGTTCTTCAAACCCAATACCAAGAAGCAGTAATATTGGTTGTTGATTACAGAACGCCAGATCGATTCTTTTTGAGTTGCCAGATAAAATAGCCTCACACGCTTTTTCAACAGGCGATATTTTCGAGGTCAATCCATAAAGCATATGACATAGAGCGTTCGCGGTACCCAAAGGTATAATCCCGAGTTGTGTATCAGTCTTCCTAACTTGCCTTGCGACTTCACTAACCGTCCCATCGCCACCTGCAACGATAATATGCGCAGTATTCCGGTCTTTGGCCTGCTTAGCTAATATTTCTGCTGATACTTCTTGGCTAGTAAGAAAAATATCTAAACTGTACTTTCTCGTAAGTTCACGAATAACCTGTTGTTCATTCGCCAACCATTTACCACCACCTGCAACAGGGTTGGCAATAAGGCAAGCTTTATGGCCAAGAGTGAGCAAACCTTTATCACTGATTGCTTGAAGTGTTTTCAGTTGTAGATGGTTCAATTGGGCTGTACTTCGCACGTCGTTAATACTTTTCAAGACCTGCTCTACAGTAAGTGACGGATTTTTTGCTAAAAGATAGGCAGCTACGACAAAGACAGAACGTCCTCGACCGAGAGCACAATGCACAACAACCGATCTAGATTGATTGATTTGGGTATCGATCCAATTTATAGCATGTTTAAGCTTATGCATTTTAGGGACTTTATGATCAAGAACCGGGGTGTTTAAATAGCGAAATTGATCACCGGTCATTGCACTTTCTAAACCAGAAAACTCAGCTGTAACATCTACAATACAATGGATGTTTTGAGATTCTAAGAACGATAAATCTGAAGGGAACAAACGACGAGATACATATAAACCTTTTCCAACCTTCTGTATTGGTTCAACTTTATCTCTTTTAATTGCCCATGCATTGTACAGTCGAACACCTAAGAAGAATGGAATGAAGATCCATCTAATCCACCACACTATTTTCCCATCGCTAGTCTTCCTAAATATTGACGGCATATCGAAGATGTAGGCAACACTAACGATGAACATCGACAAACTACACCAGGCAAAAACACCACGGATTATTAGCTGTGGTATAAGAGCAGCAGCAAAAAAACAAGCTATAGCAAGAAGCATATAATATTTAATAATAAACATGTTACGCCTTAATTTATCCGTGAATTTAAATATATTTATCCGTAAATTTATCTATCTCTAAATTAAATAAAAGAAGGGCTCAAGAATGAGCCCTTAGCTTGATAACAAAGCAGTTTTATACTTATTTAAAGAATTTGATTACTTCGTGATTCAAGCAACCTCTTTTTCATATTTACGAGCTAATGTTTCTTTTTTTTCAGTATCTAAGACTCGACCTGCGGTTTGAAAAAAACGCTGCTCTTCTTCTTCTAAATGATGTTCAACCTTATCTCTTAATGTTTTCATTAAAACAAGCCAAGCTGGTGAAGACATCTCTGTATCATCGAGTTGAGCGAGTATTTTGTCGATTCCATGATGTTCAGCGATTCCATGTCTAGTCATGTCAATGGATTGATCACTCTCGATCAAAGGTGCATAAAAATGGCGCTCTTCTGCAATCGCATGCTTGGTTAACTCATCCTTAAGGTTAACATAGAGTTCTTGCCTAGCTTGTGTGTCTCCCGAAGTTTGGAGTAACGCATCCATCAAAAGTCGTTGCTTTTCATGACTGTCTTTGAGCACATCAAATATATTTTTCATGTCTAATTCCTACTTCATTGGTTTATTTTTATGAGGATTTTGGCATCTCATTGCACTCTAGATGACAGTTCTAGCAATCTTCATCTTTCGCATCTAAATGCTCTTTAATATTTTCACAGCTATCTTCTATTGCGTTTTGAGTATCCTCTACAGCCTCATCTACATTTTCCCCGGCTTGTTCCATCGGACCTTCATCACTACATGCCGCAAGTGCAAATGTAATACCCACAATAGTTAAAAAACGGTAAGCGTTCGATTTGATGTTCATATAAACTCCTAATGTTTGTTTTTATTCAGCAACATAATTACCACTGAAACCAGTAGTGATATTGCAAATATATAAAATATGATCTTTGCTACTGTCGCAGTAGCCCCAGCGATACCACTAAATCCCAATAGGGCGGCAATAATTGCGACAATAAAAAATATTAGCGACCAGCGAATCATCGTTATTCCCCAATTTTTAATAAATTACCAATTGTAGAGAGGTTAAATAATATTTAATTTATCCACCACTTTCTCTACATTCGGGGTATTATTTGCTATAGATAAAGCTAAGTCGTGTTCACTGCTTGATGAAACTGAACCTTTCAAGATAACCACACTGTTTTCGGTTTTAACTTGAATATCGCTACCACTAACATTGGTATTCATTAATAAACGAGTGATTACCAGTGTCTTTATGTGAGCATCAGTCAAAGCTTGTACGGCTGCGGGTGTTTTTTCTTTGTCTTCATCAATCACTGTAAGTTCGTTTTTTACAGACTTAACGTCATCTAGGCTTAGCACTAACTCTTCTGCCAAATCTTTCTCTGTTTCATTTTTAACCGAGCCAGTTAAAGTAACCACTCGATTTTTAACGTAGGTGTTGATGTCAAATGAGTTTAAATTAGTATTCAGTAATAAAGTCGTTTCTGCTTTTCCATCAATCCACGCATCGAAAGTTTCTTTTTCCCACATGCTATTAGCAAAAACAGTTGATGAAGAAGTTGCAATCAAAGTAGCTAATAATATTTTACTTGCAGTATTTCTCATTAATTATCTCCTCTAGTTAACTGACACTTGTACAGTTGCAACCAGCATGCCAACTTTTTAACTGACTGAAAATAAAGGATTTACACTTTAACTTTGAAAATTTACCATTGGTAAAATAATCGGAGGTGTATTAATTACACGAGTATTTTGTAAAAATTATCATCAATGGAGATCCTAGAATAATTAATATCAATACTATTAATTAGCCACTTCTACTATCAGTAATATTGTAACTACATTGAAAAGGTGGCGTATAGTAAATGATAGATTCGTATTTGAAGGACATCATGTTATTATCAAGGTCGTTTTCTGTCGTACAAAAAGAGAGTTAAATCATGTCATTACCGACACTGTTTATAGAGTTAAAAGATGAATTATTGCGGTCTAAAATAAACTCTCTAGATGAATTATCAAGCTTTGAAATAATTCAAAGTACTATGGATGTTCATTGGATTGACAAGCTACAACAACTGCAACCAGATACTGCTATTGTTGAAGTCTCTCGATTTACTAACGATGATTTTAAGTCCTTATCGAGTGCAACAGGATTGGACGAAATGGACTTGATTATTATCAGTACAGGTACGCCAAACAAAAATTTAGACATGATGATGAACCATGGCGCAATCTTCCATTATAGAAAGCCCGTCGACATGCAAATATTGGAAGATACCCTTGCAGACTTCAGTCAATACTTCCTCCAGAAGCAAGAAGAAGGGCGTAAAGTGTCCACCAGCGATTTAGACCAGTTCGGTATGTTAGTCGGTTCTTCTAAGCCCATGCATAAGCTGTATCGAACTTTAAGAAGAGTCGCGAAGACTGACACCAATGTTTTGATTGTCGGCGAAAGTGGGGCAGGTAAAGAATTAGTAGCACAAACGATTCACCTTGCCAGTGATCGTAAAAACCAACCTTTTATTGCGATCAACTGCGGTGCTATCAGCCCTGAGTTAGTTGATAGTGAATTATTTGGTCATGAAAAAGGCGCTTTTACAGGGGCGAATCGCACACACCAAGGGGTGTTTAGGCAAGCAGAAGGTGGCACATTGTTTCTCGACGAAATCACCGAAATGCCACTTGAGCACCAGGTCAAATTACTACGAGTTTTAGAAACAGGTGAATATCGCCCTGTAGGCAGTAATGCAACGAGTATCGCTAATACTCGAGTCATTGCAGCGACAAACCGAGATCCACAAGTCGCTATTGAAGAACAGTTTTTGAGAGAGGATCTCTATTTCAGGTTGGCTCACTTCCCTATACATGTCCCTCCATTGCGTGAAAGAGGCGACGACATCGTCGGCTTAGCAAAACATTTTATTGCTCATCGCAACGCAAATGAAACCACTGCGAAGACCATTTTCACATCAGCGCTTCAAAAAATATCAGCCCATGCATGGCCAGGGAATGTCAGGGAATTAAAGCACTGTATTGAAAGAGCTTTTATATTGGCAGATGAGACTATTAAAGATGAACACCTAATTTTTGATACTCCTCCTTTAGAAACAGGGACTACCGTTGAGGATATGGTTCCGGCGGGTGTTTCTCTCGAGAAGATTGAGAAAGCGGCGATTATCAATACGCTCGAAGAAAATGAAGGCAACAAAAAGGAAACAGCACAAGACTTGGGAATCAGCATCAAAACGCTTTATAACAAGCTCGATAAGTATCAAGAGTAGTAATACTCATATCTGATGTTGCTGTGTGATCAAAATATATACAGGCGATCGTTAATTTGCAGTTGATGTTTTGCTTTTCCATGAAAATTTAACAGTGGAGGGTGAGCCCTCCACTGTTAAATTTTATGCTGCATTCACCGATGTCTCGGTTCTTTTATCTTGGTCAAAGAATTCTTCATGCAACGCGCAAATCGCTTGTTGATACTTGTCATCACTCACAACAAATTGCACATTTACGTTTCTCATAGACGAATGTAATGCAATAGGCGTAACACTATGGTTCATCAAAGCCAATACACCATTAGCGAGCGTTTTATTGGTATCAATTTGAGAACCGATCGCTGAGATTATAGCGACCATTCGACCTGAAATAGATGCCTGAGGGTAACGTTTCTCAGCCTTATAAGACACCTTGTTTAAACTCTCGGTGCTACCACCTAGATAATAGGTAATAGAATTGGCGTTCATCTCTTTACCAATAAGGTTCACTCTAGCATCTGCGATAATCTCCATTAACTCATAACTAACATTGTCCGCCTTACCGACCATTCCCTGGTCAAAAACATGTAACGCATATACCTTCTGTTTTCCGGCAATGATCTCAATGTGATTCGTGTCTGGTCGGTAATCAGAAGAAATCAGTGTTCCCTCATGTTCTGGCTCGAAGGTGTTTTTGATTTGCAGTTCTATGCCACTTTCTCGTAACCCAGCAGCCGCATTAGAGTGAATAGCTTCCATACCAAGGTTAGCCAGTTGATCGGCAACATCATAATTAGTTGCCCCAATCGGTTTAACCGAACCTACACCAACGACTTTTGGGTCAGCCGAACTAAAGTGATACTCCTTATGGATGATCGCCAATGATGCCTCAGTAATAGTAGCGATACGACTAAACGTCATCTCACTGTAACCACGATCATAAGTATGCATCAAACCTTCTTTGCAATACGCATAACCAGTTACTATGGGAAGCTCCTCAGTAACATCAATGTCAGAGAAAGCCTCTCTAATCGTATCGTCCAAACTTTGAGGGGTTTTGTTGTCCCAACCAGAAAGGTCAACAAAGGTCGAATTTATACCAATGTTTTTTAATTTAAGAGCCGTGTTGTATGCACTATGTGACTCTCCAATTGAAGAAAGAAACTCTCTAATCTGTGGTAAATAATGTCTCAGTGAAAACTGTCCGTATTGGCACGTTTCAAGAATGTTAGTAATACAGTTTTTGGCTTCTGAAATACGAGACCGGATGAACTTATCTGCTCTCATACGATTCATTGGATCCGCAAAAATATGCTCATTGGTCAATAGCATGCGGCGTTCAATATAAGATAGAGCATCCTTCCACGAATCGTCACGCATCGCTATCAATTGATAGACACCAGGCTTACCTGTTTTTTTACATTCCAACAATGCATCCGTCATACCGCTGTAAGCGGACACAACAAAGATTCGGTTATAAGGATTTTGAGGGCGGAGAATAATATTGTCGAGCACAGCATCAAATGCTGTCATTGATGTACCGCCGATTTTTTCTACGGTAAATGTCATAAAAGACCTTTTGTTCTTGAAGAGATTAAAGACTAAATAATAGGGAGCGGGGTGAGATATCACCCCTGAATATATGGGTTAATCAACGAGTGGATAAACGCCGTTTTCATCGTGTACTTCAGCGCCAGTAATTGGTGGGTTAAACACACAAGCCATTGTCATTTCTTTGTTTTTATATGCGCGTAAATAATGCTCATCATTCTTATCTAGGATGTACAACGTACCGGGTTTGATTGGGTAAGTTTTACCACCAACGACTTCAATCTCCCCTTCACCACTCATACAAAACACAGACTCCAAGTGGTTTTGGTAATGGATATGTGTTTCTGTCGCTTCGTAAATTGTTGTGATATGAAAAGAAAATCCCATATTGTCATCTTTCAATAACATGCGAGTGCTTTCCCAGTTATCCGATACAATACGTCTTTCACTATTACGACATTCATCAAGTGTTCTAACAATCATTTTACTCTCCCTATTACGATGCTTTCTTGAAATGCTTGGTTGCTACCACTTCAACTGAGTCTTCGAAAATAGTTAAACCTTGCATCAATTCCGATTCTGAAATGGTTAATGGACAAAAGAACTTCAAGATTTCATCGTTTGGACCTGCGGTCTCAATTACCATGCCCTTGTCAAAACACACTTTTGCAATCTCATCAGCTGTGTTCCCATCTTTACATTCAATGCCAATCATCATTCCGCGTCCCTTGCGTTGAACAAATAGCTCAGGGAAACGCTTGAGATTGCGTTGAATGACATCATCGACCATGCTTGAGCTACGTTGAATATGATTTTCAAAATCATCATTTGACCAATACATTTCTAACGCTTTAGCAGCAGTAATGAACGCATGGTTGTTACCACGGAAGGTGCCGTTGTGTTCTCCCGGCTCCCACTTGTCTAGTTCAGGCTTTAATAAAACCACAGCCATCGGTAAGCCATAACCACTTATCGACTTAGATAGCGTAACGATATCTGGTTTTATACCTGAAGGTTCAAAGCTAAAAAACGTTCCTGTTCGACCACAACCGGCTTGAATATCATCCACAATAAGTAGGATATCGTGGGCTTTACAGATTTTGCTTAACTTCTGTAGCCACTCATTTGAAGCGACATTTAACCCACCTTCACCCTGAACCGTTTCCAATAAAACGGCAGCAGGTTTATCCATACCAGCGGAATTATCGGTTAACATCGTTTCAAATAATTTTAAACCATCGATTCCAGCGTAACCTTCAAATGGCAAACGCGTAACGTTGTTGAGATTTGAGCCCGCACCTTGCCTGTGGTGTTGGTTGCCTGTAGCAGCCAATGCACCCGCCGTACAACCATGAAAACCATTGGTAAATGCAACAATACTGCTTCGACTTTTTACTTTTTTCGCCAACTTAATCGCTGCCTCAACCGCATTTGTTCCTGTCGGGCCGGTAAATTGAACTTTGTAATCTAATGCTCGAGGTTCCAAAATAAAGCGACTAAGAGCTTCTAGGAATTCAGCTTTGGCTTCTGAATGCATATCCAAGCCATGTGTAATTCCATCCATTTCAATATACTCAAGTAAAGCTTGCTTAAGTATTGGATTGTTATGACCGTAATTGAGAGATCCTGCTCCAGCAAGAAAATCGAGGTAACGATCACCTTGTTTTGTTTCAAGCCAGCAGCCTTTTGATTTAGCAAAAGTGACTGGAAAACTATTCGAGTATGAACGTACGTTAGATTCCTGCTTTTTAAAAATATCCATGATAAGGCCGTTATTTGATTCCTATAAGTTAATGATTATTTAAGGGGTATTCGATACAAATACTCAGTATCGTGCAGCCCTTTAAAATGAACATTTTCATCTAAGAAAGTGGTCACTTTTCCAGTGCTACTATTTTTTGCGTCTAGCTTTTTAAAGAGTGCCCAAGACGCTTGATTTGACTTAGTAATGGTTGTTTCAATAGCTTCTATACTCTTCAGCCACTCTCGACGAAGTAAGCTGTTCAACATCTTGTAAGCTAAAGAGTGACCTCTAAATCGAGGAGCAACTGCAACTTGCCAAATAAAGAGAACATTAGGCTCACTCGGTTTTTGATAACTCGAGATAAAGCCCGCAAGCTCACCTTTGTTCTCAACCAAAATACAAGTTTTACTAAAGTGAGTGGATTGCAAAAAATTGCAATATGACGAGTTGGTGTCTAGTGGTGGACATTCTGAAATCAGTCGATAAATGTCGTTGCCATCTGAAGCTTTGGGCTCGCGAAAACTCCATTCTTCACTCGTTTTTTCTATCACTTCTGGACACAACACCCAAGGCGCTGATGTAATCATACCGAGAAATTCCTTTGAACTCTAATTAAATTCCTTTTTATTATGAGCATTTACCCCCTACTAAGATCAACACCTTAACTTTAAAAAACAAAAATTAGTGATCTGTGTCACATTTAATAGCGGTCAGCATGAATTAAATAATACTTTGAGTTCTAATGTATTTGATCGGTGGAGATCTTAAGAAAATGTCTTTAACCGAATAAGCGTCAAAAGAAGGTTAGAGTCATTAGTAAATTATGTGCTCAGATTGCCAATCAAGCGGCATAAATCACCAACACTCTCAGTGTTGAACATTCTATCGAGTAGATAACAACGCTTCGAATGGCAGTGACTCGCTATCCACTATTAAAATATCGGCCTCAAAAACAAAAAAACCTAGCGAGAGCTCGCTAGGTTTCTTATCTAACATATCGATGAATAATGAACTCAGAGGAAACGAGTCCAGAAATATCAGCTTGGAAAAGGTTTACTTCAAGGGATCATTGTCAGGCAATGCTTTATGTATCCATAGCGCCAGACGCTTTTTAATGTTTGCCCCATCAAGCTTACTTTCTGGTAACGGCGTGATCTGATTTACTTCAACAAGAAACAAGTACACCGCTTTGACCTTTATTGGTTGAGATGAATGTGGCAAATCAAAACCTTGCAATTTAGCCATTTTAAAACCGACCTCAACTGCTTTTTTCACTAGTTTATCTTCATTAATGATCTTCGCGGTTTTCGACATATTATCTCCATCACCTTTCCGAATAAGCATTGAGTATACCAAACAGAATGGTAGACAAGATTACCGTGCTCTCAAATCGAAAAACTCTTTCTGATAAATAGAAAAATTTGATCCACTGGATAGGAGCTTACTCGAATTTATTTTACATTGAATACTGATAAGCAAATGGGCTCTTAATCATACGTTCAATAAATGAGATCCTTAGTCAAGAAACTGAAAATGGTGCAACATTTGGCTTACCATTCTAAAGAATACGAAATATTATGGTTGGTATTTAAATGATAATTCTTCATAGACAGACCAATAAACCACTGTTATTTAACTAGTTTTATACTAAGCTGACTGAGATCATATTTACAGTCACCTGTAACGAAAACTTATTTACAAAACACTCATTAAGAAAATAGAATAAACCCACTAATTTTATAATGGTGTTAAAAATGCGTTACCTTTGGGCTTCATTCTGTCACAAAAATCCAATCCTCGGACGAATCGTTCACATCACGATTATGTTAGTAGCGTTAGCTTCTCTCGTTACCCCGTTAATGTCGACTGACGCTACAACTATCTTAGTGTCGCTGTGTGTCGCTTTGGTATGTATTGTGCTTTTTGTTTTCTTCGCACTCAGCGACAAAATGCGTTCAGGTATGCATTAATCACGGCCTTAAGTGTCAGCAGTACGGACAATGAATCAAATGTAAAAACGCCCAAAGTTGTTCGCTTTGGGCGTTTTCAGTCATTGGGCTTTATTTATAGCCAATCCAGCTTACACTAATCGTAATCATAGATTGATCATTCAAGCTTATGAAAAATATCAATAACCACGTAGAATTTTCAACTGACGAATTTGACTGATCGAAGAGTTCAGACTTGTTCTCAGTTTGTCCTACATCACTTGTGATGGCTTGTTGAATATTATGGGTATTCAGAAACAGAAAAGATCAATCTGGCATCACTACGATACCCATACTTTCAAGCAGTTGCTCTTGCTGCCACGCAACAATTTTAACGCCTGTTGTATCGACTTTTCTTGGGTCTAACCCTTCTAATTCAGCATGGCATAAATTGGCACCTTGCATACTGAATTGCCCCCATACGTCTTCCGAGAACACACCACGGCTGAGATCAGACTCTTTCAATGACGCGCCACCAAGGTAAGTACCTATCCAACGATTCTCAAATAACTCACACTTCTCTAAACAAGCTTGTTCAAAATTCGCGTATGACAGGTTACAACCTGTAATATAAGCAGAACAAAAATACATTCGATTGCTGACTTGGTTAGCAAAATTAGTGCGAGTGAAGTTCGCCCCTTTCAAATCGCAATCACGTAGCTCAATACCATAGCAATTCGCGTTACTAAAATTCGCCATCGCCAACTGGCAATTCTGGAAGCTTGCATCTCGTAAGTCGGCAATATCAAAGTGGCATCCCTCAATATCGCCTTGCTCAATAAATTTACAGTTAATGAACGTTGCATCACGTAAGTTCGAACGTCTGAAATCACAACGGATAAACGTGCAGGCTGTAAATGTAAGCTCTGATAAATCTTGCTGAGCAAAACTGTGCTGATGATAAGTGCTGTTATTGGTGTCCATTTAGCCCCCTAAAGAAATTAAGCTAAGACTACCATTGCGATCTCAAGAAAACACCAAATTAAAAACCAACAAAAACAGTAACTTAAAATACCCTGATTTAGCCATTTTAAGGCACCAAACAAGCCCTTTAAGGTTGTTATTTTCGATTTATAGGATGTGCTTATCTTGAAAAAAGTTTTGTCGCTTAGAAGTGCCAATAAGAGAAAATGTTACTTTGACGGAACGAGTCAATTATTGACCGCGTCCTAACGCGCTAGACTGGACGGTTGGTATGTTGCTCGTTACACTATTCCTCATTCTCAGCATAAAGAGTAAGAACAATGAAAGACATGCGACAAGCTATGCTCGATGCAGGGTTTAGCCTTATTAATGAACACGGGTTTGCTGGTGTTGGCCTGATGAAAATCATCAACCAAGCGGAAGGCACGAAGGGTTCTTTTTACCATTACTTCAAATCCAAAGAACACTTTGGTGAGATCCTTCTTACTAACTACTTTGATGAGCATCTCGCTAAGCTAGATGACTTTTTAAGTGATGAGTCGCTTTCTCGTCGTGATCGCGTTAAAGCCTATTTCGAATTTTGGTGCGCGTCGAAGTTGACTGAAGACTTCAATATTCAGTGCCTTGTGGTAAAACTAGCCGGAGAGGTAGCAGGAACAGCTAATTCGTTACAATCAACCATGGCAGAGGGTTCAGAAAAGATAATCCTACGTATGGCTAAGCTATTCGAAGAAGGCAATGAAGCGGGTGATTTCAATATCGTAGATCCTGAATCACTATCTCGCACGCTTTATGGCTTATGGCTGGGCTCTACGCTAATGGCAGCGATGCAGCGCAACCGTTCGATTCTCAACAATGCCATGGAAGAGACATTGCTTGCGATGAGTTCAAAAAATTAACCCGCTCCTACACACTAAAAGGCTCGCTTTATATAGCGAGCCTTTTTGTTTTTCAGGCTTGTTCTTTTTCTACCTAGGCTTCAGCTTATCACGTGATCGATTCGATTATCCCATCCGTGGCGCTAAGTTATTGGCTTTAAGCAAAGCATTGAGTACTGGGTCGATATGTTGAAAGAATTTGAGCCACCCTTTACACAGGTAATTTAGCCCAGCCTCACCATCACGACTGTTGATAATTCGGTTCTTAGGGCACTCGCCATGACAAGCAAATTTGAACTCACAAGTTTGGCACTGTTTGGGCAACGACTTTTGCTTCGCGAATCCAAAATTTTGCTGAGCAGGCGAAAACGCTAGCGTCGATAGCGGCTTCTCATGAATATTACCTAACTGAAACTCAGGAAAGACGTAATGATCGCACGAATACACATCGCCATTAGGTTCAATTGCTAACCCTTTTCCACAGATCTCACTCAAGGTACACATGGTGCTTTCTCTGCCCATCCATACTCCGACAAAATTTTCAAAGTACGGCACTAATATTTGTCCAAAATCGCGTTCGAACCACTCATCAAAAACCGTCGACAGAAACTCTCCCCATTGCACTGAATCGACACTCCAAGGTTCAACCTCGCCTGATACGGGAATGATCGCTTGTTGGTTGCTCAACCATTTATTGTTGGTATGAGCCTCACGCTTATCGACCACAGGAATAAACTGCAATTGCTTCGAACCCACTTCATCACGCAGAAAGCGATAGACCTCTAATGGATATTTTCCTGTCACATCATTCACGCAGCTTAGGGTCGCGAACTCGACGTTATGCAGCTTCAAGTAGCGAATGCCACGCATTGTTTGAGAAAAAGTGCCTTTGCCTGCACGGTTGGTCCGGTAGTGATTGTGTAAGTGCTCTGGGCCGTCAATGCTCACACCAATGATAAAGTCATTCTTTTTGAAGAACTCACACCACGCATCATTCAGTAACGTGCCGTTGGTTTGAAGGTCATTGCTAATCTTGCTGTAGCTAGGACAATATTTTTTCTGCAGCTCGACGACTTTTTGAAAGTACTCAATCCCCAACAAGGTAGGCTCTCCACCGTGCCAAGAAAAGATAATTTCAGGCGTATTCTGCCCTTCTATGTACTGCTTGATATAACGATCTAACAGAACTTCATCCATCGTATATTGAGAGCCTTTTGGGTATTCAAGCAGCTGCTGTTTTTATCGCCAACAATGACAACAATATTCGGTTTTTCTGATTCTGCGGCCAGAGCAGCACTGCTTGCCGCGGCCATTGCAGTGAAGACTAAAGATTTCTTGAATGTCTGCATAAGACGTTCTCCAATTTCTGTGATTAACTTTTTCAGTAATTAACTTTTCTGCGAATAACTTTTTCTGAGGCTAACCTTTCTGTGATTAACCTGAGTTAGGATTTGAATTAGTGCGCGGCTTGCGACATCCAATGTAATAAGTCGAGCGCGGGGTCATACTCTTGAGCTGCTGCCATGCCAATCCAGGTGACAGCCTCCGCTTGGCTGGCTTGAACGCCACTTCCAGAGATATACATCAACCCAAGCTGTGTTTGAGCTTCAGGGCTACCGTTATTGGCTGCGGTGACGAACCACTCCGCGGCTTTTTCATCATTCTGTTCTACGCCATCTCCGCTCAGATATAAGTAAGCGACAGAGAGCTGGGCATCCAATTGCCCTTGGTAAGCTTCATCCAACAGTTGCACGACATCTTGATGCTGCTGTACTTGATCATTTATGGCTTCATTCTCAAAGCTCTCGCTTCCAAAGCTTGCCTTGGCAAAAAACAGAACAACCAAAACACCCGCCAAAATCACGGTAGTTAAACGTTTATTGAGCATTTATTTCCTCCTCGGGAATAAAGTTCACGACGTCCCTGTTGAATGAATTAGGTGAAAAGTAGGAATGGCGCGATGATGCATAAGCTTGATAGCAATACGTTTTCAATTTTCATAATTGGCTCTCGAGTAATGATTGTTGAGTGAATCATCGACTGAATTAAATGGTCATAACATTCAGTCGATTAAGACAGAGACTTAAATCGCTTTATCTATGATGGTTTCAATCGTCTGTTTCGAGATTGGGTAGAACTGAAAACAGATGTCTTTTTCAATCGCTTCTGCAATGTTGCTCTTCTCTTGCTCATCAAAGTCCCAGCTGCTGAAACGCTTCATCGCACCCACACTGGTTTGGAAGTTATTTAAGAAATCCAACACGCGTAGGTAAATCATTTCATCGGTTCCCGTGCTGTCGACAGAGAATGCTTGAGCTAACTTCGCCGCATTCGGCATGTAGAACTCTGGCAGTGCTTCAATCACAACCGGCATTAATACCGTGTTGGCATCACCATGTGGAATGTGGCTAATCGCACCAAAAGCGTGAGCGCAGTTATGAATCGGAATCCCGCCCAAAGACGAATAAAATGCAGAGATCGCCATAGTGCTCGCTTGAAGAAGGTTGCCGCGCGCAGTTAGGTTTTCTGGTTCTTTCAATGCCAAGGGTAAGTTTTCAACAATCAATTTTGCAGCCTGAATACCGTAAGCGTCGGTGAATGCATTACTCATTGGCGAGACCATCGCTTCAACAGCGTGTGTTAGTGCATCCATCGCGGTAGAACGAGTCAGATGATCAGGCAGCTTAGTGGTCACCGTTGGATCAAGGATCGCGATATCAGCTTCCAATCCAGACGCGACTAGACTTGCCTTAATGTTTTCATGTTCATTGTAAAAAACAGCAATCGGAGAGGCTTCTGCGCCCGTGCCAGCCGTTGTCGGAACCGCAATGTGTGGCACTCGAATATCTTCATTGTTTGGCCACACATCCATATGACCGCCGCCGGCAATCACCGTACGGATATCATCTATCTGTTTATGAAATGCGTATTTCACGCCTTTAGAAGCATCAATTACACTGCCACCACCAACAGACAAGATCGCATCAGCATTGACGCTGTTTGCAAACTCAATGGCAGCGTTGATGTTGTCGCAAGTCGCGTCTGGCGCGATATCGGTGTACACACCAACAAGTTGAACTGCTTGTTCATTACCTGGCTGGTTCACCTTTTCGTTTACAAACAACGCCGAGAACTGCTCAACAAAACCAAGAGACTCCAAGCCTTTATCAGAAAAGAGCACGACTCTTTGCGCACCTAAGCGACCAAAAAGAGAAGGGATATTTTCAATGCCATTCTCTTGAGCATGAACAATGGTTTTAAGTTGAAAGTTAAAATTATTGGTTGTCATGGTATTTACCTCATTTCTATTTGATGACTAAACAATAACCAATACAAACCGGTCGGTCTAGAGTGTTAATGTCAAAGATATGTCAATTAAGATCTTTATGGATCATTGCCCCAAAACGAAAAAAGCCCGCAAATGCGGGCTGTAGTAATAAGTAAGCTAGTGAGTGATCATTAAATAAGTGTCATTGACTCACCATGAGCAACTTATTAACTATTAACGAAGATGAGCTGGCACCTTGCTTTTATCTCTAGTGAGGTAGTAATACAGGTAAACTAAAGAGTAGACAGTCACAAATCCATCGAGCGCAAACACACCGCTCCAACCATAAAACCACTCATAATCGTTGATACATACGTTGTATAAGAATATGCCCACAAACATCGACTTCTCAAATGCGCTGTAAATCATGGTCGATGTACGCAGCGATTTGTACTTCGCCGAGACCATCAACAATATGCCGATACAACCGACCATAACGCCCCAGTGCTGATATGTACCCATCAAATACGTGCTACTTTCCAACATCGTATCGTTGTACGAGAACAACGTCTGCATGCTCCAGTCCGGTGCCAGAAAGGTGGAAAAAGCAGTGGCAGTCAAGAATCCCGTGATCATCAAATACGACTTTATGGTTCTTTCAAAAAAACGTTCCAACATAAATAGCCTCTTATATAAATTTTTAATAATGAATAACGTAATATCAGGTATAACTTACTTGCCTAGCATGCTCATCACAGCTGCTTTTAATTCGTTGTCTTCTCTTGAAAACAGATGCTTAACTCGATGATCTAAGCCCGTTTCCAAAACTGTTTTTGCATGAGAGAAAGTCAGAAAACCTTCTTTACCGTGATAATTGCCCTGCCCTGATTCACCAATGCCACCAAACGGCGCGTCATCAACCGCTAGATGGAAAACACAGTCATTGATACACATTCCGCCGGAATGAACTTGGTGCTTAACCTGAGCCTGTAAACTCAAATCAAAGCTCATCAGGTAGAGTGCTAACGGCCTTGGTTTGCTATTGATGACTTGGAGCGCCTCTTCGATATTGCGATACGTAATCAAGGGTAATAGTGGGCCGAAAATCTCTTCGTTCATCACCTTGGATGACAGGCTTGGTTCAACAATCAGGTGCGTCACCAAGCGGTGGTTATCTAAGTCCATCGCTTCGTCATGGCAAGCGACGGTTCGCGTTCCAGCTTGTCGTTCTTCATTCAACAAACCCACTATCCGGTCGCATTGACGAGGATTGATTAGGGACGTCAAACTCTCGGAATACACTCCTTCATCGAATAGCAATTGGTACTGTTTTTTATACTCTTGAATGAAAGATTCAACTTTCCCTTCAGGTAGCAATACATAGTCAGGAGCCACACACACCTGCCCGTTATTGAGGCTCTTACCATAAATGATTCGCTCAACCGCGATATCAATTGGCATGTCTTCTGCAACGATAACCGGTGACTTACCGCCTAGCTCTAGCGTGACTGGAGTTAGCGTGTCAGCCGCTGACCTCATCACTTGGCGACCCACTTGGGTTGACCCTGTAAATAGAAGATGATCAAACGGCAATGCCGAAAATGCGGCTGCGATTTCTACCTCACCTTCAACCAAGCACACCTCATCGGCATGGAAAACTTCAGCCAATAGCGCTGTTAATACTTGGTTCGTCGCTGGGGTAAATTCACTCATCTTGATCATAGCGCGATTGCCTGCAGCCAGAGCAGAAATAAGCGGTCCGACGGATAACATGATCGGGAAATTCCACGGGGCAATAATCCCGACAACGCCTTTGGGTTGATAAACCACCTCCACACGAGAGGTTGAAAGTAATGGACCGGAATGACGAATTGAAGATGTCGACCAATGAGGCAAACACTCAATGCTGTGATCAATATTTCCGATACAAGGCAATATGTCAGCCATCAAAGTGTCTTGTCGGCTGCGGTGACCATAGTCCTCACTCACGGCTACACACAAACGATCTGTGTAATCGATGAGAGCAGATTTCAGCGCAAGCAACTGTTCTATTCTCACCGGCACAGTGGGCATCGGATCATCTGCAAAAGCGTCCTGCATATTCTTCAACATCTCTGTCATTTGTGTAGCCGTCAATTCGTGTTTCATACATCACCTCGTGGTTAATATAAGCACACAATAATCCAAAACAAACCGGTCGGTCCACAAGTTTATTGTCAGAGAATCGTCAATACGTTTTTGAATACCAGAAAAGAGGCATTCAAAAGCTGAGAATAGATCAGGGGCGTTTAAATAAAAATACGTAACTAATAACTGAGGGATAATTAGAAGATTTTGAATGGCGGGATCAAAAATGGCCGCTGAATGCGACCATTTGATAACTATTTAAGTTTTTGTTTTAAATATACAATTTAAAACTAACGTTAGCTCTTGGCTACGTTTGCAATGCCTTCAAGTTGAAGTACTGGAGCAGCATCGATATCTTCTGCGTTCATCATAGATGAGACTCGCTGCATCGAAGAAAGCAGTAAACTTTGCTCCCACGGCTCAAGGTTTTGGAATTTTTTCACGAAGTTATCTTGTAGCGGCGGTGGTGCATTGCTCAACAACTCTTGACCCTTTTCAGTCAGGTTTGCGTGTACTTTGCGTCGATCAGATTCACTACGTACTCGTTGTACATAGCCGTTCAATTCTAAGCGATCGATGATTGTAGTCGTGGTTGCTTGACTCACATTAGTTTGATTAGACAACTCTTTGATCGTCACATTACCCATCTCTTGGATTGCTCTCATTAAGATTAATTGAGGGCCAGTCAAACCATACTCTTTACTCAGCTTTTTCGAGTGTAAATCGATAGCGCGAATAATTTGGCGAATAGCGACCAGGATTTCGTCATGTTTGTCCAAGATGCAGACCTTTGTACTAATATACTGTGAGTGGATTTACAGTATCGAAGCAATGAAATGTCCTGAACTCTTGAGTCAGGTGCGTTCGAATTACACTGTAAATTGATAAATTACTTCATTAATTTTCCGCATTGTACTGATGTTCATACTATTCTCAATCTTTTCTATGCATCTGAATCTGCGCAGACCAACACTTTTGCTCAATAAGAGCCGATTTTTATTTATATAACAAAGAAAAAAGTAACCAAAATCACAAACATTGGTAGAGAAAAAGATTTTATAATCAAATAGGTAGAGAGATTACCATTGTCTCACTACCTATTTTATCTCTTAGAGAACAAATTATCTCAACTCAAACCATTAAGCGGCATTATTAAGTTGAAAATTACCTGTAAGAGCGCTGTAAAACTCACTGTTGTCCAAGATCCCGACCAACAGATCGTCTTCGACAAGCAAAATGGGATGATTGCTGATCTGTTTCAGCTTAATGGCATCACGCATACCGATCTCTGGGCTTGCCACCACAACACTCGACGAGTTGATTGCGGTCAAGTCATCAGACTCACTCCACTTAACAAGAGCCAAAGCGGATTCACCTTTTACAGATAAAATACCTTCATTCAGTTCAATCCATAGATCTTTTGCACCACAGATCTTCCAACTGTCATTCTCTTGTGTCAATGATCCAAGAGGCTGCATTAATGAACGACCTTTAAGTACGTTCAATGGGTTGGTGTGGGCAACGAAGTCTTTTACGTATTCGGTTTTTGGCGTTAATACGATCTCTTCTGGTTTACCGTGTTGGATCAGTTGACCCGATTCCATGATCGCAATGTTGTTACCAATTTTTAACGCTTCATCAAGGTCATGGCTCACGAATAAAATCGTTTTATTAAGCTTGCTTTGCAATGTAAGCAGTTCATCTTGAAGCTGTGCTCGAATCAGTGGATCAAGCGCGGAGAAAGGTTCATCCATCAACAGAATGTCTGTGTCCATCGCAAACGCTCGCGCCAAACCAACACGTTGCTGCATGCCGCCAGAAAGCTCATGAGGGAATTTGGTTTCCCATTCAGCTAAACCAACCATCTCTAACTGTTCACGCGCCTTTTCACGACGAACATCTTTGGCTACGCCTTGCATTTCAAGACCAAATGCCACGTTATCTAACACGGTTAACCAAGGCATCAGTGCAAACTTTTGAAATACCATTGATACGCGGTGAGTACGTAAGTGACGAAGAGTCGCTTCGTCACATTGCTCGCCTAAGTCCACCAGTTTATCGCCATCTTTGATTGCTAAAGAACCTCGGCTAATTTCATTCAAACCGTTTACAGCGCGAAGCAGTGAAGATTTACCCGAGCCCGACAAACCCATCAATACACATATCTCGCCCTCTTTAACCGTCAACGACACATTATCCACACCAACAACTTGACCAGTCTCATCGATAATCTCTTGGCGAGTTTTACCTTGGTCTAGAAGTTCAAGTGCTTGATTGGCTTTATTACCGAACACGACATCAAGGTTTTTGATGGTAATCGCGTCCACTGCAGTCTGCTCTTGAGAATTCGCTTTATGTTCTTGAGGTACGGCTTTGCTTTCTTGAGACATAGCGTTATTTACTAAAGACATGATTAAGCTTCCTTCTGGTTTGGTGTCTTACACAAGCGATCAAGAATAATAGCGACCAGTACAATCGCCAGTCCGGCTTCAAAGCCTTGTGAAATGTTCACTGTGTTTAGCGCTCGAACCACAGGTTTACCCAGGCCGTCAGCACCAACAAGAGCCGCAATCACTACCATAGAAAGTGATAACATAATGCACTGCGTTACGCCTGCCATGATGCTTGGAAGCGCGGCTGGAAGTTCTACTTTTAACAACAACTTCATGCGGCTTGCACCAAAGGCTTTACCCGCTTCAATCAACTCTTCAGGGACTTTAGTCACCCCCAAATAGGTCAAACGAATCGGCGCGGCTATCGCGAAAATAATGGTCGAGATTAAGCCTGGAACGATACCTAAGCCAAATAGAACCAAAGTCGGAATCAGATAAACGAAGGTTGGAACGGTCTGCATTAAATCTAAGATCGGGCGCAACAGCGTGTATAGCCAAGGACGGTGAGCCGCCATAATGCCAACCGGTACGCCAATTAATACGGAAATCGTTGTCGCCGCAAAGACGAGAACAAAGGTTTCCAGCATTTCTTGCCAATAGCCAAGGTTGAGGATCGTCAGAAGCGCGGCGACGACGAAGATCACCAAAGACAGTTTGCGATGTAGATACCATGCAAGGGCTGCCGTAATAACAATAGGTAATGCAGGAGGCATCCACTTAAATACATCGACTAAAAACAGAATAACGGTTTCTAAAAAGATAGAGACAGCGTCAAAAAAGCCTGCTGCGTTGATTGTTAACCAGTCAACGCCAGCTTCCATCCATTGTCCGACAGGGATTTTGTTTTCCGTAATAAAATTCACAATATTGCCTTTCATTATTGGTGAGCCGAAGCTCACCTTTATTATTTATGTAGCTGTTGAGATAGGTAGAACTAAGCTTTTACTTGCTTTAGGTATTCAGTAACGGCTTGAGTTGCTGATTCACCTTTATGTGTTTTTACGTTGTCTAACCAAGCTTCAACTTGTTGTGGATTGTTGATTAACCATTGTTGAGCGGCTTGTTCTGGCTTAGCTTTCTGGTTAAGAATCTCTTCCATCAACTGGTTTTCCATCTCTAGAGTGAACTCTAGGTTTTGCAGAAGCTGCCCCACATTTGAACACTCTGACAAATAGTTTGAACGAACGTTGGTGTAGACATTCGCACCACCATAGTTCGGGCCAAAGAAGTCGTCACCACCAGCAAGGTATTCCATTTCAACATTACTGTTCATTGGGTGAGGAGCCCAACCAAGGTAAACAATCCATTGGCTGCGACGTGCCGCACGCGATACTTGAGATACCATGCCAGCTTCACTTGATTCCACTAGGCTGAAGTCTTTCAAGCCAAACGCGTCAGAATCAATCATTGATTGGATTAAGCGGTTACCATCGTTACCCGGCTCGATACCGTAGATACGATCTTTAAATTTGTCGGCATGTTTTGCTAGGTCTGCAAAGCTTTTTACACCTGCGTCGTATACGTACTTAGGTACAGCTAATGTGTATTTTGCACCTTCAAGGTTGGCACGAACTGTCTCTACAGTGCCCGCTTCACGATACTTAGCAATATCGCCTTCCATGGTTGGCATCCAGTTACCTAGGAACACGTCAATGTCACCATTCGCCATTGAAGAGTAAGTCACCGGTACAGAAAGTAGGTCGGTTTTGGTTTTGTAACCAAGGCCTTTTAATAGTTCAGAAGTAACGGCGGTTGTTGCAGTAATGTCTGTCCAGCCCACATCAGCAAAGCGAACGTTTTCACATTGTTGTGGCTCTACTGAAGCGTTAGCGTAAGCACTGAACGCGAATGAACTGATGGCTAATGTTACTAATGCCGTTTTTGTAGCGGTCTGTTTATGTTGAGTCGTCATAATGATTCCTTTTTATCTTTCCTTGTTCTGCCCTAACTCATACTAATCAGGGCAATTTTTCTGACTTTTAACTAATTTTTGTTGTTACTATTTTTATTATTACTGATTTTTCTATTTTCTATTCAATAACAGAGACTTACACTTCTCTTACTGGTTTATCTGTTCTTTGTTTGTCTTCCCACTCAGGAGCAATCCACACTGGAACATCCTGCTCTTTAAGCATCGGCTTACCAAGAATCAAATCGGAAGCGCGCTCGGCAACCATAATGGTTGGGGCGTTCAAGTTTCCATTTGGAATAGTTGGGAAAACAGACGAGTCGACAACACGCAGATTATCAATACCGCGAACACGGCACTCCTCATCAAGCACTGCCATTGGATCGTTATCAGCCCCCATTTTGCAGCCACATGAAGGGTGATACGCGCTTTCAACGTTCTGCTTAACCCATTCATCAATCGCTTCATCGGAAGTAATATTTAGACCAGGCTGAATCTCTTCGCCTCGGTAAACGTCCATCGCAGGTTGAGACAAAATCTCACGCGTCAGACGAATACAATCGCGCCAATCTTGGCGGTCTTGCTCGGTCGAGATGTAGTTGAAAATGATCTCTGGCTTGGCATGCGGATCAGCCGAAGTGATCGCAACCGTACCGCGACTTTCAGGCTTGTTAGGCCCAACGTGAACTTGGAAACCGTGACCATCAAAAGCCGCTTGACCGTCATAACGCATAGCTGCTGGTAGGAAATGGTATTGAATATTCGGCCACTTCAATCCTTTGCGTGAACGAATAAACGCACATGATTCAAAGTGGTTAGTAGCACCCAAACCTTTACGAGTCAGAATCCATTCCGCGCCAATCATGCCTTTGCTAACTAAACCAAGCTTACTGTTAAGCGTGATGGGTTCGTTACAGTGGTATTGGAAGTACACTTCTAGGTGGTCTTGTAGGTTTTCACCGACGCCACTGAGTTCGTGTTTCAGCTCTATACCAGCCTTTTCAAGCACGGCTTTCGGGCCGATACCAGAAAGTTGCAGCAGTTGAACAGAACCGATAGAACCGGCAGAAGAGATCACTTCTTTGTTCGCGACCGCGACTTGAGTATTGCCTGACTTTTCAAACTCGACACCGACTGCTTTCAGACCTGATTGGCCAGTTGAGTCTTGTGCTTCAAGTAAGAAACGGCGCGCCACGATGCCTTTCTTCAAGGTCAGGTTTGAACGCTTCAATGCACGGCGCAGATAAGCGTTAGAGGTTGAGGCTCTCACTCCCTTGTCTACCGTCATATGCATGGTGCCGAAGCCTTCTTGCTGGTAGCCGTTATAGTCTTGTGTTTCTGGGTAACCAGCGTCTTTACCTGCATCAATGAATGCTTGGTAAAGCGGGTTCAGATCCATATCGTTACCGTTACAAGTGCCTACTGGGCCATTGTCGCCACGGTATTGATCGCCACCTTTGTTCCATGATTCAGCACGGCGAAAATAAGGCAAACACGCTTGGTAATTCCAACCGGCAGCACCCTCTTCTTCCCACTGGTCGAAGTCACAAGCATGACCACGCACGTAAACCATGCCATTGATTGATGAGCTACCACCTAACACTTTGCCGCGTGGGCAGTGCAGTTCACGTCCATCAAGGCCTGGCTCTTGTTGAGTCTCAAACTGCCATGCATATTTTTCAGTATTCATCGGGTAGGAAAGCGCCGTTGGCATTTGGATAAAAATGCTCTTATCCGTACCACCCGCTTCCAGTAATAAAACGCTATGTTCACCGCTTTCCGTTAGCCTATCCGCTAACACACAGCCGGCCGAACCCGCGCCGACGATAATATAATCGTAGCGTTGTTCCATATTTTAAGTTCCCTGAGATGAGTCAGTGAGGCTAGCTCTTTTAAGCTAGCCTGTTGAATTAAGTTTTACGCGTTAGGCATAAGGGCTGGCGTAATCGCCTAGCTCAATAAGAATGCTCTTCGTTTGCGTATAGTGGAGTAGAGTTTCTGGGCCATTTTCACGACCAACACCCGAAAGCTTGTAGCCACCAACAGGCATTTCTGCAGGTGAGTCACCCCACGTATTAACCCAACAAATACCTGCCTGCATTTGATGAATAACACGGTGAGCACGAGAAAGGTTTTGCGTGAACACGCCAGCAGCCAGGCCGTACTTAGTATCGTTAGCACGACGAATCACATCGTCTTCATCAGTGAACTTCAACACCGACATTACAGGGCCAAAGATCTCTTGTTGGACGTGTGGCATGTTGTCTTCGCAGTCCACAAACACGGTTGGGACAACAAAGTTGCCGTTCGCTAGCCCGTTGTCAGTCACTTGATAACCGCCAGTCAGCAATGTTGCGCCAGACTGTTTTGCTAGCTCAATCGCTTCAAGAACTTTTGAAAGGTGCTCTTTAGAAATCAACGCACCAATTTGAGTCTCCATGTCCATTGGATCACCAATGATCAGTTTTTCAGTGCGTGTCTTAAGTTGGTCGATAAAATCGTTGTAGATGTTTTCGTGTACATAAACACGAGTACCATTGGTACACACTTCACCTTGGGTGTAAAAGTTTGCGACCATAGAAGCGGAAACCGCATCATCCAATTTCGCATCATCAAACACGATCATTGGCGATTTGCCACCAAGTTCCATGGTCACCGATTTAAGCGTCTTAGCGCTATCCGCCATCACAGCCTTACCAGTGCCGGTTTCACCTGTGAAAGACACTTTAGAGATGTCTGGATGAGCCGTTAGCATTTGGCCGACACGGTAGTCACCCTGAACCACGTTAAATACACCATCTGGAAGGCCTGCTTCGGTAAATATCTCAGCAAGCTTAAGTGCCGTTAGCGGGGTTTCTTCGGAAGGTTTGAAAATCATCGCATTACCCGCAGCCAATGCCGGAGCCGATTTCCACATCGCGATTTGAATTGGGTAGTTCCACGCGCCAATACCGGCACAGATGCCAAGCGGTTCACGACGAGTGTAGAAAAATTGAGATTCACTAAGGGGTTGTTGATCGCCTTGAAGTGTAGGAGCGAGGCCTGCGAAGTATTCAATCACATCGGCACCAGACGCTACATCTACTTCAATCGCTTCTTGCAGTGGCTTACCCGTGTCAACAACCTCAAGGTTTGCAAGGTCATCATTTCGAGATCTAAGTATCGCTACCGCTTTCAAAAGAATACGACTGCGTTCCATGGCCGTCATTGCTGACCATACCGCAAATCCACGTTTCGCAGATTCAATAGCGCTATCCACGTCCGCTGAAGAGGCTTGGCCTAGCGTTGCGATAGGTTCGCCGTTTGCCGGGTTGATACTATCAAAGGTTTCACCAGACGTAGCTTTAACCGCTGCGCCATCGATGTATAACGAGTTCATTTCCATTTGAGATTCTGACTTAATTATTGTTATTAGACTCTGCTGGTCTATGTGTGAGTATTTATCGTTCAAGTACTATGATTGCAATGCGACGACCACGTTCTATGCGGTGTTACACGAGTAAAACGTCAGTTGTTTATCAAGATAATCATTGATGATGGCACGAGCCTTTTGAGCATCGATACCTTCAGGGTTTAACGTGCCTCTCAGCCATAACCCATCAATCAGAGAAGCAATCCCGTGAGCAACGAGATCCGCCTGTTCATGACTCAAAATACCTTTCAACTCAAGACGCAGATGTGAAATCAAACGTTTTTCATTTACACGCTGTAGTCTCTTCAATTGTTGGTCATGCATTGAATAGGACCAAAATGCCAACCATGCCTTCGCGACTTTATTTTCGGCTTGGTAACCTTCGAAGTTACCATCGATGATCGCGTTTATTCTCTGTTGGTGAGCATCAACAGGAAGCGCTTTTAGTGAAGTCGTGATGGTGTTGGATAATTGGCGAAGGATTTCACGCATCGTCTCTTCGAGCAGACCGTGTTTCCCACCAAAATAGTGATTAATGATACCTGTAGACACGCCCGCTTCTTTGCTGATCAACGCAATACTCGCGGCGTGTAAACCCACTCGGTCAATCACCGTCATGGTGGCTTGAACAAGCTGTGGTTTACGTATGTCAGGCATCCCAACCTTCGGCATTTCTCAGTCCTTTTATTTTATATTGAACGTTCAGTTAAATATAAAATGACAGAAATTTAATTAGGGTTCAAATGATTATTTAAAACAAACCCGTAACAACACAGCATTCAAAACGATTAAATACCCATGAAAACATATACTTAAATATCATTTAGACCACTAATGAAATTAATTAAAGATTTGAGGTGTGATGGTTATTGGTCGAAAGTTTTTAGCGAAAAAGAGTAAAAATCAATCAGGTTAACGATATTTAGAACCTCGAGTAAAAACCTTAAAGTAGTGTTTGATGCAGGAAGGATATAAAGTGAAAAAGTGCATAAAAAAAGGTTGATAATGACCAAACCATTATCAACCTTTACGGAGCTTTGAATCTAAAGCGATGAATCTACCTAGGCTCACTCAATACGTGTAATGAACCCATACTTGTCAGAATCGGCATTTGTCATCCAGTGTTCACCCGAAGCAGGGGCAGAATCTAAAGTGAAGATGTAGAAGTCGATCCCTTTGTCTCCCATGACCTTTTTAAAGTAGGTCGCTTGCTTGCGATGGCTTTCGTTGGTGTATGGGAATTCTTTAGCTGTTTTATCACCCTCAGCCCAGCTATGAACGCCCACTTGCTTATTAAGCTCAATGGCTTTGGTGGTATCTGCTCGTTGTAAAACTCGTGGGTTACCCGCCGCGAACAGATCCGTGCCGCCAGAGAACACCGAACCCGTTGGAGTAACGATTGTGGTCATATTGTTGCTATTGATCATGCGACCGGTGTACATGTTGATATCATCATCAGCACTGCCACCAATATGGTTATTAAATTTCAAGATCATTTCACTGCCTGGGTATAGCTTAACGATATCGAAAAGCTGCGAATAGGTTGTAACCCCAAGAGTAGAAGTAATTCGCTCAACAGCGCCAGTGTTCTGGAGTACATCACGGTAAAATGCGTTAAAGGCAAATGAAGTAATGATAGTGACTTTGTTACCATTTTTAGTTTTGCTCAGAATCGTAGAGCCAAGACTCGTCACGTATTGCGACATCTCATTGTGATACTCAAGCTCAACCGCTTTTTTACTGGTCGCGCTCGTTTGAATTAACGTAGTTTCATTAGAAACAGAGCGCAGCGCAGTACCGCAATCAAAGGAGTCATAAAAATTACCCTCACTGTAAATCGCACAGTCATCGACTCCTGCATCAGGAAGATACAGATCAACGCTCTGACCTAGGCGACTTGCTAGCCTTACCACTTTTTGCTTATCACTGATGTCTTCAGCAAACTGAATATTTTCATACAGCACACCATCGTAGGTGAGTTTCATGGATTCTTGGAGATCTTGCCTCTCTTGATATAACTCACCCAATTTAGCCGATGAAAATACATAATCGGCCTTAGGTTTCATTTGCACTTTGTTTGCCGCTTTACCCGAGTTAGAGCTTGAATTACAGCCCGCTAAGAGAATCAAAGGTAATGCTAGTAAAATCTTTTGATAGTGGTTCATGCCGTTTTCCCAAAATATTTGATAGGGAAATTCTATTATTTAGCTCTCGAATTATCTGTCTTGATAATGTAAGAGTATGTATGTTCTTTTTGAACATTGTTTTTTATTTTCCTATTAATTTCATATCAGCATTGAACTAGCTTAAAAAGTGTTTAATCATTCATCTCAGATATTTTTCGCGAAGCAATTAGACTCAATATGCAATAGCGATTAATTACTAAACAAGGTTCACTCACGTAATCTCGTATAAGCTAAACACACGATAAGGCTGGGAATGGAATGACAAAACCTAAAATGATCATCGTGGAAGACGATTTGAAACTTCAGAAAATGTTGCAAGACTACTTTGTCGCGCAAGATTTTGATGTATTGGTTCTGGACGATGGCAGTAATGCCGCGCAAACCATTCTTGCCGAACAACCTGACATCGTATTGCTGGATTTAATGCTTCCTGTAACCGATGGGCTGACAATCTGCCGACAGACGCGTACGCACTATAAAGGTAAAATCTTGATGCTCACCGCTAGCGATGACGACTTTGATCATGTCGCTGGTTTAGAGACAGGGGCTGATGACTATGTCACCAAGCCAATCAAACCAAGAGTTTTGCTAGCAAGGGTCCGTTCACTATTACGCCGTCAAGAAACGGTGGCTCATTCAATTGATGACTCTGATAACCTTCAATTTGATCAACTCGTACTGAAAAACACATACAAGAAGTGTGAACTTGCAGGTGCTGTTTTGTCACTCACAGACAGCGAGTTTGATCTACTTTGGTTGTTGGCAAGCAACCCAGATACGCCGTTATCACGGGACTATTTAACCCAAACACTGCGCGGGATTGAGTATGACGGGATCGATAGGACAATTGATAACAAGGTTGTGCGTCTAAGAAAGATACTCGGTGACGATCACACACCAGCAGAGAAAATTCAGACCATTCGCGGGAAAGGTTACTTATTTGTTTCGACCGCCTGGCATTAACCTCGCTCAATACGAGCGTAATGAAAGAGAGCGATTATGCGACGTATCTATTTGGAGTCCCTGCTTGGGCTGTTAGTTTGCTTTATGACCGGCCTTGTTGCCTACGAAATTTCTGTCTACCAGCTCAATACCGACTACGAATATGTAATGGAAGATTACGAAGCGACGGCCCACCAACAACTGATAGAAAACATCGCTAAAAATCAAGGTCTTGAAGCAGCTCAACAAGCGATAAATCAGTTTGTCGAAACCACACGAAATAAACTGGTCATGTTCAGTCCAAAAGATGAAATACCAACCCCCGTTTCAGAGTTCTTCAGTACTAACCCGAATACCTTTATCTTTCACGATGATGGACGAGATCTATGGTTTCGCCTCACAGGCAGTGATAATACCTACCATTACTTACCTGATAATGAAGCGTTCGTTCGGCAAAAAATCGAGCTTGAAGATGATCTCATTTGGTTGTTTTTCCTAGCAAGCTTTATCTTATACGGCTTATGCCACCTAGTTATTATTTTCCGACGGGTCAAAAAACTTGAATACGCCACCCTACGCTTTGCGGAAGGGGATCTCTCTTCACGAGCAGAGACTTCAAGCGGCATAGCCATTGGCTCACTCAATAAATCCTTCAACCTAATGGCTGACCGTATTCATCGCTTAATTGAGAGTAACCGCTCACTTACTAATGCCGTTGCTCACGAGCTACGCACGCCAATATTTCGTATACAGTGGCAAGCTGAAATGCTCAAAGACACGCCGCTCAATGAATCGCAACAACACACCGTTGAAAGTATCGTCGAAGACACAGAAGAGATGGAAAAGATGGTCGACGAACTGTTGTGCTACGCCAAACTTGATAGCATTGGCCTCGAAAACCTACAACAGCCATTAGAGATAAGAGACTTTCTTGAACATGCGATGACACGCTGGAACAAAGATACAGAACTCAACATCAGCTTATCACTGCCAGAACAACCTAGCTCGATACTAGCAGATGAAACGCTGCTTAACCGAGCCTTAGATAACCTAGTACGTAACGCAATGAAGTTTGCGCGTTCACAGGTGTCGATTGAGGCTAGCGTGCATCAAGATCAACTACAGATTGCGGTACATGACGATGGTGATGGCGTGGCACAAGAACACCAAGCTCGCCTGTTTGAACCTTTTTACGTTGGCGACAAAGCGCGTAACAAAGCCAAGAGCGGCCATGGTTTGGGGCTTTCTATCGTCGATAAGATCTGTGCTCAACATAACGCAACCGTGGAAGTTGGCCAGAGCCAAACTTTAAAGGGAGCCGTATTCACCATTACCATTCAGATATGTAATAATTCGGCTATGTAACGATTCAGCTGACAAACCCATACAGTAACTACAAAACACCTCTGGAATAATGTTCAACATCGGTCGGGAGATGCTGTCTCCCAATGAACTTATTGAGTCTAGATAATCATGACACTGTCGTTTATGGCTTGTCATTACAGCACTGCTAAGTAGTAGCAAAGTAAACCGTTACTCGTTAACTCGCACTTTGTTAGCAGTTGAAGCCATGGGCTTACTATCTAAATTCCCAATCATTCTTAAGGTATTTTTATGAAAAAGTTATTGTGTGTTTTAGGCGTTATCTCTCTAGCAGGTTGTTCAGGTATTAGTCACAACGATGAAGTTTACACTGCACACGCTGAAAGCTTCAATATTGTGGGTTTCCAAGTTCCTGGTAACACTCAAGATCGTGCAATGGAATTAGTGCCAGAAGGTGCAACGGTTGAAACAATTCGCTCAACAAACTCTGATACAAGCTCTGTTATGGGTATCATCAACCGTATTATCGGCATCGACTACGTTCAAGTGGGCGGTAAAAAGCAATAATTCCAAAAAAAACAGCAACTTGCTAAAGCTTGCGTACCTTTAAACGCTAGCTTTAGAAAGCTGAAACAATCTAAGCCAGTGACTATCCGTCGCTGGCTTTTTCATACCACTTATTTTGTGCTCTGTGCTAGATAAAGCTCCACTTGGCTAACTCTCTTGTAACTAATAATTCAGAAAATAAGACCAAAAGTCGTCAATTCCTTATCAAAATTTCCTTTAAATTCGGCTTAATAGTCTTTCGTTCAAACTGAACTCCCCAAATCGTTGATCCTTCTATCAACCCATCGCACATAAATTGCGGCACAGTTCAATTTTCGCAAAAAACTTAATTCTCTTGAAAAATAAACACTTAATAAAAGTGTCATCATTTTATAAACAAAAAAGGTGAATTGGTTCAAAAATAAACAGAAATGATTACTAGCTGTAAATGTGCAAGATATAAGTTTCATGAATAAAAGCGATCATTGCCATGCTACTAATTAATCAGATCGAATGATGTAAATTATTTGTAACGAGTTTGTTACTTTCGTCTTTGTTTTTACATGGAAAGAGAAAATAACAATGAAAATAAAGAAACGTTTAGTTGCCGTTGCTATAGCCAGCGCTATGTCTTTGTCTGTGCACGCAAGTGAATCCGTTCAAATCAATCAACCGATCAATTTTACTAACTTTTCTGGGTTAAATGCTCAATTAGGTGTCAGTAATGCCTCTAGCTTTGAGATGGTAAAAGAGGTGAGCCTCAAAAAGCGTGGTATCTACAAAGTTAAGATCCAACAGAACATCTGGGGAACACCTGTTTGGGGGCACTACCTAAATGCTACCCAAAGTGTTCAAGGTGGTGCGCTGAAATCCGTTCAAGGACGCTACCTTAAAACGTCGACCCTAGAGCGATCTTTTGTTAAGCCATCGATCAACAGCTCTCAAGCGGTTGAGCTTGCGAGTAAAGATCTCAAGGTTCAGGGCTTAACCAGCAAATCTTTAGACAACGTCCAACATGAACTGTTTATTTATCAAAGTTCAGGAAAACAAGGACATGACAAAACACGCCTAGTCTACGTTGTCTCTTATCTCGTTGAAGGCAGAGAACAGCCGACTCGACCATTCACCATGCTTGATGCACATACAGGCGAAGTTATCGACCGTTGGGAAGGTATTGCTCACGCACAGATCGGAACAGGCCCCGGTGGTAACGAAAAAACAGGCATTTACGAATACGGTACCGACTACCACTACCTTGATGTGGTAGAAAATGGCACAGAGTGTGTGATGGAATCGGAAAATGTTGTCACCGTTGACCTAAATGGTGCGACCGATGGCGACACCACGTATAGCTATGAATGTCCTCGTAACGAACATAAAGAAGTGAATGGAGCCTTCTCTCCGCTCAACGATGCACACTACTTCGGTAACATCGTGTTCGACATGTATAAGAACTGGTTCGACACAGCGCCACTCTCTTTCAAACTCATGATGCGTGTTCACTACGGTAACAACTACGAGAATGCATTTTGGGACGGCAAGGCAATGACCTTTGGCGATGGTGAAAACTTCTTCTATCCACTTGTTAGCCTAGACGTGTCAGCACACGAAGTGAGCCACGGTTTCACTGAGCAAAACTCAGGTTTGGTTTACGCGAATCAATCCGGGGGTATGAACGAAGCTTTCTCTGATATGGCGGGTGAAGCGGCTGAATACTACATGAAGGGCACCAATGACTGGATGGTCGGCCGAAATATCTTCAAAGGCGAAGGCGCGCTGCGTTACATGGACGATCCATCACGCGATGGTTCTTCTATCAACAACGCATCCGAATACTACGATGGCTTGAACGTGCATTACAGCTCAGGCGTGTTCAACAAAGCGTTCTACCACCTAGCAACCACACAAGGTTGGGACACCAAGAAAGCCTTCGAACTGTTCGTGTTAGCCAACCAAATCTACTGGTCTGAAAACACCGATTTTTGGCAAGGAGCTTGTGGTGTGAAAAACTCAGCAACTGACCTTGGTTACAGTGCCGAAGATGTGGTTTCTGCGTTCAACTTAGTCGGTGTATCACCTTGTGGCGAACCGCCACTTCCACCAGAACCGGAATATCAACGTCTTGAGAATAGTGTTGAAGCCGCAGTCGCTGGTGAAACGGGTTCGAAAACTTACTTCGATATCGAAGTACCAGAAGGCCAAGACAAGCTGACGATTGATCTTGCTGTGTCTACTGGTGACCCGGATATGTATGTCGGTCTAGATTATGTGCCAAGCTCTCAAGAAAATATTTGTAAGAGTGAAACCGTGACAGACGAAGTGTGTGTGATTGAAAACCCAACCGCAGGTCGTTACACGGTTAACGTTCTAGGTTACTCAGATTACGCAGGTGCAAACCTAACAGCATCGTACGAATCTGGCAATGCTAACGTACCGCCAGTTTCTTCTTTCGAACACACGGTTGTAGGCAAAGAAGTAGAACTGCGCAGCACAAGTTCGGATAGCGACGGTCAGATCGTTTCTTACCAATGGAACCTAGGCGATGGCAACACGCAAACAGGTGAAGTGACTCGTTATACCTATGCTGAAGCTGGCGACTACGTGGTTACCCTAACCGTGACTGACGATGCAGGCGTTGCAACATCAACAAGCAAATCTATCACGATTGAAGGTAACTCAGCGGAAGGCTTCCCACTAAAGCTGAAGTTTGGTAACAAAAACCCGAACGGCAAAGCTCGCGTTAAGCTGGCATGGGATTACGACACCAATGACTACTTCGTGATTAAGCGTAATGGCAAGAATGTTGGTGCTACAGACTTCAACTCATACGTCGACAAGTTCCGTCACAACGGCACAGTAGATGTTGAGTACCAAGTGTGTACCTCAAGCGATATCTGTTCAGAAACCAAGCACTACCGTTTCATTAAAGCACAATAATCGATAGTAAAATCAGGGCTCCGAAAGGGGCCCTTTTCGCGGTTATCTGTTTAGAAAATGAAACATCCACGCACTAAAAAAAATCACACCAATCAACACAACAATACTCACCATAAAAAGGACGACAAATGGCTATTCAAAAAAGCATGCTAGCTTTGGCTGTACTCGGAGGTTCTTTAGCCTTAATCAACAGTACTTCGGCTTACGCATCCCTAGGAATCACACCACCAGCGAACGAAGAAGTTTGGATCACCACCGATGCTGACGCACAGCATATAATGACTCAACATGGCGCAACGGTTTACCCAAGCGTGACTGGAAACAAGCATTCCATCGTCGCGAAAATCAACGCAAAACAGCTGGCTAAACTCTCTAGCCACATGCACGAAGAAACCCACCGCTGTGGTGGCTACATGGTGCATGAAGACAAAGCAAGCGCACTCAAAGCCGCAGCGATGCCACTGACAATGAGCACCTTCGAAAAGCCGGTGATCAGCCATCAAGACACAGTGAACGACCTACTCGCTCAGGTCGAGCCGAACAACATGGTCACGACCATCGAAAATCTAACCAACTTCACCAACCGTTTTTATACTACTTCTACTGGTGTCGCTGCTTCAGATTGGCTTTTAGATCGTTGGGAATCAGAAATTAAAGACGTACCGTATGCGTCTGCACGCCAGATCACGCATGCCGAATATCCGCAAAAATCCGTTGAAGTGACACTGCTTGGCGCTAAATATCCTGAAGAGATCGTCGTTGTTGGCGGACACCTTGATTCGACTGTTGGATCTTGGACAAGCGAAGGCACCATCTCACCGGGAGCCGATGATGATGCGTCTGGTATTGCGACCGTAACTGAGTCGCTTCGCCTGATGATCGCCAGTGGCATTCAGCCCGACAAAACAATTAAGTTCTATGGTTATGCAGCAGAAGAAGTAGGGCTGCGCGGCTCACAAGATGTCGCCAACGCTTTAAGAGACGAGCAAGCAAACGTTGTGTCGGTGTTGCAATTAGACATGACCAACTACAACGGTTCAGCGCACGATATCACCTTCATCACGGACTATACCGACAGCAACCTAAACGCCTACTTAAGCGAGCTGATCGACACTTACGCTAGCGACATCAGTTACGGTTTCGATGATTGTGGCTATGCCTGTTCTGACCACGCCTCTTGGCACAATGTTGGCTACCCAGCAGCCATGCCATTCGAAAGTATGTTCAACGACTACAACCCAAACATTCATACTCAGCACGACACGCTTGAGAACTCCGATCCAACAGCGACACATGCGACCAAGTTCGCCAAACTGGCCATTGCTTACCTTGTCGAAACCAGCCTTGATTCGCCCGTTGCAGGCCCTAAAGAGCTGCAAAATGACGTGCCTGTTGAAGGGCTTACTGCAGGATATGGTGAAGAGCAGTTCTTCACATTTACAACGGAAAGTGCAGGTCAGTTAACGGTGACATTAACAGGCCCTCGTAGTGGTGATGCGGATTTATATGTGAAACACAATGGTACAGTATCGAAAACAAGCTACGATTGCCGCCCATACCAAAATAGCAGTAACGAACAGTGTGTATTGAACAAACCAGCCGGTGAATTCAACATCATGGTGCATGGTTATCGTAACTTTAACGATGTCACTATCGTCGCAACCTTCGTTCCTGATTAGCTTTAAGTTTAGTTGCTAGCAACTAACTCGAGCAAACACGGCTAAAACTAAAAATCCGCGAGTTCGATCCTAAATAGAATGGAGCTGGCGGATTTTTTATTATCTTCGGAGAAAAGTTCGATCAATGATCTTCAGTTATCACAAGCCGTCTTTTTCATCACCTTGCCACAAATGTATTCGCCAATCGGCATCGCAGAAGTCGCTGCAGGCGATGGCGCATTACACACATGCAAGCTTCTTGGGCTTTCTGCAAACAGGAAGTCATGAACCAAAGTGCCATCTTTGAGCACCGCTTGAGCGCGTATGCCTGCTGGGTAAGGTTTGAAATCTGACACCGTAATGCTCGGGCAATATTTGTTGACCAATTTTAGATAGCCCGGCTTCCACCACGAGTTCTTAAGCTCGATCAAACCGGTTTTCAGATTATTCGCAGTCACTTTCCAAAAGCCCGAAAAGCTCAGCATCTGCCAAGTGTCCTTAAAACTAAAGTTCAGCTTGCCATAGCCTTCTCTCTTCCAACCTTGAACTGCATTTGGCCCTACCGTTACCGAGCCATCGATCATACGTGTTAAGTGCACACCCAAGAAAGGCAGTTCTGGGTCAGGGATCGGATAGATAAGGTGATTCACCACCTGGTTGTGTTTCGCGTCCAACTGATAATACTCACCGCGATAAGGGACGATTTGGAAGTCGGTTTCAATGCCAAGCATGCTGGTCATTCTGTCGGCCATCAAACCAGAACAAGTGATCAAGAATCGGCTGTTCAGTTGTAGAGTTTGACCATCGACTTTGCACGTTAACTGCACTTCATCTTCTTGCTCATCCGCCATGATCACTTCTGTGCCTAGACTAAGCTTGCCACCCGCCTCAACAAACTCTTGAGCCATTACTTCGGTGACTTTTTTGTAGTCGACGATACTGGTGGTTTTGACATAAATCGCGCCCAAGCCCGTGATGTTGGGCTCGGCAAGTTTCAGTTGCGCTTGGTCCAACAAATCGACATCAATGTCGTTATCATGACAACGTTGGTAGAGCGCGTTCATGCGCTCCACTTCCTGCTCATTGGTCGCGACCAACAGCTTACCGCAGTTTTCGACAGGGATATCGTGTTGGCTGCAAAAGGCGATAGTTCGCTCTACGCCACGCTTACAAAAATCGGCCTTTAAACTGCCTGGAGCGTAGTAAACACCCGCGTGAATCACACCGCTGTTGTGGCCAGTTTGGTGCTGCGCGAAGCCACGCTCCTTTTCGACTAAAAGGATACTTTTATCAGGGTGAGCTTGCTGTAATTGCCATGCCGTCGACACACCAACAATGCCACCACCAACGATAATATAGTCGTATGTTGAGTTCATAATATTCCTACATTCAATCCTTTAATTATAGGGAAGACGCGACAGTGTTAGACCCGGTTTGAGGTAACTTTTTTTCCTCACTTTCTGATTCCTTTTTCACTTGATTTGCATCGTATTTACGACCGCTGTAGATGAAGATACCAACAAAAATGGCAACACATACCAAACGGATCACGACTGAAACATCAGGCCATACTAGAGCTACACCTATCGCAACCAACACTACTCGAGTAATAATATTAACTTCGCTCTCTAAATAACCTTCAATCGCCGCGATAAACGCGTAAGTACCAATAACAGCAAAGCCACCCGTGACTAACACGGAGGCCACATCCCAACTTACCAAGTTAGTGTAGGCAATCAACAATGGTACTAAATACAAGCCTTTGGCGATCTTCCATGCCATTAAGCCCGTTCTCATCGGGGGTGTTTTAGCAATGGTTGCAGCCGCAAATGCAGTTAAACAAACAGGCGGAGTCACGTTGCTGTCTTGCGATAACCAGAAAATAATTAAGTGAGCCGAAAGCAGTGCAAGGCTGATAGCTTCTAAGCCAAGGCTCTGTTCAAGCAGAGTTTCCACAAAATCAGCAGGAACTAACGCAATCATCTCTTTCGCCGTTTCCAACGCCATCGGTGCGTTCAATAGATCAAGCTTATCTGGCGCAGCCAACATAAAGATGGCTTTAGCTTGCTCAGGAAGCTGCCCTGACACCAACAAGTCGAGCAGTTGACTTTCAGCAATCAATTTATACAAGGCAGGAGCAGACAATGTTCCCAACACAATATAAGCCGCCGTTACTGGTAACCCCATACCCAGAATCAAAGACGCCAGTGCGATCAACGCAATCATCACCAGTAACTCGCCATTCGCCCAGCTGTTGATCATCAAAGAGAAGGTGTTACCAATTCCCGTAGTGCTAATGACATTAACAACTAGACCAATACCAACTAGTAACACAGCCGTTGTCGCCATGTTTTTTGCGCCTTGAGACAAAGCTTCAATGATCGCTTTCGGTCCCATTTTGTGATTTTTAGAGAACCATGATGCCACCACCACAGAAAGAATCGAAATACCCGCAGCGTAAGTCGGCGTAAAGCCTTGAACGAGCAAAGTCACTAACACGGCCAATGGGATCAGGTTGTGCCAGCCCGATAGCAATACCTTTAACAAAGGTTCACAGCCAGAGGTCACCTTTTGTACACCACTACGCTTCGCTTCAATACGCACGAAAAAGGCCACTGACAAAAAGTAGATAAGCGCAGGAACAAAGGAAACCGCAATAATATCGACATAAGGGATCTGCGTGTAAGAGGCCATGATGAACGCGCCCGCACCCATCACAGGTGGCATCAACTGCCCGCCAGTGGATGCAGCCGCTTCAACACCTGCCGCGAAACGCGAAGGGAAACCTGCCTTTTGCATCAAGGGAATACTGATCACGCCCGTCGATACTGTGTTTGCTACGCTCGACCCGGAGACAGAGCCCATCAAGCCGGAGCCAATAACGGCAATGAAACCAGGGCCACCAATCACTTTGCCCGCCGCGGCACGGGATACATCAATAATGTAGTCGCCGACACCAGATCGAACTAAAAATGCGCCAAATAAGATGAACATGAACACGAAGGTCCAACTGATTCTTGAGATCGAACCAAACATCCCTTCTGATGAGTAAAAGCTTCGATAAAGTAACGTCTCAAGGCTTAAACCCGGAAAATGAAAAATACCGCTGGTCCATTGTCCCCAAAGCACTACATAACTTAAGCACACTAAGATAAGCACTGGAATGAACCAGCCCATAGTGCGTCTAATCAGCTCAATGACGATGGCAATCGCCAAGATAGAGAAAAACCAATCACTGGCGATAAATTTTACGCCTCGGTCATACAACGCATCTTCGGCAAAGGGAATGTAGATAAGGCAAGCTAAAGCAGCCAAGGCAATCCCAATATCGATAGCTAATGCTATTTTGCTTTTTTTAAGCGAGACATGGGCGGGATACCAAAGTGCGCAAATGATTGCGAAACCAGCGAAATGCGTCGCCGAAATCCAAAGCTCTGGCAAGGTAGATAAGGTATTAAACCAAATATGTAGGAGGGAGAGTATCACTCCCATAGTCGTTATTGCTTTGCCTACCCAAGGGAAATCTGTTCGGGTAGGCAATTCGAATTTTTTCAGTTCCTGCTGCAGCGAATCGCTCATAGAAAACTCCTGCTCTCCACAGCCAAACGCGCAGAGAAAATCCATAAAGTAAGGTGGTGCGTTTTCACTTCAAATAATCGAACGAGTCGGAGACCGTCAAATCAGACAAAGTAGCCGAAACAGATGAAAACGCACCAAGCAATTAATTAACGCGAATATTCAGTTCACGCCAAATAGCGAGTTAGAGATAAATGGCTAATCGAAGACAAAGAGTTAGTCGACGATCAACTCAGAAGGGATTTCTATACCCACTTCTTTATAGTAACGAGCAGCACCAGGGTGAAGCGGAACAGGAAGGCCTGCGATCCCTTTCTCAAGTGCCATTGCTTTGGTTGCTTTGTGGATACCTTGTAGGAAAGGTAGGTTTTCATAGATAGCTTTGGTCAGTTGATACACATCTTCTTCAGAAATGTCTTCACGAACCGCTAGGAAGTTAGGTTGGGCAATCGTAGTAATTGGTTTATCGACACCTGGATAAGTGTTTGCTGGGATCTCATACTTGGTCCAGATATTATAATCACCATTCGCTTGTTTGATTTGTGCATCGGTAAACGACAAGATTTGAATATCTTCACCCAGTGCTGCAAAGGCTTGCGTCACCGCACCAACAGGAACACCAGCAGGCGTGTTCATACCATCAATTGTGCCATTTTGTAATGCGCTCGCACTGCCACCGTAACCCATAAAGGCGAGTTTAAATTGTTCTGGGTCCACGGATAGGCCTTGCATGATTTGACGACCTGAGTTTTCAGTCCCAGAGTTCTTCTTACCGATAGAGAATTTCTTACCGTTTAGGTTCTCTAGATCGCTTACTGTACCTGTTTTTGCTAGATCTGAACGCACAATAAAGTGTTCTACGTTTTGCCATAACATGGAAACTGAACGCAGTTGAGTTTGTCTGCCAGATTTCTCATATGGCCCCAAACCCTGCCAAGCCCAAGCACCATACAAACCTTGTAGAATGGCGAACTGAGCTTCGTTCTCATTCAACAACTTTACGTTCTCACCCGAGCCCGCAGAGCTGATAGCCGCTAAAGAAAAGTGCTGCTTAGGCGCAAGCTTAACTTTACTCAATGTCGCTAAGGCCACACCTACCGGATAGTAAGTACCACCCGTTGAGGCCGTCGCTAAAATATAGCTGCGATCTTCTTCAGCTGACGCATTACTGATAAGGCCAAGAGAAGCCATTGCTATCGCTAAAGTTTTAACTAGCTTGTTGTATTTCATTGTTACTCTCCATGTAGGGTTATTCACGTTATATTTTTGTTAACAACAATCACTAGATAGCAAGCACAATGCCAATTTTTAAACTACTGTTTTTATTATGATTTATTTTAAAAGCCACCTAAAGCAAGCCATTTTCTGCTTATTTCACTACTAATGAGTAAGCTATTTTTTGCTTATCCAAAGCCGCAGTTAACATCCCCTTAAAGGTGGTCAGGTCACATCATGTTATATTTATGTGATCAATGTTTGTAAAGTGATAAATATACGATGAGCCATTTATTGCTCATCAATATCCAATAAACACGACTGTCAAACCGATCATTGAGAATCGACGTAGTCACTTCGATTCAACCCATAACGCACCATCTTTTGGTTCAATGTTCGACGAGGTAAATCCAAGTCTTGCATAACATCATTGATGCGTCCCTGATAACGCACTAGCGCATCATGAATCACTTTCCGTTCAAAGCTCTGCACTTGAACCGCCAACGGGATGCCTGCCGTTGTGGACTCTGTGACAGAATTAGGACGACACGCCAAAATATCACCAACGGTCAGGCTTTCATCCAGCGCAAAACGAATCGCAACATTACGCAGTTCACGCACATTGCCCGGCCATGCATACGACAACAAGGCATAGCGATCGGCTTCACTGGCCGCTCGGGTTTCGCTGTTTGCTTCTTGAGTGAAGTGTTCAAAAAGGATAAGAGCATCGTCTTCTCGTTCACTAAGGGGAGGTAAATGCAGTTGAGCAACGTTCAAACGATAGAAAAGATCTTGGCGAAAGTCAGGATGATTTAAAAGGTCGCATTTCGAAGCTGAAACTATTCTTAAATCAACATGTTGCTGTTGATTACCACCGACACGTTCAACAACATTGTCTTGTAAAGTACGTAGCACTTTTACTTGCATCGACAACGGCATACTTTCTATTTCGTCAAGAAAGACCGTACCTTTGTCGGCAAATTCAAGCTTACCAATGCGTCGTTTAGCAGCACCAGTAAATGCTCCGGCTTCATGACCAAACAGCTCGCTTTCAAATAGATTCTCTGGAATCGCACCACAGTTTAGTGGCACAAAAGGATGAGGTTTACGCTGACTAAATTTATGTAAACAAGAGGCAACGAGCTCTTTCCCACAGCCAGTTTCACCATAAATGATCACGTTGGTATCAATTGAAGCGACCTTTTGTATTTGTTCTCGTAATGCACACATCACTCTGCTGCGGCCAATCAGAACTTGTTCAATGCCCTTCAGGTTATCCAAATAGCTTTGACGATTTATCCTATCTTGACCACTTTGATGTTTATCTACCGCTTCCGATACCGTTTGAGACAAACGCTCTGGATCGAACGGCTTTTCTATAAAATCATACGCGCCTTGCTGTAATGCCTTAACGGCCATATCGACATCACCATGTCCGGTGATCAAGATAACAGGTACTTCTGGCACCAAATCTTTAAAGCGACTTAACAGTTCAACACCATCAATATCAGGTAAGCGCACATCGCTAATGATGGTCTGAAAATCACCTTCCACGACCGCATCTAACGCGTCTTGTCCAACCTCAAATGCGGTGACATCGAAGCCTGCCAACTGCAACCATTGGCTGGTTGCTTGACGCACAATTGCATCATCTTCAATCAAAGCAATACGTTGCATGATCTCTTCCCATCGCTTACACCTAAATAATATCGACCACGGTATGTAAAAAAGCCGCAGACTAAAAGGAGCTAGCTCCCACTTTGAATAACACTCCTTTAACAGTTTTATAATGTTTGCTAGCTTCAATTTGTTCCAGATTCAACCTTCCATGTGGTAATAAAACGCAGCTTTTCAACTCAATAATTTAAAAAGGATTTAATCAAGAATGGTTAACAAAAATCGATATTGGTTGTTCCTGTTTGCCTGTTTATTGATTGGTTTAATTCAGGTAACTACCAAAAGTGGCATAAGCCAATGGAAGCTAGAACAAGCTCAGCGTTACGCAGAACAGCGCTTCCTTGGATACATTGCCGAAGCAAGACGCACGCTCAAACGTTTTTACTATTTGCCTTATCTCGTGACGAACGATGAAACCAGCGTGCGTTTTATTGATGGTGACATTCGCCTCCAAAAACACATTAAAAAACAGCTGATTCAGTTAGACAAAGCGGCTAACACCAAAGGATGGTATCTACTCTCTGCAAACGGTGATTTGCTTGTTTCTAGCGTAGAAAGGAACAAACTCAGTAAAAAAAGCGCCAGCACTATTGTCGCTAAGATCCACCAGCAAGGCGGTGCGATCTCCCTAGTAACCAAAAATAAAGGCGTCACACCCGATTATTTTATTGCTGCACCCGTTTATCGAGCATCCGATGTGGTAGGCATTGTTGCAGTACAAATTGATTTATCATTACTGATCGACCAATGGTTTGCCGATGGTGAAGCCATCTTGTTTCAAAACCCTCGCGATCAGTTTTTTCTATCGAGTGATCACCGATTGAATGCAGATTGGTTCAATGAAAATTTCACTTCACAACCGCTCGCTACAAAGCGTGAGCTATATGACCAAACCCACATTCGCGTATGGCGACTGAAAGATAAAGATTACCTTATTCAATCCATAAAGTTAGACGACCTGAATTGGCGCTTAACCTACCTAACGCCGTTAACCAGCCTAAACCAAACCACAAGTTGGATAAGTTGGAGCGTCGCAGTAGGTTGTCTGTTCATTCTGTTATTGCTGGTTATTCTTTATCAAAGACGTCAGAAAAAGCTCAGCAATTTACGAATACAAAAACTCATCGAAGAGTCGGAAAAGCGTCTGTCTGGGATGATCAATAAAACGCACGTTGGGCTAGTGCTGATCGACAAACATGGTCATATCCATGATATTAATCTCATGGCCAAGAACTACTTCTCACTATCCGATTCAATGATCAGTAACATCAAAGTTTGGCAGTTATTTGAGGCAGGCAATCCAAATTCAACCACCTTGCAGTTGCTTCAGAACCTAGAGCAACACCAAGAACTGGCCGAAATAACCAGCGTCGAAACCATGGCAAGACGCAGCGATGGTAGCTACTTTCCGGTACTGTTTTCTATAAGTGCCTTTCCTTGGCATGCGACCACTTATTATCTGTGTACCGTGATCGATATTAGTAAGCGCAAAAAAGCAGAAATTGCAGTGCAAAACGCTAATAAAACGCTTCAACTACGTGTAGAAGAGCGAACACAAGACCTGAAAGACGCACAACAAGAACTGGTTGAATCAAGCAAACTTGCCGCACTAGGGCGGATGTCGAGTGCGATCACTCATGAGCTTAATCAACCGCTTACTGGTCTAAAAACCCTGCTTTCAAGTAATCAACTACTGATGGAAAGAGGCGAGACCAAGATGTTGAAAGCGAACATGGACTTAGTGATGAGTCTTATCGACCGAATGGCAAACATGACCAGCCAATTGAAGTCATTCGCCTTTAAAAGACTTGAAAAGCCATACCCAGTGTCACTGACAGACGCACTGCAAGAAACCCTACGCATTCACCAAGCCGATCTCGAAAACGTCGATATTCGAGTACGAATCGCCTCCAATATTTCTATGGTGATGGGTGAAGAAGCCAGGCTAAGCCAAGTTCTTGGAAACCTGATTCGAAACGCAATAGACGCCACTCAAAATCAAACACCCGCGACCATTGTTATCAGCGCACATACCGATCAACAACGCGTGATCATCAAAGTGCAAGATAATGGCTGTGGCGTATCAGAAGACCAACTCGAAACCATTTTCGAACCCTTCCATACCAACAAAAAGATGGGCGAAGGCTTAGGACTCGGGCTGGCTATAACAGCAAACAATGTTCGGGATATGCAAGGTACCTTGATAGCGAAAAACAACCCAGACCAAGGCATGACATTCACGTTAACGCTACAGAATAGTGATAGTGCGTAGTTACTAATATGACTCAAAAATTACGATAATTGACTCGTATATATTTTAGCTTATTAAGAGAGTACATCTTGGTAGGTATTCGTGTCTGACGCATGAATCGGTTGAGCAAACAGTGACTAAAGTATCAACGAAACAATCAAGCAAGAACCTAGACATCAACCGCACTCTGTTCAAAGGGCAAGACGTTGAAACCGCAGCCAGCTGGCTGCATAGCACCAGACAAATCATTGCTGTCGGTATAGGTGGCGGTTCGACAATCGCCTCTCAAGAGCCGTAACACCGACTGTTTCGATTAATCTAACCAACCGAGGCTAAGATAAACTCGACTCGTACCTCAACAGATAGCTTAGGCACTTCCACCAGCTGATAACCAAACTGATTATAGGCTGTCACCATCTTTTCATAGGTGGCGATCGCTTCATCAAAATCTTGCTTGCGCTCTTGGTCATTGATGAAAATCGAATCCCATGGCGGGAAGATAAATACCTTGCTGTTGTATTCCAGTTCATTACAGTTATTCATCAAAGGCTCTGAAATAGGCAACGTTTCTAACAAGCTGTAACCGTATGAATCTACGATGCTTCTATCAAAGAAAACGAGTTGCTCACTTTCCTCAAACGCTTGGTAATTCGCTAACTCCTCTCGCACCATTTCGTCACGAAAAGCCACTTTATCTAACCACGGCAAGGCTCTACCTTGTTGCTCGACTTGTTGCTGAATCACTTTACGTCCAACTTCTGGTGCGCAGCGATAGCCCAGACTTTTCAAAGCATCGATGACTGAGGTTTTTCCAGATCCCGGCCCTCCGGTAAATACGATTAGATTGTTCAAATAAACCTCTTCAAAATGGAAAGTTAACGAATCGGACCTAAACGAAACCCAAGTTAACGAATTAAGGATAGAATGAACTTAAATTCTGGTGCACGACAATCTTTCACTAGCTCGTATAAGCTCATTTCCAATCCTGTGATTTGGATACCAGCATCGGTTAGTCGACGGATTGCCAGCCCCTTGTTGAGTGCGGTTCGCGAGCTAATACAATCACTAACCACTTGAACCTTGAACCCAAGTTCCAACAAACCCACTGCGGTTTGATAGACACAAATGTGAGCTTCAATACCACAAACCAACCACGTATCCACATCTTTGGCTTGCACTGCCTCAACAAACTTGGGCTCGTTACACGCGTTGAACGTAAATTTTTGTATCGGCTTAGCATCACTCAATAGGTCATTAAGTTCGTCGACCGTAGCACCTAACTTCTCAGAATTCTGCTCCAAGCTAACAATTGGCAGCCCCAAAACCTGCACGCCCTTAATCAACTTTCTACAGTTAGAAATTAGCGTATCGCTCTCATCGACGAGGTACGCTAACTTGCCTTGAACATCCACAACAACCAAGCCTGTCTTTTCTTTGATTAGCATTACTTTTTCCTTGTTATGGATGAATCAAACGCTTGGGTTTATCAAAAAAAATCACCTACAGCGCTAGTGAGCCATTAAAAAATATTTTTATTTCAATAGTTTAGTATAAAAAACCAATCAAGGAAAAATTAAAAACATCGTTTTATTTAGCAAATTTAACCATTTGTCAATATATGAATTTTATTTATATACAATATAACCGCGCAAAATCTCGTTAACTATTGAAAACTCTAGAGCCGCATATAATCGCACGATGAATGAGAAGATAGGTTTCATTTCTGAGGGTTTTACAGATCAAAAATCAGCGATACCGTGACTTCCATCACAGGATAAGTAAACAAGGTATTATCATGAAAAAATCAGCATTAGCACTCGGTTTAATTGGTTTAGTTTCACTTCCAACTTTAGCAGCAGGCACTGATGGAGGTGCCTATCTCGGTGGTGGGCTTAGTGTCTATCAAGGCTCAGACACAGACGGTGCGCCAAGCCTAGATTCAGACGGAATGGGCTACAACCTATACGGCGGTTATCAATTCAACCGTATCGTTGGCGTGGAACTTGGCTACAACGATTATGCAGACTACAAGAACAGCACAGACAAACTTTCACCAACGTCTATTTCTGTATCAGCTAACCTCGGTTATACGTTCGACAACACCATTCGTCCATTTGTACTTGCAGGTTTAAGCTCGGTCGACCTTCATGCAAATAGCGCAGCAAACTATGATGACGACAGTGGCACTGGCTTCCACTTTGGTGTCGGTGTTGAATACACACCAATTGAGCACTTAACACTTCGCCTGATTTCTCAAGCGGATGCGGTAAATGTGGAAGACAACTATTCCTTCGGAAGTAACGGCTCATTCAAAAGTGATGATCACACACTTGCGTTCAATAGTGTTAGCTTCGGTGGTTCATACAACTTCTGATGTGCTCCCAGTGATTACATAGTAAGTAAATAACCAAAATTCACTTTGCTGCTCTGCCCTGTAATAAGACAGCACAGTAAAGTGAATTTTTGTTTCTATGTAACGATTCAACTTACAAAGCCATACAGTAATGAGTAAAAAACTCAGGGATAATTGTCAACAACGGTCTAGAGGCCACAAACTAAAAACGATTAACAATCGATAGTGACTGACAATCACATTTGAAGACATGACAGAGTGAGTAACAAAGATGAACAAGATAGCGAAATCAGCATTAGCACTAGGTTTAATTGGCGCAGTATCTCTTCCAGCTTTAGCAGCAGGAACTGACGGCGGTGCTTACATTGGTGGCGGACTTAGTATCTACCAAGATTCTGATACAGATGGTCAAGGTAATTTAGATTCAAATGGCATGGGCTACAACCTATACGGCGGTTACCAATTCAATCGCATCATTGGTGTTGAGCTTGGCTACAACGATTACGCAGACTACAAAAAGGGGGCAGCAAAACTGTCGCCAACATCTATTTCAGCATCTGCAAACATCGGTTACACGTTCGACAATACTATCCGTCCATTCGTATTGGCTGGTTTAAGTTCTGTTGACCTAAATGCAAACCAGAGTGCTGGTTATGATGACGACAGTGGTACTGGTTTCCACTTTGGTGTCGGTGTTGAATACACGCCAATCGAACACCTAACACTTCGCCTAATTTCACAAGCAGATGCGGCGAGTGTTGAGAACGACTACGGCTTTAAGAAAGAAGACAAAACACTTGCCTTCAACAGCATTAGCTTCGGTGGTTCATACAACTTCTAATGTGATTGAATTACATAGAATAAGCTAAATATACTAATTCACTTTGCTGTTCCACCTTGTCATGAAGGTCACTCAGTAAAGTGAATTTTTTGTTTCTACACGCCCTATCGCGTCATTTCACTTTAGCCGGTTTATCGCTCTCCATCACTTCCTGAGCTTTATGCATTGATATTAGAGCTTTCTTGGTAGCGAGACTAAAATAAAGGGACAAGAGACGCAGGAAAACAAGACAATGAATCTACCGCGCTTAAATATGTCGATAAACAAACTCCCTTTCGTTTTGGCATTGTATTATTTACTTGTCATCAACCTGCCGATCTCGCGCGAGTTATTCAATATTCTTAGTGCCTCAAAAGCGGAAAGTATTGGGTTCATAATCTCAATTCCCTTCTTCTTTCTCGCTGCATTCAACTTTATCTTTCAAGTTTTTAACTGGCCGATATTCGCCAAGGCCTTTTTCATCTTGTTACTGCTTACTTCCTCTCTGGTCAGCTACAGCATGTTCAGCTATGGCATTTTTGTTGACTATGGAATGATAGAAAACGTTTTTGAAACCAACAGTGGAGAAGCCGCCAGTTATTTAAGCCTATATTCTATTTTCTGGTTTGTTTTGATGGGTGGTATACCATCACTAGTACTTTTATTGACGAACCTTGAAAGAGAGTCTTGGAAAGATTTTGCTATTTGGAAATCGATAGGATTATTGAGTTCGTTAATCGTCATTGCCATTATTGCAGGGCTATTTTACAAAGATTACGTATCGATTGGCCGAAATAATTCTCATCTCAAGAAGATGATCATTCCAACGGAGTACGTGGCATCAACCGTTAAGTACATCAATAATACTTATATCAAAGAGCCAATCCCGTACCAAGAAATAGGCTTAGACGCACAGCTAAAACCAGAAACTAAACAAGCAGAAAAACCAACCTTATTGGTGTTTGTTCTTGGTGAAACAGCACGTGTATACAACTATCAATATTATGGCTATGAGAAAGAAACCAATGCTCATACCAAGCCCTACAATCCGATATTTTTCTCTGATGTTCAGTCGTGTGGAACGGCCACTGCAGTTTCTGTTCCGTGTATGTTTTCTAACATGAATCGCAGCAACTATGATCGCGACAAAGCCTACAACCAAGACAACGTAGTCGACATCATGAACCGCGCAGGGATTCACTCTATTTGGAGAGAACATGATGGTGGAGACAAAACCGTTGCGCACCGAATCAAAGAGATGACTCTCGTCGCCAAAGACAGCGACCCGCTATGTAACAACGATGTGTGTTACGACACAGCGATGTTAGAGAGCTTTGAGCAAGATACCCAAGATCTTAAGCAAGATAGTATCATTTTCTATCATATTTCCGGTTCTCACGGCCCAACTTACTATGAGCGTTATCCTGAAGAACATAGGAAATTTATGCCAGATTGTCCACGTTCTGACATCGAAAACTGTACCAAAGAGCAAGTCGTCAACACCTACGACAACACTATTTTGTACACAGATTTCTTTCTCTCACAGGCTATTAAGAAGCTAGAAAAACTCACCGATAAGTACAATGTCGCGCTGATGTACATTTCCGATCATGGAGAGTCATTGGGAGAAAATGGCGTCTACTTACACGGCATGCCTTATTCATTAGCACCGAAAGAACAAACCCATGTTCCGATGATTCTATGGATGTCTGATGACTTTGCTACAGAGAAAGGGCTCAGTGACACTTGCTTGCGTAAAGAAGGAAAGGAACAGAGCTTTTCTCACGACAATTTGTTCGATTCATTGCTTGGCCTGATGGATGTACAAACCAAAGAGTATAGAGAGGAACAAGATATCTTCGCACCGTGTCGTTAGCGCTTTTGCTTATGTAAACCATCGGAAAACTCGAGTTGCCTGAGCAAGCTCTCCTCAACTATCTCTCAAAAGAAAAGACCTCGGTCTTTTCTTTTTTTTCGTCGCTAACATGGGACCAGAGTGCTAATTTATAACGACGAAACAATGAGCTACATTTATTAGGGAACGGTACTTATAAATCCGAGAACTCATAAGAGTAACTTCTCTAACCAAACGTTCTACCAGCACTTGTTATCTCGGCTCTCGTTCTCTAAGAAAATAGAGCTAATATAGGCACTTAAATCGTGCTCTAATATCGATGGTTTCGTCATATCATTAAGGACAGCGAATGGACGCTTTCATAATTTCAAGCTGGCAATTTTCAGAAGGTGTGGCACATGAGCACACCACCAGCCCAGCCCAATTCGAGCAATCAACTTGGTATCATTGCCAAAGAGATGCTGACGGTTTGAGAGAATGGCTCCACAGTAATACGGTTCCAAACGCCATCATCGATTCACTACTTACCGATGACACTCGTCCTCGATTTGAACAATTTGGGCACGACTGCTTTTTAATGATTCTGCGAGGCATTAATCTAAACGAAGGTGCCAACCCTGACGACATGCTTAGCCTACGTATCTTATGGTACAAAGGCACTTTAATATCGACACGCAAGGTCCCTTCAAAAGCGGTTAGCAACCTAATATCTGATCTCAAACAAAGCCAAGGCCCGACATCGTTACCTGATGTATTACTAGGCATGATCCGAGGAATCAACCATTACATATCAAGCTTCTTGACTCCCGTTGAACAACTGATTGATGAGCTAGAGTCTGAATCTCATCACGATATTAAGTCCATCAATGCTCTGCATTCTAGGCTACTCAGACTAAGACGCTATTTGAAGCCACAGAAATACGTTTTCGAGGATTTAATGAATGACTTACCAGCCCCGCTGAGTAAGCACAACAGTCATATCAAAAACAGTCTTGATACCATTTTGAGGATTAACGAATCCGTTGAGTTCTATATCGACCAGATTAATGTGTTTTTGGCGAGTAGAAGTCAGCAACAAGCTGAAAAAATGAATAGAAATACATACCTATTTTCTATCATTGCGGGTATTTTCCTCCCTGCCGGATTTTTCACCGGTTTATTGGGCGTCAATATTGCTGGAATCCCAGGAACAGACAACCCTGTGGCATTCCCGCTGTTTTGTATTGGACTGTTGATGGTCGTTGCGATTGAAGTCGTTATTTTGAAAAAATTAAGGTTTATTTAATGGTTGAGTTTTTGCAATCCAATATGTGGCTTAAACAAGTGGGTTTAGGTTTACTTCTTATCACTGTGTATTGGGTGATAAAACGCTTGGGGAAAAATTGGATAGAAACATTAGCGGAAAATAAGCGCGTCGAATTGAAGCGAAAGCAGTTCGTGATTAAGTGTTTCAATATCTTACTGTTTCTGCTCTTCATCGCTGTGTTTACGATTGTTCTTAACTTGGGTTTTGGTGATATTTCGCTGTTCTTGTCATCCATATTTGCGGTGCTGGGTGTCGCTTTATTCGCGCAATGGTCGATTCTAAGTAACCTCACAGCCAGCGTACTAATATTTTTCGTCTTCCCTTATCGCATTGGCGACAGAGTAAGAGTCGCAGAGAAAGACGAAGATATCAGTGGCGTGATCATCGATATCACCATGTTCCACGTTATTCTTCGACACAGTTCGGGCAACATCATCACCTACCCTAATAACCTGATCCTACAAAAAGGCGTGATAAAGGTACTAGTTGAGCCTGAGTTAAAGAGTGAAACTGTCGATACAAAACTCATCAAAGCTGAAAATTCAAAATCGTAAGATTTATAGACTCAACGAACCGACCCGTAAGGTATTAACAGTGCTTAGTTCAAAACCGATTGCAGAGTTTAGTGACAAGTGACTTGCTAATAAAAAACATTAGAGAGAAGCTTCAATAAGGTAAAAAGTCTGACACCCGATACTTACGCTAAACGGTGGCTTAACCATTGATGTTTATGGTGGAGTGAGATCGGAGTAACCACTCTTTATCTATAACGAGCACTCTGTCTATAACGTACACCTCTGTCTTTTGTGTCCCATTAGCCGCAAGTTTTATTGAGTTTAGATTTGCGACTAAATATACTGGAGACACCATCATACGGAGGATAAAAATGAATAATAAAAACAAACATATAGTTTTAATTCATGGTCTATATATGCCTGCGTTGATCATGCAATATCTGGATAGGAACTTCAAAAAACGTGGCTTTACAACGCACAAGTTCGCCTACAACTCTCTGCGTTTTCCTTCTGCTGCAAAGCGCCTTAATCGCTTTATAAATGCGCGGTTTGATGAGCATGATGAAGTCTACTTCTTTGGCCATTCACTCGGTGGCTTACTGATTCGTCATTACTTTAAATTCTACCAACCCAACTTTGCAGACACCTGCATTATTACCGCAGGTACACCTCACAATGGGGCAACCATCGCTAAAACACTGTCTAATCATGGCCTCGGGTTTATATTTGGTTCGAGCAAAATGATCTTAAGTGATGGCTTAGGTGACTATGATATCGACGTGCCGATAGGTGTGATCACTGGCACCTACGACGCTGGTGTAGGAAGAATTGTGTTAGGCAAGAATCCAGGCGATGGCACGGTCACACTCGAAGATGCGAACCTAAGAGGCGCTACAGACACCTGTGCTCTCAAGCTCAACCACACAGCGCTCGTATATTCGAAAGAAGTGGTCACTCTCTCTGCCCAGTTCATAGAGCACCGAGCTTTCAAAGCTGCCTGATTAGCTGTTTTTCGCTTTCTTGGGTTCTAGGTTTTTATAGCTAAAAGCCAAAAACTAAATACACTCCCTTCTAAAACAAAAATACCACTCTACAGATAGAGTGGTATTAAAAGATTCATTACTAGAAATAAGCAGCCAGCTACAAAAGATTCACTCGTGTTGGCAAAAACACTTCACCCAACATGCATCTAACCGAACCACCACCAATGTCTTCAATCGTTTTTACATTGAATGGCAGCAGTTTTCCGTGTGTCGAAAGCTGGGCTAACTGCGCTGGAGAGAATGCATCATAAGCAGATTGAGACATTGCAATCACCTTATCGCCATTCACCGTTTCGAGTTGCAAAATATTGCCACAGAATCGGTTCATCTGGTCAATTGAAATAGAGACAACCTGCTTGTCTTTAGCAAGAGATTTCACCACAAAACGACGCTCAAATTCAGGAATCACTTCATCACAGATCACGCAGAAGTTATCACCAATCGCCATCATCACATTGGTGTGGTAAATCGGCTGACCAGACGGCAATGCCGTTTGGAAGGAAACTACGCGCGAATAACCAATACGCTTCGCATAATCTTCTAATACTTCACGATCGCAACGCTGAGAAAGCGCTGCATAGATCGTCTTATTAATATGATCGATCACCATCACACCAGTGCTCTCTAGATAGGAACCTTGGTCAATATACGACTCTAGAGACTCACTGTGATTAACAATGCGGCCAGAGGCTTCTAACGCTTCAATAAGAGCATGTGGCTTAACTTCATGCTGGCGGTTCTCACACGCCATAGGAAAGGTGAATAAACTACCGTCACTGCAAGTGCTAAACCAGTTATTGGGAAAAACCGCATCAGGGGTTTCTACACCCAATTCAGGGTAATCAAACTCTACAACTTGCACACCTTCTTTACGCAACGAAACCACCATAGCCTTAAATTCGGCCATCGTTTCTAGCTTCACCTCGGCTTCAGTCAGATTCACTCTGTTCTGAAACTCATTATCACGCGCAGTTTCTTCGTTAAAACGAAACTCTTTTGGTGGCACCATAACAACGCAATTGGCGTTTTGAACACTACTAATGTGAAGTGACTTTTTGTGTAGGTTTAACATCTCAACCGTCCCTATCTTTTATCTACCTCAGAATTGTAAACAACTTGTTACGACAAGATTCACTGAAAATAATAATGATTTGAATATTTATCCCAAACAATTACTGCAAAAATCAGTTTATTCCGCAATTTTTACTGCAAGATAACAGCACATCAGAAAGAACCAACTGTTTGCATATTAGTTAGAGAAACTGATGAATAAATATCCCAACGTCATTCTCTAGCTTGGCTCGAGTTTAGGTTACAATTTAATTCATTTAACGTTAGGATTATCACCGTTGCATAACAATCAATTACGTTTGAAATAAGCCTAACTTTTCCAGTCCGTATCAATCTAAAATAAGCGTCGTGAAAGACACTCTTTGAACCTTTCCTGCGTCACTTAAAAAGAACTAACAACGAAAATCTATCTAATGAGGTCATACTGATAAGAACTCATTAGCACTTATAAAATTTCAAACCAAATTTATAAAAACAAGCTTCACGACGATGCAGTTGCTAATAGATGCATTAGTTATAAAGGGAAATCTATGTACAAGAAATTTGAAGGCTTTACCGAAGCCTTTCCAAAGGGAGAGCCGATACAACCTCCCACAGGAATACTGGCGTTTTGTCGCCACTACACTCGAGGCTTTGAAAAACCATTAATCGTGCTCGGATTAATGAGTATGACCATCGCGATCATCGAAGTTGCACTGTTTGGTTATATGGGGCAACTGGTGGACTGGCTATCAACAAGCAACCCAGACACCTTTTTGGCCGACAATAGATCCACTCTGATGGGTCTTGGTGTTTTGCTGTTGATTGTGATGCCAATATTAATCAGTGTTTACTCGCTATTGCTTCACCAAACTTTACTGGGCAACTACCCAATGTCGATTCGTTGGCTAGCACACCGCTACCTTCTAAAGCAAAGCTTGTCATTTTATCAAGATGATTTTGCCGGGCGTGTTGCGACAAAAGTGATGCAAACATCGCTCGCGGTGCGTGAAACCGTGACTAAAATGGTCGATGTGTTCGTCTATGTGACGGTTTACTTTACGGCGATGTTATTCATGCTCGCGGAGTCAGACTGGCGCTTAATGGCTCCAATGCTAATTTGGCTATTCATTTACGTCGGTATCCAACTGCACTTTGTCCCTAAGTTAAAAGATGTTTCTTCCGAACAAGCCGATGCTCGTTCACTGATGACAGGTCGTATCGTCGATAGCTACACCAACATCGCGACGGTGAAACTGTTCTCGCATAGTAAAAGAGAAACCGAATACGCCGAAGAAGGCATGGAAGGCTTCCTTGATACTGTGCATCGTCAGATGCGCTTAGTTACCGGCTTTAACATCTGCGTTGAATTCGCTAACTACCTATTGGTGTTCAGCATTGCTGGTATCTCTATCTACCTATGGCTAGATAACGCAATCACGGTCGGTGCGATTGCCATTGCTGTCAGCTTGGCTTTACGTATTAACGGGATGTCTAAGTGGATCATGTGGGAGATCGGTGGTCTGTTTGAAAACCTAGGTACTGTGATTGATGGTATTAAAACGCTATCTAAACCTATCGCTATCGAAGATAAAAAAGACGCTGAACCACTTAAAGTTCCGCAAGGCGGCATCCACTTCGATAACGTGAGCTTTAACTACGGTGAGAATAAGGGGGTGATCAACAACCTAAACCTCAACATCAAACCAGGCGAAAAAGTCGGTTTGGTTGGCCGTTCAGGTGCGGGTAAGTCAACTCTAGTTAACTTACTGCTACGTTTCCACGATGTAGAAAGCGGCCGCATCCTAATTGATGACCAAGAGATCTCGAGCGTTACCCAGGATTCGCTACGTAGTAACATCGGTATGGTGACTCAAGATACTTCATTGCTTCACCGCTCAATCAAAGACAACATTCTTTACGGTCGACCTGAAGCATCGGATGAAGAAGTGTATGCAGCCACGAAGCAAGCGCACGCGCATGAGTTCATAGAAACGCTCACCGACCCATTTGGTAACGTTGGTTACGATGCACAAGTAGGTGAGCGTGGTGTTAAGCTTTCTGGTGGTCAGCGTCAACGTGTCGCTATCTCTCGCGTCCTACTAAAGAATGCTCCACTGCTTGTTCTAGATGAAGCAACTTCAGCACTCGATTCAGAGGTGGAAGCCGCCATTCAGGAAAGTTTGATTGAGCTAATGGAAGGCAAAACGGTCATCGCGATTGCACACCGTTTATCAACGATTGCAGCAATGGATCGTTTGATCGTACTCGATGCAGGTAATATCGTAGAAGAAGGCACGCACCAACAGTTGATTCAACAAAATGGCATCTATGCTCAATTGTGGAATCATCAAACGGGTGGCTTCATCGCAGATGATCTTGAGCAAGCGACCAACGTTTAATTTATGTGCTACTTTAAAAGTGCGGCGTGTTTCACACCAATATGTCAATTACTGGTAAATTACACATAGCAGAATGTTATGTCGTAATTATATAATGACATTAACGGGACAAGACGCTTCGCTTGCGCGTTCTGGAATAAGGCTAGACTTCGGGGGGAGGCTAGCCTTTTTTATACCTGTTCAGCTTCGGCCCTTTCTCATCTATTCTGTCTGCACGATAAACTTCGTCGATCCTTTTGTTTTTTTCTTGGCGTTTTTTTCTTAAAATGCGCGCAATACGCAATATTCTTTCGAGAGATCAACCATGAACAAAAGTGTCTTAACTAACGTAATAGCGTTATTACTACTTGCTAGCGGCTATGCGACGACCAACCAATACTTACTTTATGCAGGCCTATTTGCCTTTTCTGGTGCCATCACCAACTGGCTTGCAATTCACATGTTGTTCGAGAAAGTGCCCGGTTTATACGGTTCTGGCGTTATTCCAGCGCGCTTTGAAGAGTTCAAGGCGGCCATTAAACAACTGATGATGGAACAATTTTTTACCGAAAGTAACATCGACCGCTTCCTAAGCAGTGAGATGACCGGAAAGTCGCTGAATCTAGAACCCGTGATTAAGAAGATCGACTTTAACCCTGCATTCGATTCACTGGTTCATGTTATCGAGAACTCACAGTTTGGTGGCATGTTGGCGATGGTTGGCGGCACAGAAGCCCTGCAGCCGATGAAAGCGCCATTTGTAGAGAAGATGCAAGAGTCAGTAATTGAAATCAGCAAGAGTGACTCTGTAAAAAATGCCATCAAAGATGAACTTGAATCGCCTGCAATGATGGATGAAATCAAAGAGAACATTGAAGCGATCATCGACCAGCGTTTGAATGAACTAACACCAAAACTCGTGAAAGAGATGGTTCAAACCATGATCAAGAAGCACCTTGGCTGGCTAGTGGTTTGGGGCGGTGTATTCGGTGGTGTGATTGGCTTAATCTCTGCGGCCATCACGCTGTAAACTGTCTATCAGTGCTAACTCGATCTTTTAGCCGATATATCCGCACTCAATAAAAAATGGAAGCTCAATAGCTTCCATTTTTATATCTGAATAACATTCGCTACAGCAACGAGAAACTGCCGAGAATTAACTAGAAAGCCCCTACTTTAAGGTTGATAATAGCTCCGGATTCACTCCAAAACCCTTTTTATGTTCTTCAATCACCACTTCACTGCGTGTCTGAATCACTCCAGGTAATGTCCCCAATTTAGTAGCCATAAACGCCTGGTACGCTTTCATGTCTTTTACCCGCACCTTGATCATGGTGTCAAAATCACCAGACAACGAATAGCACTCTTCAACTTCAGGCATCAATTCAACGGCCTGAGCAAATTTATCAAAAATCGAAAAGCTGGTTTGATCGAGTCGAATATGGATAAAAACTTGGACATCCAGCCCCAACTTTTCAGAACATAACTCAGCGTGATAACCCGTTATGTACCCCTCTTTTTCCAATCGCTTGAGTCTATCAGAGCAAGGGGAAGTGGTTAGATTGACCTGCTTTGCCAGCTCGACCACGGGCAAGCGCCCTTTCATATGCAGAATTCTTAGTATCTCTTTATCGATACGGTCGAGTTGATGCTGAGACATAATATTCCTTAAACATTCTAAATTCGGCTCAGTATATTCTATAGTGAGGGCTATCAGACAAAACCCCGCTCACACATTTAAAAAACTAAATACACTTGTGTTATTCACATTAAATATAAATCAACAAACACCAATAACAAGCCTTATAAATCAGTCGTTGACCATTAACAAATTATTATAGAAATGACCTTAAGAACAAATAAGTTGAGCTAGAAACGAAAGAAAGGATATAGGTCAAAGTGAATAATATGACTATCAAAGAGAAAGGATGACTCTATTATGAAAACACAAGAACTCGCATACAAGCCATACGGTATTGGCCCATGGACACACGTTACCGTTTCTAAAGATGTTGCTCAAGCACTCGCAAATGAGTACTCAAACTATGGGTGGGAAGTGAAGATTGATGGCTGTGCCATTGAAACAAAGCTGACACTCAAAGCCGCATAGAAACGCAAAAACCTCCTATACGGAGGTTTTTTGATCTAAGTTAGTAAGCACTTACTATATGTTAAGCCAACCCAACTTGGGGAACAGAACTTGCCGTTTCGCAACGACAGTTGCACGTTCGACAGAAGTGCTGAGTTTCCATATCGTAATACAGGTTTCCACTAAATAGCTTTGACGTCCATTGCATCATACGGCCAGAAGCTGTCTCGGGCTCTGATTCACAACGTTTCATTATAGACTTATGTAGTGTTGTTTTTTTACATCCTTTGCAATAGAGATCAGGCATACCTTTGTCCTATAGGTCTTTAGTGGTTACTGACAATTGACATATCATGTCCAATTCGGTTCCACAATTCACCGAGCTAATAACAAAAGTGAGCGCCAAGTTCAAAAAATAGCCATTTTTCTCTTCTATTTTTTGACATCAAACGTCGTAAAGATATTTCCTCTTTCATTTATCACCCACTAAAACCTAGTTTCAATTTACATTGTAAACCTCAAAACTACGTTGCACTTTAGTCGAATTAACACTTAATTTTATAAATTACAGCTCAGCAATATCCTCTGGCTTAGTACTCCATTTCAGCACAAGTACAATGATAGAAAGTACGAATAAAAAACATATCGGACAGAGTCAATGTTCATTCAGATCTGGCATAAGCCGTGTGAGGCGATGGATCTGACCGCTCGCATAGGGTTTTAGTGTTTGGACATATAGAGCAGAAAGAGGTCGAAAGCATTAGGGAAATAGGCAAAAAAATAGAGCCACCGAAGTGACTCTATTATTTTTAGCTCATGTTCTTTGCTAATTCACATCTGTTTTACAATGTAAATTAGTCTAGTTCTACCAGATTCTTCTCGAACTCAGCGTGTTGCTTCTTCACTTCGTCTTCTGGCTCACCCGTAATTAGGCTCACGATAACGATAGAAAGAGTCGATAGGATGATTCCTGGTACGATTTCGTACACATCGAACCAACCGCCCGTGAACTGTTTCCAAAGTACGATAGTCACACCACCAACCACGATACCCGCTAGAGCGCCGTTACGGTTCATGCGAGACCAGTACAGGCTCAATACTATAGCTGGGCCAAATGCTGCACCAAAACCAGCCCATGCGTAAGACACAAGGCCAAGTACTGAACTGTCTGGCGTCATCGCTAGCACAAGTGCAATAAGAGAGATCAGGATAACCGCGAAACGGCCTACACGAACAATCTCTTCTGACGTAGCATCTTTCTTCAGAACTTGCTTGTACAGATCTTCTGCCATTGCAGATGAAGAAACAAGAAGTTGTGAATCAGCAGTACTCATGATTGCCGCTAATATTGCAGCCAGTAGGATACCTGCGATTACTGGGTGGAACATCGCATTTACAAGAAGCATGAAGATCTTCTCGCCATCGTCTAGCTTAGGTGCGCCAGAGTTAGTCACATAGATCAGACCAACAAGACCCACAAGCATTGCACCAACCATAGACAGCGCAGTCCAGATAACCGCAATGCGACGCGCTGTTGTTAGATCTTTATTGCTACGTGTTGCTTTGAAACGAGCAAGGATGTGTGGCTGACCGAAGTAACCTAGACCCCATGCCGCTAGCGAGATGATCGCGATTGCAGAAAGAGGCTCGCCCTTCGCATCATTCCATAACGTGAGTAGCTCTGGGTTGATGTTGTGTAGGTCGCTAGATAACTGACCAAGGCCGCCATTCATTGCTGCGATGGGTACAATCAATAGTGCAGCAGACATTAGCAAGCCTTGAACTAGGTCAGTCCAAGATACCGCTAGGAAGCCACCAAACAGGGTGTACGAAACCACACATACCGTGCCGATAATTACCGCTGTTGTGTAATCTAGGCCGAATACCGTTTCAAATAATTTACCACCTGCTACCAAGCCTGAACTTGTGTAGAAAAGGAAGAATAAAAGGATAAAGAAAGCAGAGATTGTTTGAATCAGCTTAGAGTTATCGTTGAAGCGGCGAGATAAAAACTCAGGCAACGTCAGCGACTCTGTTGTAATACTGTAAGTGCGTAGACGTTTAGCACTGATTAACCAGTTTGCCCAAGTACCCACAAGTAGGCCACCAGCAAGCCAAAACGCTTCAAAACCAGCAGCATAAGCGTAACCAGGCAAGCCAAGTAGCAACCAACCACTCATGTCTGATGCACCCGCAGAAAGTGCAGCAGGCCATGGGCCTAACGAACGACCACCTAGGAAGTAGTCAGTAGAGTTAGATGTACGTTTGTAAGCAATAACACCGATCGCTAGCATCATAATTAGATACGCAATGAACGTCGTCGTTATTGCAAAACTGTTTTCTATCATTTGATAGTCCTCATTTTGTAGAAAGCCTTCCATGCCTAATTCAATGCAAGACACTCACCGTAAAGGCGAGCGAGTGCATTGAGTTAGGTATTGAGGCTCCAAAGCACTCATGGAGAAAACCAAAAGTCCTTAGAGCCAATTTTACTGAAGGTTAGTGAGCTTCGCTTCCAAGTTCGAGCAAGGTCGCGTTACCGCCCACAGCTGTTATATTTATAGTTCGCGTACGCTCGGTAATGAAGCGCAGCGATAGGTGTGGATCGTTAGCAACATTCATTGCATTCAGATCCGTTTCAGCGACTAAACCGACGATGGCACCGTCACGCTTAGCAAGCTGTAAATTAATAGCTTGTGCCGTTTGTGAGTTACCGACATAACCCACACTTCGTACATCGCAAGACAACAACTGTTGAGAAGCGTCATACGAGGCAACCTGCACCAAGTTAGTTGGCAAATTAGCCGACTTAGCTGCATCGGCAACTAAGGTATTAAACTGCACATCATCACTACACAATTGAACGCTGTTACCTGCTAATAGTGCAGCAGTAATCAGAGCCATTGCCGTTTGTAGTGCTGGCAGTTTGTCTTGGCAATCATCAACAATTACCAAAGCCACACCACGACCTGCAGCATACAACTCATTGGTTTCGCCCGTTGGGCCTGCCATAAGGTGATGCTCCGCAAGTAGTGCTGACGCTTGTTCTAGATGATAAGTCGCCACTGCAGCCAAAGGCGCAGATTGACTTTCAATCTCTGATTTCAATGCAAGTACCTGAGCACTCTTATAATCAAAATCGGTCAGATTCCATTGTTCCCACGCAAGCAATGCATCAGAAAAACCTGTCACTTGATGAACCATGATATTGCTCCTTATGCCTTGTCTTGTGATTGCGAAAAATGAACATCAGTAAAGCGATATAGGTAGTGAGGACCACCTGCTTTAGGGCCTGTACCTGACAAACCTTGACCGCCAAATGGTTGAACACCAACAACAGCACCTACTTGGTCACGGTTTATGTAGCAGTTACCCACGCGCACGTGTTTTTCGATCCAACGGTAAGTTGTCTCGTTACGGCTGTGAATACCCATAGTTAGGCCAAAACCGGTTTGGTTAATTTGGTCTACCACTTGCGCTAACTCACTCGCCTTGAAGCGAACGATGTGCAGTACAGGGCCAAACTGTTCTTCTTTCAAGCAACTGATGTCATCGATTTCAAACGCACTTGGTGGAACAAAGTCACCATGTTCACAATCAGAACCCAATGTAAGTTGAGCGACTTTCTTCTGTGTCTGGGTCATATTTTTCAAGTGAGCTAACAGCTTTTGCTTCGCTGTTTGATCGATAACCGGACCAACATCCGTTTTATGAAGGTATGGAATACCAACACTCAGTTCGTCCATTGCACCGTGAATCAATCCAACCACGCGGTCTGCGATGTCTTCCTGAATGTAAAGCACACGCAATGCCGAACAACGCTGACCTGCTGAAGCAAATGCCGAACGAATCACATCACGAACCACCTGTTCAGGCAGTGCGGTACTGTCGACGATCATCGCGTTCTGGCCGCCAGTTTCTGCGATAAATGGAACAGGTTTAGCGTTACGGCTTGCCAATGACACATTGATACGTTGTGCAGTTGGGGTTGAACCCGTAAAAGCAACACCCGCAATTGCATCATGGCTAGTTAGCGCGCTGCCAATCTCAGCACCACGACCTGGAAGTAACTGAATGGTGCCGGCAGGGAAACCCGCTTCGTTCATCAGTTCAACGGCGCGAGCTGCAATCAAGCTTGTTTGCTCAGCAGGTTTCGCCACAACAGTGTTACCCGCGACTAGTGCCGCTGTAATTTGGCCAAGGAAGATAGCGAGAGGAAAGTTCCAAGGGCTGATACAAACGAACACACCACGACCTTGTCGTGAAGCGATTCGTGTTTGGCCGTCAAAACCTTTTAGTTCGAAACCTTGTAGGTTGTCAGCTTGTTTTGCGTAGTAACGACAGAAGTCGACTGCTTCACGTACTTCATCAACGCTATCGTGAATCGTCTTACCCGCTTCTTGATGACAAATCGCCACCAACTCAGCAAGGTTGTCTTCCATCAGGTCAGCCAGCTTCTCAAGCGCAGCCGCTTTGGTTTCAACCGAAGTTGCGTTCCAATCAGCGAATGCTGCGTCTGCGCCGGTGATCGCTGCGGAAACATGATCAAGGTTAGCGAAAGCCACCTGACCCACATTAATACGACGATCGTAAGGTGAGGTTACTTGCTCGACGTTCTGATCAGCCTTGATCATGCTTTCGGCTAGAGACTCACCATTGATCACAGGGCCAGCAGTCCATTGATTGTTAAGGAATGTTTTAACCTGTGCTTCAAACTGATGCGCTTCACTCTCGATATCAATGTTCACACCGTAAGAGTTCTTACGCTCAGGGAATACCGCTGGAGGCAGAGGAATCTTAGTGTTGTGCAGTGTATCGAACGCAAGAAGCATATCGACAGGATGTTGAGTCAGCTCTACTACAGGGCAACGCGCATCAACTAGACGGTGTACAAACGAGCTGTTTGCGCCGTTTTCTAGCAAACGACGTACTAGGTATGGCAGTAGATCTTTGTGGCTGCCAACCGGTGCGTAGATACGTACCGACTGTTGGTAAGCTTCCATCGCATGGTTATAAAGAGAATCACCCATGCCGTGTAAGCGTTGGAATTCAAAATCTTTATGTTCAGTCATCACTGCAATTGCAGAAACCGTATGAGCATTGTGGCTCGCAAACTGCGGGAAGATATTGCCACGAACACTTGGGCTCAGTAGGTAACGTGCACATGCAAGGTAAGCTACATCTGTCGCTTCTTTGCGTGTGTAAACTGGGTAATCAGTAAAGCCAGCTTGCTGTGACCATTTGATTTCGCTGTCCCAGTACGCGCCTTTCACTAAGCGAAGCGGGATTAAATCACCCTGCTCTTTCGCCAAGCGGTTTAGCCATACTAGAACCGGTAGTGCGCGCTTTGAGTAAGCTTGAATAACCAGACCAAATTTACCCCAACCTTTTACAAGATCGGTACGGTACAGTTTTTCGAATAATTTTAGAGAAAGCTCTAGGCGATCCGCTTCTTCAGCATCAATCGTAATCGCAACATCAAGCTCTACTGCTCGGCGCAATAACTGCTCTAGCGTGTCGCAAAGTTCTGTCAGTACGCGGTCTTCGTTCGCTACTTCATAACGTGGGTGAAGTGCGGAAAGCTTGATAGAAACAGACGGTGCTGGGCTCGATTTTGAAGAGACGTATGTGTCTCTACCTACGGCTTCAATCGCCATTAGGTAATCTTTGAAGTATTTGTTTGCGTCTGCAGTAGTCAGTGCTGCTTCACCTAGCATGTCGTATGAGTAGGTAAAACCTTTGTCACGCATAGACTTACCGTTCTTTTGCGCTTCAGCAATGCTGCGGCCAAGAACGAATTGGTGACCCATCACCTTCATTGCTTGGTGCATCGCTTTACGAATTACCGGCTCAGAAAGCTTATTCACTAAACGGTTAACCGCTTGACCAGCACTCTGCTCTTTAGATGAAAGTCCAACCACCTTACCCGTTAGCATTAGGCCCCAAGTGGATGCGTTAACAAACACTGAATCAGAATTCTTAAGGTGAGACTTCCAATCCGCAACGCTTAGTTTGTCGCGAATAAGCGCATCAGCCGTAGCTGAATCAGGAATACGCATTAAGGCTTCCGCCAGACACATCAGCAAGATGCCCTCTTGAGTATCTAAGCTGTATTCAAGCAACAGTGCATCGATCATCTGGATAGAAGTCTTATCCGCACGGATAGCTTCGATCAATGAGGTCGTTTTCTCTGTAATTTGCTGCTTTTCAGACTCAGAAGGGGTAGCTAGCGGCAGAAGTTGCTCTAGCCATTGGGTTTCATCCACCATATATAATGGTGAGATAAGCGACCATAGATCAGTAAGCGACTGCTCATTGAATTCTGGCTTTAACACATCAGTAGCTGTAAACATGCGTTTTCCTTAATCTCACACCCGGAATTAGCCCGGGATCTCTACAATGGCTGCAGTGTATGTAGAGTATATAAGGATTACTTGTCAAAAACTCCGAGTTTTTTGCTAAAAACTCGCTTTATTAACAAAACAAACACAACGTCACATATGAAACTTTAAAATAATATGCCGTTTTGTTTCACTATTTAACAGAAATTTTCTTTTTGTACTGAGATGGTGACATGCCTTGAAGGCGTGAAAAGGTATGAGTAAAGGAAGATTGACCGGAGAAACCAGCCAGTTCAGCGACCTGACCAAGGCTAAGGTTACCTTGTTCGATTAAACGACGAGATCGGTCTATACGCTTACCTAACACATACTGATGTGGGGTGATTCCCATTTGATCTTTGAATAGCATGTGGAACTGGCTTTCACCCAGGAACACACTGCCTGCAAGTTGGGCCACAGAGATCTTGTTCGCAAGGTGTTGCTCGATGTAACGATCCAATGCTTCAAGATCAAAACGCGAGTCTTTAATCGGAGTTTCGAATGCGGATATATGCCTTTGCATCAACGCGATCACCGTGTCATTGCATGCTCGACTCAGTAACAAATCATCAGGGCTCGACTGCATTTCTTGCACCAACATATGGATAAGCTTTTGAATTTGCGCGTCTAATTGAAAGTATACGTTCGATGACTCTAGCTGGTTAATCTTCTCTAACATTAGAGGGTCATCATCGGTTGGCACAGGCATATTGAGTACGAGAATATCCGACTGACCAACCACGCCACCGAAAGCATGATCAGAGCTCGCCGTTACCACACAACCTTGACCGGGACCAACCAAATTCCCTTTACCTCTGACTTCAAACTCCGCCTGACCTTTTAAGCCAATCACCACCTGCGAATAATGATGATCGTGGCAATCCATATGCGATGGCAAAGTGATGATCTCAGCCGGGCGAGGGCCCGTAAGACCTAGCGGGGACAGGTCTAGGTTTGGAAAGGGTAAAGGTTTTGGCATAACATCAAAATACTCAGGTCGACATAGTAAGAATAATACTCTGAAATCTGCATAAGATGAATTTGTAAATGATCATGAGAGTCATTTCCTCGCCTTAAATAAAAGATCATTGTCGGAGATCGTCTTGATCATGCCTCCGGAAAGATGATCAAGAGTGTACAAACTACGGTCATTGTAAAACCAATCGTTCCGGCGGCTTCAGTACTTAAAAGCGAGCAAGTGCAATAAGGTGCAATGCATGTCTAAAATAGATGTATTTTCACCACCACATATAGAAATAATTTTCTTATATAGCTCAAATAATTTAGCTTTAACTTGTAAAAAGTGTATCCGAAGTAGCGAAACTCGGCTTTTGAGTAGATTGGGTGACGATAAAACGGTATAAAGACGGGTACTGTGTTAATTGCTAATAACTAGTGACTCACAACTAGGAAGTAGACACTTTATTAACGAGCCAATTTCAATCTATAAGTTGCAGGGACCTATGACTAACTTTCGAATTTCAGCGCTTTTACTTGCGCTATCCCCACTTTGGGTATCTGCATCGGTATCCGCTGAAGAACTGAATCAAGTCGATCCCGTTTCAGCTATCGATGCAAAGCTAACAGAGAAAAACTCAGATATTGAGCGTATTTCAGCAACCCAGGTATCAGCGACTGAAAACCTAAAACAACTACAGAACCAAAACAGTAAGTTGTTGCGCGAAGGTGAAGAACTCAAGGCAAAACGTAACAGAGCCAAGTCTGTACTCGACAAACAGTACAGTCGCTTACTGGAAGATCCAGAAACTGATTTGGTCTCTTTTCAGAAAAGCTACCAAGATGCTTGGGCGGCCGTTAAAGAGAACCAATCGTCTCAGTTAGACAACCAACAAGCGATGAACGAGAGTGAAATTCACCTTTCTCAAATCAAGCAAAAGCAAGCTCGCCTGAACAATGAGCTGGCTAACTTAAGAGAATCAAAAGTTGAAGCTCGCGTAAAACGTATTGCAACAGAACTCCGTGAAAGTGCCGTTCTTGAGACCAGCTACACCACGACATGTGCATCAACAATGACACTGGGAGAGTGTACTGCTCAAGGCAAGTACTTGACCAATCAAAAAGCCGTGCAAACGTTCAAAAGCCAATTACTTGAGCAGCTCACAGAAAGCGCGCTAGCGAAGCAAAACTTACAAGGTGTTCAGCTGAATATCCATGTTCAAGACAGCCAAGCAATCAAGAGTGGTTTCTCTGGTAACAACGCTTACTTCGTGCAAATGCAGGCTCAGCTTCAAGCAAAACCGGAAGCGGTAGCAGCGTGTAATTTATTGAACGTTTCAACACGCTACTGTTTAAAGGGCAGTGATGTTGCCGTGGCTAAAAAGAGTGATAAACAGTGGGCAAACGTGATGGTACGTTCTGATCAGTACAATGATTCAGTGACGATCAACGGCATTAAGTACGGCAGCACACCGATTGAGGTTGCACTACCAAGCGGTCGTCACCAAGTGACTATTTCAAAACAAGGTTACGAGTCTTACAACCGCACAGTTACCATCAACGGTAGCGACACTATTTGGGTTAAGCTTCTTCCTAGCAAGGAAAGCTAAGTCCAGTATGAATAGCTCAGCGCTCTAATTAAGATAGCCGTGCCTATTTCACAAAGCTGAATGAATACTCGCCATTTTGTTGATAGTTATAAAAAGTAGCTGCAGACGAAATGGCGTGTTCGTTTAGATTATTCGATTAACCTAATTTACGATTGAAGTAGCCCAACATGCGCCAAGGTTTTCCCACTCTATTATTTGCACTTGCCCCTTGCTTAATGACACCTGCTGTTTTCGCTGAAATAACACCACCAGCAATCACAACATCTGTCACCGACATTGAAAGCTCACTCTTCGAAAAGTATACCACTTTAACGGCTGTCGAGAAGAAGCTGACGGACAAACAAAACCAAGTCGATAACCAAGCAAAGCAAACGGCAAATCTAGCCAAGTTATCCACTCAAGCTGAGCAAAAACTCGCAGCAGCGAAAGCTAGTCTAGAACAAGATTACACCCGCATGATTGACGAGCCTGACTTCGATATCTCGCCGGCTCAAAACAGTTTCCAAAACGCTTGGAAAACTGTAAAAGAGAGCAAGCTTGCTATTTCAGACTCAGAACAGAAGCAACAAGGCTTGGTGATGGAACTAGAAGCCATCCAAGCAGAAAAAGCGGCTGCTGAAGCTTCAATCGCAAACCTCAATCAAGATAAACTCAGAGCAAGAGCTGAACGACTAAGAAACGAGATCACTCAAACCAAAGAGCAAACGGTCAGCTTTACCAACCGTTGTAGCAGTGACATGACACTCGCGCAATGTGCAGACCAAACGGTGACCTTGGCACTTCAAAAAGCCGTTAAGCAATTCCAGCATAGCTTGGTAGACAACGCGACTGAATCAAAAACAGTGAAAGAGCACCTATCGTCTGCTTCGCTAAACATTCACGTTCTACAACACAAAGTGAAATCTTCTGGTTTCTCTGAAGATAGCCGTTACCGAGCAGTGATTGCAGCGAACTTAGAGACTCGCCCAGACAAAAACACACCTTGTCGCTTGCTTGGTATCCAGTCATCAAACTGTTTCACACAGAGCGATCAACAAGCCAATGACCAGCAAAAAGAAGTCGCTTGGGTTAACTTAATGGTTCGTTCAAACCAATATAATGACAAGGTATCGATTAACGGCGTGGACTATGGCAGCACACCGGTTGAAGTAATGCTACCAACAGGCCAACACATGGTCACAATTGAGAAAGAAGGCTACCTCTCTTTCCATCAAGAACTGAAAATCGCCCGTGATCACAACCTACGAGCGGTATTACAAGCCAAACAAAACTCGCTGAATGTCGGTACCAAATTTGCCGACCCAATGGGAAATGACACTCCAAGTCCAGAAATGATTGTGGTGGGTTCAGGCCGTTATTTATTGGGTGAAAACAACGCTAAACAAGTGACGATCAAACAGCCATTTGCATTAGCAGCGACACCAACTCGCGTTCAAGATTTTAAAGCGTTTGTTGAAAGCACTGGCTACCAGACAGACGCAGAACTGATGAACACCTGCGATACCTTCGTTAATGCCGAGATCACAACGGTTTCAGACAATGACTGGCTGAACCCTGGCTTTAAGCAAGCTGATAACTCACCGGTAGTTTGTGTTAGTCAAAGTGATGCCAAAGCGTATACTCGCTGGTTATCTAAAAATACAGGCTATGCCTACCGTTTACCAACACCACAAGAATGGGAAGCCGCAGCAAGAGCAGGCCAAGATACTAACTTCTGGTGGGGCAATGAATTCCTTTCGGGTAAAGCCAATACCGGTTGGGCTGGCACACCGTGGTCAAACATCAGCACCTCTCCAGTTAAGTCATTCTTACCAACACCTACAGGCTTCTACGATATGGTTGGCAACGTTTGGGAATGGACAACCGTTCAGAAAGGCTTGGCTAAAGGTGGTGCGTGGAGTTTTTCACCAGAAGAAGCAAAAGTGTTTAACGAACTGTACGTGCCAACGTCAACGGCAGCAAACTACTTAGGTTTCAGAGTATTGCGCGAACTGTAGCACTCAATAACCAACTCAATAGTTTCTAATATTTACGCTAGGCTCTCAAATATCGCATTGAGTTGTATTTATGGGGGAATTCCCCCCTTATGCACAAGCATTCCTAGGAGTAAATTTATCGATAGAGTAGTAAGTCACTCTAGGTATCTAGCTGATACCTTAGGTTAATTTACATGACCCTCGTGAATTAATCTGAAATCTTCTACATGTCGACAAGACATATCTTGTCTTTAGCCAGCCCTTCTTCAGGCTGGCTTTTTTTCGGCTATTAACCAGTCACTTCGATCACCAATCACTCTTGATATATACAGTAAACCAACAATTCGTTTAACTATGATTCAAGCTCTATTTATCTCTCAGGATTCAGCCTCTAATTGCCATTGCAGCGCTATAAGAAACTGATATCATTAACATACTTCTGCTTACGAGATAAAACCTTGCCAGAGTCACTCAATGCCATACATCGTTCTTTATTTGAACAACTCCCAGGCTGCTGGGGCTGCAAAGATACTGAGTCGGTTTTCGTTTACGCGAACCTCGCCTACAACCAATTGATTGGCTTAAAACCCAACGAGAGTTGCACTGGCTTGACCGATTTCGATATGCCGAGTCAAACCACTGAGTGTGCGCAAGATTTCAGGGCTCAAGATAAGCATGTGATGGAAACACGTACTACCCTGAAGATTCTTGATATTCACCCCTACCCAGACGGACGCTGGCACGCGCATATTTTTACCAAAACCCCTTGGCTTGATGCAAACAACAACGTACAAGGCACGATCTTCTACGGTCAAGAACTCACTGACACCGCAATTTTAGAGGTTGGTCATTGGGTTTGCCAGGCGACAGGTGCCAAAGATGGTCAGACATCCATTGCAGGTTCAACGCCACGCACATCTAAACTCAAAAAACGACTGACTTCGCGAGAATCAGAAGTGCTATTTTTGCTGCTGTTCGGCAAGAAACCGCAATACATTGCATTAACGTTAAATATTTCAATTAAGACTGTCGAAGGCCATGTCGCCAGATTGAAGCAAAAATTTGATGCGAGCAGCAAAAGCCAATTGATTGAGTATGCATTGGACTCGGGGTTGGGCTCAGTGATCCCCGAAACCCTGCTCAAAAAGCAGATTTCCGTGGTTCTGCACAGCGAATGAGCGAGAGTCAGACAAAAAAATACCGTTGTTTGATGTGTTTAGTCACCAAATCAACGGTATTTTTAAAGCAGTTAATCCGTTAGCAAATCTATAAAACAGATTATGGCGCTAGGCGGTCAATGTCCCAGCTGTTGTCTTGACGTGAAAACAAGAAACGGTCGTGTAAACGGTGTTCGCCACCTTGCCAAAACTCAATACTATCAACGCGTACTCGGAAACCACCCCAAAATGAAGGCACTGGAATCTCTCCTTTCTCGAACTTCTGCTTAAGCTCTAAATACTTACCTTCCAGTATTCCGCGAGCTGAGATTCGGCTACTTTGCTTACTTGCAATGGCAGCCAATTGGCTTTCTTTCGGGCGAGATGTGAAATATTTCATGTTCTCCAACGCGGTCAGCTTTTCAGCTGTACCTGTGACATGAACCTGTCGCTCTAGAGGATGCCAAGGGAAATGCAAACTAATTTTGCTATTGTGCTCAAGTTGGTGTGCTTTACGGCTACCTAGATTGGTATAGAAAACGAAGCCATCTTTATCAACATTTTTCAGCAACACAATTCGTTGGAATGGCTGACCATTTTCGTCAACTGTCGCTACTGTCATTGCAGTAGGATCCGTCAACTTAGCTTCAATGGCTTGTTCTAGCCATTGATTGAATTGGTCAATTGGGTCTGCGGCCAAGTCTTTGCGTCTCAATCCACCCTGAGCGTATTCACGACGAATGTCTGTCAGTTCCATTTGGTTGCTCCTTTTGATTTTTTTGTGATTTTGCGCCGTAATCCTTTGAAACACAAGTCTAAGCCTTGGTTTTGTCTTACAGAAGGTGCTCTGTGTTAACGAGATCTCGGTACGCTAACCGTCATATTGATAGTCTATATGTAAACTGATTGTAACCTGAGTTTATAGTGACTAAAAAATCGCCCAACCTAATCACACCTTTTGTTTTATTCTCACTAATATTGGGAGCTGCAGGGCTGACTGCAACTCACTTTCTTGCCGTACAATTCCAAGAGAAAATCGTTACTCAGCAACTCAACGAAGCAGCCAACAAAGCGAATCTGCAAATCGACTCCGAGCTGGATAAGTTCAAACAGATCCCCGATTTACTCAGTCATGACCCACGCCTGATCTCTTATTTCACCTCATCACCACAAACCGACAAGATAACCGTAACACAGCTTAATAAATTGTTGTTTGAATGGTCGAACCAAAGCCAGGCTGACACCATTTATATTCATGACCGAAGCGGCACAGTGGTCGCTTCCAGTAATTATCAACAACCCCGCACATTTGTTGGAGAAAACTTCTCGTTTCGCCCTTACTTTGCCTCTGCAATAAAGGGCAACAACACACAATACGTGGCGCTCGGTGCTCGCTCGAATGTACGAGGCTATTTCTTATCCTCGCCACTGTACACCGATAAAGAAATAGTCGGCGTTATCACAGTAAAAGTAAGCTTAGAGAATCTCGAAAACATCCTAACCAGCGATGATTTTGAGATCGTAGTACTCGATTCCAACCAAGTGGTCTTTCTGTCGAACCAAACTTCGTGGTTGTATCATTCACTGTTGCCATTAAGTGAACAACAACAAACAGAGATAGCGACTCAGCGGCAATACGGCCAAAGTGAAATTTCGATCATCGAAGACTTTCGATCGGCAAAGCTTCAACAAAAAGCTAACGACACAATCCTACCTAACGATCTTCAACCAAATCAGATTCAAAAAGAACTCGTCTCCAATCAGCTGTTTCAACTTGGTGCTTTCAACCTATATCCTGCCCCTATTAGCAATAATCAGTATCAAGTCGTTGCGCTAAAAGAGACAAAAGCCGAGCTGCTTAAAGTGCTACAGATCGACGTCATCTTTATTATCATCTATAGCTTGGTGATGCTGATTGCTTGGTCGTGGCGTCAAACCTACATTGCGAAGGTCGCGTTAACTCGACTCAATGAGAACCTAGAACAGACCGTTGATAAACGAACTCATTATTTAAAGCAATCTAACCAACAGCTCCAACAAACCATCTTTCAATACCAAGAGTCACAACTGAAATTAAAGCAGACCGAACAAGAGTTAACTCAGACGGCTAAGTTAGCGGTATTGGGCGAATTGTCGGCTAGCATTAATCACGAAATCAACCAACCACTTGCAGCGCTGAGAACTTACAGCGAGAACAGCTTGAAGCTGCTTGAAATGAAACGAACAGATTTAGTCAAAAGCAACCTAGATAAAATGATTGCTTTAAATACATCAATTACTGAGATCATCGCGCGCCTCAAGGTCTTCACCCGCAAAGTCACCAAGCAAGAGCATCACGTTGCAAACTTGCATCAAGCGGTCAATAACGCCACCAGTATTCTCAGTGCGCTGATGATTAAGCAAGGCATTACACTGAGGTTAAGTACAATGCCGGATGACATAAATCTAGCCATTCACCCAACTGAGCTAGAACAAGTGTTGGTTAACCTGATTCACAACGCGACTCAAGCACTTCAGCAGCAGGCTATGGAACAGTCAACTCCAAGACTAAAAACCTCGGGGCAAAGCATCTTAGAAGAGCAAAGCTCCAAGCTAGAAGCTTTAGACATACAAACGATCCCACAAATTGGAGTGGAATGGCAGCGCAAGAATGACACCTGCCAGCTGATCATATGGGACAACGGCATAGGTATCTCTAAAGATAAGCTTGAACAGCTCTTCGACCCATTTTTCACCACCAAACCAGAAGGCTTAGGGCTTGGTCTATCGATCTCGAAGCGAATCATTGAAGCGTATCACGGCACGATTAACGCAGCACAGTTAGAGCCGTCAGGCATGGTATTCTCGTTAAATATTCCACTCTATAAGAATCAGGGTTAGTTCCCTTGTTTTGTTTACTCACGATTATGCCAATTTCACACCATTGTTAAGGACTCGGCTTTTGCACTCTATGCCCAAACTCTATTTTGTCGATGACGAACCCGCGATTAGGGACTCTGTAGAACAAGCCATGCTCATAGAAGGCATCACTATCGTCTGTTTCCCCAATGCCATTGAGGCATTGAGGCAGATCGACGTCGCGCAAGCAGGAATCGTGATAACAGATATTCACATGCCAGTAATGGATGGCATTCAATTCACCCACAAGCTTTTGAGCCATAACCCCAACTTTCAAATCATCGTGCTCACAGGACATGGTGACGTCCAAACAGCGGTATCTGCGATGAAATCCGGCGCTTATGACTTTTTAGAGAAACCTTTTGTGGTCGACGATCTGCTGACAGCAGTAAAAAAAGCAGCAGATAAACTCGCATTAGTTGAAGAGAACAACCTATTAAGAAAAGAATTGGCAATGCAAAATCAAGTAGGGCCAAAACTGATCGGTCAATCACCAGCGATGCAGGCCTTACGCCGTGAGTTAATCACTCTGAACTGTAAAGAAACCCCACTACTGCTGTTTGTTGGAGACATAGGAACAGGAAAAAGAGTTACAGCGCAATACACCCATGATTTACACAGTCATCACACAGCAGAGCTTTGTCCAATCGCCGCCTTCAATTTACCACGCAGCGATGAAGCGACATTTCAGCAGTTTGTTTTACAACTGTTCCACAAATATCAAGGTGGAACGATCTATATTCATGAAACACAAGCACTAACTCAAGAACAGTGGCTGTGGTTGGCACGTCTAAAACCCATTCTACTTCGTGAAAACTCATGCAAGACCAATGCAACTTGTATCATTATCGCAACCACAATAGTTCCTACTACAATTACCAATGAACTACGTCGATTTAATTTACTACCTTTGGCGCAAAGAACAGAAGACATTGGCTCTTTGTTCAAACATTTTGCTCGCGGTGCGGCAAGTCGATATCAGTTACCACCGCCTGTTATTACTGAAAAAGAGATTCAACGGTTAATTGCCACTCATTGGAGTGAAAACATTCGACAACTTCGTCAACATGCCGAGCTCAGAGTACTAACGCAAATCAAGCAGCCACCGCTCGACAGTAATGAAGATGATGAGCAAGTTGGTGAGAATAAACTTGATGTCAGCATAGAAGAACAACAGCAGTCACTAAGTCAGCGGACTGATAGCTTTGAACAAATCATCTTGATCGAAGCACTACATCGCCACCAAGGACGATTAAAAGAGGTACAGCAAGAGCTGCAAGTATCGAGAAAGACACTGTATGACAAGCTAAGAAAGCACCAACTTGATAAAACGGATTTCAAAAATCGATAAGAATTAAAAAATATATAAATTCAAAGATTTAAAGGAGCAAAATCTTAACATTTATCAAAAGTAAGAATACACTCAATAGGCTTGCACTTTTATTTAGCGAACAAGGACTGTTATGAGTCAGAAGAATTTCAGCAAATTGAACGAAACCGAACTTGAGTACGTCGATGATAAGACAGCGGCGCTGCTCCTCAATACGCCAACCAGTGCGCGTATTATGCTATGGGTGATCGTTCTGTTTTTTATTGCTGCTATTGGGTGGTCTGCATGGGCCGAAATCGACAAAGTCACCGTTGGCCAAGGCAAAGTCATCCCCTCCTCCCAGATTCAAGTGGTGCAAAACCTTGAGGGCGGCTTGGTAAAAGAGATATTAGTTCGAGAAGGTCAACAAGTTCAAAAAGGTCAACAGTTGCTCTTGATCGATGATACTCGATTTCGTTCTGACTTCCGAGAACGCGAACAACAAGTCGCCAACTTAACCGCCAACGTTTTAATGCTTTCCGCTTCCTTTAACAGTGTCGTGATCAATGAAGAGTTCTCGGTCGAGAACTGGAAAAAAAGTGTCCTTCTAGACTACGGTAAACTTGCCTTCCCACCCGCACTTTACGAGCTTCAGCCTAAATTGGTCAATCGCCAAAAAGCAGAATACCGCCAAGATTTGAACAACCTAAAAAACCAACTTTCCGTTTTTGATCAACAAGTTGAACAGAAACAACAAGATTTAATTGAGATAAAAGCACGTGTCGATAACTTGAGACAGAGTTATAAGTTTGCTCGCCAAGAACTAGACATCACCAAACCACTTGCAGATGAAGGGGTAGTACCAAGAATTGAGCTACTCAAGCTTCAAAGACAAGTGAATGATACTCGTCGAGAATTGACCTCTAGCGAGCTCAAAATCCCTCTCCTACGCTCAGCGATTAAAGAAGCGATGCTAAGCCGTATCGATGCCGCATTGAGCTTCCGCTCAGAACAACAGGAAAAGCTCAACCAAGCGCAAGACAAACTCTCAGCAATGACAGAATCTTCGGTTGGGCTTGAAGACAGAGTAAATCGGACAGTGGTGGTTTCTCCTGTAACTGGCACCGTTAAAACGCTTGGTATTAATACCGTGGGCGGTGTTATCCAACCGGGTATGGACATCGTAGAGATTGTACCGACTGAAGATTCTCTATTAGTCGAGGCCAAAATCGCCCCACAAGACATCGCATTCCTACGCCCTGAGCTGCCCGCCATTGTTAAATTTAGCGCTTATGACTTCACTAAATATGGTGGTCTAGAGGGCGTGTTAGAACACATCAGTGCCGATACTACCCAAGATGAAGAGGGCAATAGCTATTACATCGTGCGTGTACGTACCGAGAAATACAGCTTTGGCCACAATGAAGAGCTACCTATTATTCCGGGTATGACGGCTTCAGTCGATATCATAACCGGCAAGAGAACTGTGCTTGAGTACATGTTGAAACCGATCCTCAGCGCTCAAAATAACGCACTAAAAGAGTAAGGACGCTTGATGGTTTACAACGTCTTTAAACACTCGGAAAACAGACAAGAGCAGAGGCTATGAAGTCTCAATTTTCGCTCTTGTTGTTAGTCCTTACCTCTTTTACCTCTGGGGCGCTGAACAAGAGCGACCAACGATGGATAGATGCCGTCTCTGAAACCTATGGGGAAAGAGCCGGAAAGCGAGTCGCAACATGGCGTTCAAATATGACGTCATACGATGGATTGAGTGAAAAAGAGAAACTCGAGTCTGTTAACCAGTTCTTTAACCAAATGTACTTTGTCGACGACAGCATACTTTGGGGAAAGAACGACTATTGGGCGACACCACTGGAATTTTTGGGAAGCAACGCCGGTGACTGCGAAGATTTCACTATCGCAAAGTACTTCTCTTTACTTGAACTGGGCGTCTCAGATAAAAAATTACGATTAGTGTATGTAAAAGCACTTGAGCTAAACCAATTCCATATGGTGTTGGCATACTACTCAACACCCAGTGCCGAACCACTAATTTTAGACAACTTAAACCCTGAAATAAAACGCGGCTCCAAACGCAGAGACCTGCGACCGATATACAGTTTCAACGGTAAAAACCTTTGGTTGATCAAGTCGGCAGCAGGCAGCGGAAAGCTAGCAGGGAAATCTTCACGATTGAGCTTATGGAACGACTTACGTTCTCGTGAGCGCTCTCTTAAATTAAACAAACCCATTATCAATTACGATGAGTAGGTACAATGACTTTATATAAACAGCTTGTGGTCGGGATGGTTGCAGTGTTCATATTGCTGATGACGTCAGTTTTTATGATCGAATTCAACACCACCCGTGGATACTTAGAAGAGCAGCAACGCTCTGAGGTAAGTAATACCATTAATACTGTTGGACTGGCTCTCGCCCCTTACCTAGAAGAAAAGGACAAGGTGGCTGTAGAGTCTGTTATCAACGCCCTGTTTGATGGCAGCTCTTACTCTGTCGTACGATTGATTTTTCTCGACAGCGGTGACGACATTCTTCGCTCATACCCAGTAAAACCAACAGGCGTACCAGAGTGGTTTACCAACCTTAACCTGTTTGAACCGGTTCATGACCGTCGCGTAATTACCAGTGGTTGGATGCAACTGGCAGAAGTCGAGATTGTAAGCCATCCAGGCCCAGCCTACGATCAACTTTGGCAAGCATTTACGCGCTTAGTGACCATATTTGGAGCCATCTTCTTGCTGGGTTTGGTCTCTATCTCTTGGATCCTTAAACGAGCACTGCGTCCTCTTTCATTGATCATTACCAAAATGGATCAAATCGCCAAGAATCAGTTTGGTGAACCATTGGTTCGTCCGAAAACAAAAGATTTGATCTTAGTGGTTGATGGAATTAACCACATGTCGACACAAGTTGAACAGGCCTTTAAGAACCAAGCGAAAGAAGCGCAGAAGCTACGTGAACGCGCTTATATCGACCCTGTATCTCAACTAGGTAACCGCGCTTACTACATGTCTCAGTTAACTCAGTGGTTAGAAGAGTCAAGTTTAGGTGGTTTAGCGGTACTAAAAGCCGAGTTTATTAGTGAAGAGTACGATGAAAAAGGTTATCAAGAAGGCGATGCATTGGTACACCAACTTGCCGATCTGCTGCAAGCTTCGATTTCATCGCCAGATATAACTATAGCTCGAATTTCTAGTGACGAATTTGGCTTTATTATGCCAAACATCGACGAGAGCGAACTTAAACTCGTCGCGAGCAGTATCGTAAACTGCATTCAAAACCTAGGTTCAGATCCAACCGGTATGGCGAATCCACACATTGCACTTGGTGTTACCTACAGTAACAAGAGAAAAACCAGTACCGAAATTATGTCGCTGGTGGATAACGCATTATCAAATGCGAAAGCAAACCGCGAGCTAGCTTACGGCTACGTAACAGCTGATGACCACGGTGCAGTGATGGGCAAACAACAATGGCGCATGCTGGTTGAAGAAGCGATCATCAACGACCTAATGACTTTCCGTCTGCAAGCGGCGAATAACGCTTTTGGCAAAACGTATCACCAAGAGGTGTTCTCTGCGATTGAGAAAGAGGGTGTTCGTTACGGGGCTAACCAGTATCTATACGCACTAGAACAACTTGAAATGAGCCACATTCTCGACCAATACGTTATCGAGAAGATGATTGAGAAACTGAATGCAAAAGAGGTGACCAGCCCAATTGCTATCAACATCTCACCGAGCAGTATTTCTCAACCAAGCTTTATCCGTTGGATTGGAAATACTCTGGATCAAAACGCTTCTATCGCACACTTGCTTCACTTTGAGATTCCAGAAAGTTGCTTCATCAATGTTCCACACTACACGGCGCTATTGTGTAACACCATTCGTAACGCAGATGCGGTGTTTGGTGTCGATAACTACGGCCGTAATTTCCAATCGCTCGATTACATCAACGAATACCGTCCAAGCTATGTGAAGCTCGATTACTTGTTCACACATAACCTTGATGACGAAAAACAGAAATTCACCTTAACATCAATCTCTAGAACCGCTCACAACCTAGGCGTGACAACTATTGCGTCTCGAATCGAAACTCAGACTCAATTAGACATTTTGTCTGATAACTACGTAGAAGTGTTCCAAGGCTTCATTGTTGATAAATAGTTGTAAGGGTTATATCACATGCAAGATCCACTATTGAACTCATTGATCTACGTTAGCCGGTATTACGGGTTAGCTAACTCGCCCGAAGCGTTGATCAATGGGCTACCACTATCTGATGGGAAGCTAACCCCTTTCCTATTCCCTCGTTCAGCTGAACGAGCAGGATTAGTGGCGAAAGAAAATCGTTGCGACTTAGAAAGTATTCCTCACCTCATTCTACCTGCTATTTTACTTCTCAAGCAGGGCGAGGCATGCGTTCTGAATAGTATTGATTCAGAAAAACAAGAAGCAGAGATCATCACAGCAGAGAGTGGAATGGTGCCGATCATCATTCCACTAAACGAGCTGAAAGAGCAATTCATCGGTCGTTACTTCCTAGTAAAAAAACAGTTCCGTTATGATGAGCGCTCACCAGAAGTCCTAAAAACACGTAAGGGTCACTGGTTTTGGAGTACGATCTGGGAATCTAAAAACATCTATCGAGATGTGTTGATTGCCTCTATTCTGATCAATATATTCGCGATTGCTGCGCCAATGTTTACTCGTTTGGTATACGACAAAGTAGTACCTAACCTCGCATTTGAAACCCTATGGGTATTGGCGAGTGGTATTTTTGTCGTCTTCCTTTTCGACCTGCTTTTAAAATTAATGCGAAGTTACTTTATTGATGTCGCGGGTAAGAAATCCGATATCCTTATTTCCTCTAAGCTTTTCAGCAAAGTGTTAGGGATTCGCATGGAAGCCAAGCCCGCTTCAGTTGGCGCTTTCGCAAAAAACCTGCAAGAGTTCGAGTCTATTCGTGAGTTCTTTACCTCTGCAACTATTGGTTCATTAATCGATTTACCATTCGCGTTGATGTTCCTTGCTTTAATTTGGTTAATGGCAGGGAACCTCGTGTTTGTTCCTGTTGCTGGTGTAGTAGTCCTGATTATCTACGCACTGTTAATCCAAGGACCACTGCGTCGTACGATTGAAGAAGGGTCACGTCTTGCTTCTCAAAAATACGCGAACTTAATTGAAAGTTTGGCTGGGTTAGAGACGGTTAAACTGTTCAGCGCGCAAAGCCAATTTCAGTTCCGCTGGGAAGAAGCCGTTGCTCATATGGCAAACTGGAACATTAAAAGTCGACGTATCACCGACAGCATCCAAAACACTGCTGGCTTCGTTCAACAAAGTACCAACGTTGGGATGATCATTTTCGGGGTGTATCTCATTGCGGAAGGTGAACTCACTATGGGTGGTTTAATTGCCGCAACCATGTTGAGCGGCCGTGCCATTGGCCCTCTTGTTCAGTTGTCGCTGCTTTCGACCCGCTATAACCAAGCGAAATCATCAATGACTTTGATTGAACAAGTGATGTCGATGCCAGACGAGCAAGAAGAAGGTAAACGCTACATCCACCGTCCTATTATCCAAGGCCATATTGCGCTAGATAAAGTAACGTTTCATTATCCTGATTCTCCAGTTGCTTCTATCAGAGATCTCACCCTAAACATTTCTCCAGGTGAGAAAGTTGCCATTATTGGTCGTATTGGCTCGGGTAAGACAACGCTGGAACGCCTGATTATGGGCCTGTATAAGCCCACAGAAGGCCATGTACGCATTGATGACACCGATATGGAACAACTGCACCATGTCGACGTACGACGCAACATAGGCTGTGTTCCTCAAGACAGTAACCTATTCTATGGTTCAGTGAGAGACAACATTACATTAGGCCGCCCTCTAGTCGACGATCGTGATGTGATGGATGCAGCCAACCGTGCCGGTGTTACCGCCTTTACTCAGCAAGATCCTGCAGGTTTAGAACGTCAAGTCGGTGAAGGCGGTGCTTTGCTCTCTGGTGGCCAGCGTCAATCGATCGCCATTGCCAGAGCATTCCTAGGTCGCCCGCCAGTACTTTTATTAGATGAGCCAACCAGCGCCATGGATAATCGCTCAGAGATGCACATCAAGCATCAGCTGAGTCAATTGCAACCAAGTGAGACCCTAATCCTTATTACGCACAAGACTTCGATGTTGGATATTGTAGACAGAGTAATTGTGATGGAAAAAGGCAGCATTATCGCCGACGGTCCAAAAGCACAAGTTCTATCAGACCTCAAGCAAGGCAAAGTAAGGGCTGCTAGCTAATTGGAAAAATGAAACGAATTTAAACGCGAGTAGAAATAGAAAGGGGAGCATTAGCTCCCCTTTCTTATATTTGCCGCACACCTAATTAGCCACTCAACAAAACCAACCAATCAACTAATTAACTAATTAACGCCAAATCTCTTGGTTACAGAGCGAGGTCTTCTTGTTCCATTTTAAACGAACACTGGATCTCATATTGGTTAAATGAGAACACGCTGCCGCCGTGGGTTCGCTTGGTTGTGACTGTCTCATCACCAAACTGAATCGTAACTCGGGTATATACCTTTTCATGAGCCTCAACAGTGCATTCAGCAAGGTTGGTTTCAAACTCGGCTTCGAGTGTGTCCAAGTGTGATTTGGTATTCTCAATCGCGAGGTTATTCTTTTCTCGTTGCTGCTCTATTTCTAGTGCTTCAGCCTCAGTTCTCTCGGCTTTTGAGCGTTTCTTAAATTCAAGCTCTTGACGAATCACTTCCATGGTTTGCTCTTGAGCGTGCTTATAAGTTTCCTTTAGTTCAACAATCTTTTGTCTATATCCATCGTAACGTGCAAATCCATGGACCTTGGTCGCGGTGTCTCCCTCAACGCCTAAGAACACACATTCCACTTTGCCGCCAACTTTAGCTTCGCCCCCACTGAGCGTTCCGTGTTTCTTCAAAGAATCCATGACAATAAAGTTGTTGCCACAGCGAATGTCGTTACTCATACTGTGTACGCCAAGTCGGATGTCATTCGCACTTTGCAGCTCTGCATTCTGCGCATAGCTTGCTGTTATAGATCCTTTCGTAAATACCTTACAACTTTTTGGCTCACCCTCTTTTGTGGTGTGGCCGATAATGCCTTTAGCGACTTTAATGTCACCTTGAGCCTGAACTTCGGCCGACTCGATAAAACCACCAACTGTAATACTCCCCGTCGCCTTAACTATCATTCCCGGTTCTATGTTTCCAGAGACAAACACATTGCCTTTAAATTTAACGTGGCCGGTGGATACATCGACGTTGCTAACACACAAGGCGTCATCCACTTCAATGGTTCGATCTTTAATGATGGGTAATCCGGGGTATGAAGCGAGGAGTAAATTGGGATCATCAGGGGAAATATAAGTGCCTTTTCCGGGCTTAATCAAACTGTCTTGTCCGGGAAGAGGCGGGATAACTCGACCTTGGACCGTAAAACCAGCGATACCTTTGGTGGCAGGAGTGCGCTTCATTAAGTGATCATTTTGACCAACAGTAATGGTTTGCCCTAAGTCTCGCATATCAATTTTGCCTTCGTCTTTACTACGTGGCTTCAATACTTGTCGCGTGATATCTTCAACTAACGCGGCAAACTTAGCGTCTTTACCCTTTACCGGTTGTGTACCTTTAGCAACCGGCTGAATAAACTTTTCACCCGGTTTCAGCTTGCTACTCATCATCAATACTTTTCTGAGCGCTAACTTATTAATCCCTTTTGTTATGTGTGCTAGAGCTAAGCAGTGAATGATGTCACTACCAAGCAGTGGTTTACCATTATACGGCCCAGTAACCACAAGACTCGCGAGCATCTCATCATCAGACAGTTCGACAGCAACACTTGTATCACGCACCTCAGCAATCAACATACCGTCGTACGCTTCACCTTTTCCTTCTTTAGCAAGAGTCACAAAGCGCAACACCTCTTCTTCAAAAAGAAAATAGTTAGACGCGCCTAACGTTTCCAAAACTGATGGTAGTGGCTTGTTGTCGAAGCTTGCGTCGACCACAACTCCCGATGGTAGACGAGCAACTACTTGTTGCTTGTCTTCTGACAATGTAACGATGTTATCCCACATTCGAATTGAGTATCCCTAATGACTCAGTTGATATTCAGTCTATATAATTCGTTCAGACCTTAGAATCTCCGCATTTGAATAATCAGCGTCACATCACTTACTTTCGATCTTGCAAAGCTGACTCATAAATAAGACTTACCCATTTTATCTTCAAATTCGTATTTACAAAGGTTGAGTGGGATGTCTTTCGCCATTTAAAGTTAAACGCAATGAATAGTGAATCAGCTAAATTCAAACTAGTTTAGCCAAAGTATGATTTAGTGATAGCAGGAGAAAATTGAAAATCAATGATATAAATGAGTCTGGGGATAATGGGAAAGGTTGGGAATCAATATTGAAGTTCAGTTTACAGTGTAAATTCGTCATTCTAATTTACACTGTAAATCCAATTCAAAAACCAGCTACGCTATTTACACTGTAAATTGGATAATAGGACACCGACATCTTGTCTAAATTGAAGCTCTGCTCGCTTACGTCCAACAAGGCTAAATTGTTCAACACATGTCCCCCACTCTTTCTGTTGGACCACTTTCGCGATAACTAAGTCAGAGACAACGAAACTAGCATTGCCCACAAGCTCTGATTTAGTTGTCTGAATTTGACAAGCATTACTCAGCAAAACCAGCTTCAACACACTAAAACCAATGCTGTCGTAGCTATTGCCACCGTCGACATAGTTCTTGAGAAGTTGGATTTCGAACTCAGAAATCGGATTAGAAATATTGGGGAGTAACGCTCGCACCATTTCAGTTTCAAGCGAGACCAAAGAGCCGGACACCAAAAAACAGAAGCTACTTTCGAAGTGATGTTTTAGCTTACTGATCCAGTGTTGAGCTATCTTGTTAAGTGGCTTAACCATTAACACAGAGTGACATCCACTTGCCTGATCTCGCTGGTGGCCAATATGGACAGGTAAAAATTCATTATCTCGCCAAAAAGAAATCAACTCACTAGTCGCACCAAAGCTCGTCGCCAGATAATCGGTTTGTTCCATTTGCTCAGACAACTTAGCCAGCATCCAACTGCCGATGCCCAAACCTTGATGTCGGGATGAAACAGCAATTCTCATCACTCGAACGCAACGATTCGTTGCCGCTTGTGCACAGCCAAGTTGATTTGCCAACAAAACCGGAGCGAGATGACCTTGTGGTCTTCGTTTCCCAGTTTGGATTTGAAGAATTAATTCATCACCCAAACCGCCCTCTTCCGTCACTAACACACAGCCTAAACAGTTATCTTTCTGCCAAGCCGCGTATAAGTGAACAGATGGGTTGTTAAGGAACTGCATTAAGTCATTTGGAGACGTCTGATAATGAGCATCGACCAACAGTGCGAAACATTGTTGAAGTTTTTCAGGGTAAGCAAGACCATCTTCTTTGGACAACTCAACCAAGTTAAGATGATTTATTCCATTTTCTGCAAAACTAGCTAGCTCGTTAAAAGCTGAGTCATTAGTTGATAAGTCACTATTCAATAGGAAGCAATCAAACAGCCAACGTTCTAACGGGTCATTGTTATTCCAACGAATAGGTTGTTCAAGTTTGTAGCCTTTCCAGCCTGGGCGATACTCAGAAAGCCAAGCTTCAAACTTAAGTCCAAAACCTCTCCCACTTCCCTCATATCCATGAACAGTGGTCGAAAAAACCATGCGGTGATAAATATCGACCATAGATTTAAGCATCGGAACAGGAATAGCCGCAGCCTCATCCACCAAAAGTAAGTCACAATCTGGATTAGATTTAAGTAACTCGTCTGGCGCTACAAACCTTAGGCTTCCACCTTGATAGCAAATATAGGCCGCATTAATAGCTTCGCAAGAATCGAGTCGTTGGCTTGCGTGAGAAAAAACTGGCTCAATCGCTTTCATCGAAGGCGCGGTAACAATAATGTTTAGACCAGGACGCTCAAGCAAAAGTTGCGCTGCGGCGATACCCAATGTTGAGCTTTTTCCACGACCTCTATCGGCAGTAAGAATTAAGGGACGCTTACGGTGTCCAAAGACTACTTTTTTAACTAAATCTACAGCCGTGTTTTGCTGTTCAAATCGGTCTACTTCTTTTTCGGTTTTTCTCTTTTCTGGAAGTGAGTTACCCGCTTGAATCACATCTACGGATTCATTGCTCTGCGAAACTGAAAATAATCGGTCAAAATGCATTTTCAACCAACGTTTGCCTAAATCTGAATCCAACCCAGTTTCAGATTTACCAACACTTGGCGGCATCACCAATAATAAACCGCCCCCCATTAACGACCCCAATGCAGCACTGAAACCATTCGCGTCAAACTGTTCTCTAAAATCACAAACAAGAACTTGGCATTCGCGACCAAGTAGCTTCTGACCTTTTTTTACTGGAGCATGAGTCACGTCGTTAAGCGGAACGCCACCAAGCTGAAAAGTAGTTTGAGATTTGGCGTTTTCAAGAAAGGCGGAAATAGCCATGTTTTGCCAATTGAAGTCACCATCAAAAACAACGCCGTAACGGTGATCATTATGTTGAGCAATATCGGCAAGAGTATGGAGAAAAGTATTGGTTGGGTTTGTCATAGTTAGCGTCCAGATTCGTCTGAACACAGTTTATCACAGCCAAATAAAAAGCCGCATAAAGCGGCTCTAGAGTAGTGATGGAAAGCAGTCGACTTAATCGAGTTTAGCTTGAACGAACGCTAGAATCTCTTCCATTGTTGCATCATCCACTTTCTTAAGGTTTAGTGCTAAGTTCAACCCCTTACGGCTGTATGATGCACGACCTTTAATAAGCTCAACTTTTGGAGATGCTTTCTTCGCAGGAGCCGGCGCCAATTCAAGAATCCAACCTTCCAAAGTTTCTGTCACGTCTTTCGTTAAACGAGTGACCCCTTGAGCTTCGCTACGCTGCCATACAAAGCCTTCTGAAGCATCACACTTCGCCAGTAATGCTTGCTGCTGTTCGCTAGTCAAACCACCAAATTGTTTGTGTAGTTTAACAATTGTAGGACGACCAAGGTCGCTCACATTTGGGTAAGCTTGTAGCAATTCAAGCGGTAAAGCAGCCGCTTTCAACGCACCACTCACCAAAGCCTCGCTGCACTGGAACATTTTCGCTAGTGCTTTCTGGTCTTCAGCTTCACCTTTATCCAGCTTAGCTTGCATCTCTTTACCTTTCTCATACAGAGAAAGTGGTTTATGAGCATTAGCAACGTCTGATAAGAACTTAGCGTGTTCGCCATTAATGTTTTCAGCAACATAAATTAGGAATTCTTTGTCGGCCAAAATACATGACATACGACGACGGCTACCGTCAAGAACTTCAATCTTACCGTCTTTGTTCTTACGACCAACCGCTGGATATTGCTGACCACGCTCTTTTAACGTTGTAAGAACGTCAGAAAGCGCATGTTCATTTAAGAAAGATTGCTCACGTGCATTCTCTTCAAAAACAACAGTTCGAGTCGCAACTTCAGCTGCTGGAATTCGAACTAATTCAAATGAAACCAAATCTTCGCCTGCAACAGAAAGCTCGATGACTTGAGCCTGTTCTTTAGCAGCAGTTTGCGCTTCTTGCGGCGTTGCTACGCGACGTTTGTTTGCTTTACCAAATAGCTTCGCATTTAAGTCAGATGTTTTAATTGCCATTGTTGTTATCCCTGATTAAGTGAAGGCCAGTTGCTATGTAATACACGCTCTAATTCTAGAGCACTTTTTTGCACGGCGTCTTGAGCGACAGCTAGCGTTTTCTTACCGCCCTCAAAATCGCTCACCGTAAGATCGAAAACCGTACTGTAGGTATCTGCACAGGTTTCAAATGCACGGCTTCTTGGAATGGTTGCCATCATTACTTGGTCATTCAACAGGTAATTCATTTCAGTTAAAACAGAGACCTGCTTCTTGTTGTCATCTTCAAACATGGTTGGCATTAGACGAACAAACTCAAGCCCTTTCCAATCTTCCGGGAACATCTCGTACACGGTTGGTAAGTGCTGAAAGAAGTTAACGGTTGAAGCCCAGTCCAAACGCTTTGCAGCACATGGAATCAAAAGTGCGTTTGATGCGTACATGGCATTCCAAACTAGAGGATCTACGTGCGGACCGGTATCAATCATGATCACATCAAAATCATCGGCGATTTTGTCGATCAGTTTCTCTTTTAGAAGGCGAACGATATCAAGTGACTGGTCTTGCGACAGGCTTTGCCACGCTTCAGCATTAAACATCGCATCTTCTGGGAACGCAGAAATGGTCTTTAGGTTTGGATATTGAGTTGGCAATAGTACATTCTTGCGCAGAAATTCTAGGTCAACATCTTGGCCTTCAGGCACATTGTCCAACATGATGTCGACTGCAGAATAGATACTGTCGTGTTCTGCACCACTAATTTGTGGGTTTAAGAACAGGCGCAAAGAACCTTGTGGGTCTAAGTCGATTAGACAAATACGGTAACGCTTATCTAAATTCAGAGACAAACACGCCGCTAAATGAACCGCTGTCATTGATTTACCCGTACCACCCTTTTGGTTTTGTACGTTGATAATCCACGGTTTATTGTCAACATGCTGCTTGCGTTGATGGAACTTTGGCACCTCAGCCGCGTCCATAAGCATATGAGCTTCGGTCAATGAAATCGAGTAATGATTGGCGTTGTTCTTGGTAAATTGATGACCGTCCGCTTCAAGCTTAGTAATAGCCTCATCCAATTTTCGACGAGTTAAGCCAGAACGAGTCTCCATCATAGCTTTAGACATTGGAGGGAAATGTTCATCACTTCGCTCTTCCAAAATAATCTCAATTCGGTCAGCCTGAACTTGTTGAGTTTGTTCGGCTAGCTGATAGAGCTTATCAATCGTTTGTTCTCTTTTCATTGCCAGTTTCCGTAATGATTAACCAAGTACAAATTGTACAGCGATTAACAACAAACACAACAAAAACGTGAACATACATTTATGAGTAAAATCACATAAAATAGACTGAGTTTTTACAATTTGATGAAACTTAGTCTTAGATGAACACAAAAACATCCATTTTTGTCACCGATAACAGTGTTATTTCTACCTTACATTTTAAATGTTACAGCATCACTTATTTACAATGTAAATGGAATTTCAGAGAAAAAACTTCGGAACGATTGAAATACAGCCGTAGATTACGGTTTGTGTGATTTGCATTAGAAATTGACAGATTTTCAACCAACAAAGAGTAAAACCTAAAAAAGAGCTTGGTTAATAGAAAACAAAGCGAAGATGAGACGTCACTAAACAAAAGAGAATTGAGCCTCAACCGGAAGAATGATCATGGTATATATAACACGTCAGAAAATTGATAAGTCCATATTATGAAGCATGATCAAGGTGTAAACTCATCAATATTGATCCGTATGAATGTCCGTTCGAAATGATCAACCTCCGGAAAAATGATCAAGTAAATATCGTTCCGGAAGCATATAAATTTATAGCTAACTTACGGACAAATGCTTTTGCAATGGGGATTCAAGCTCTATAAGGCCTGATTGGTTAGAAATTCAATCGACACAGAATGGAAATGCAGAAACATGACAATTTCATGATCATGCTTCCTGATTTATTATGTTGCGAGCTAAAAGTGCCCAACCACTGACGGTGTGACCAATCTCGACCAATTTTTAAACATAAAAGGGGAGCAACGATATAAAAGCCCCATTACTTGATCATTGTTCCGATGAATTGGCTGTCAAAATGGCGACTTAGAAGTGATGAAGAGGTGCTTGAAGAATTGTGGACTGTGGATAAGCTGTACAAGCACTATGATCATACTTTCGAATCAATAATGATCATGCTTACAATCACTTAATGATCATAGTTCTGAAGTTCTGTGATCATGCTTTCTTAAGTTTAATGATCATAGTTTCGTGCTCTTTATGATCATGCTTTCCAAGAGGTTTTTTTTTAATTCTTTAGATTCAAACACTTAAATTAGAATTTGCACACAGATCATTAGATCACTTAATCATTTAAGATCATATTAATCAAAAAGATCAGTTATTTAAAAGCCGATAAATTCTCTTTCTTTATGATCATTCTTTCTTTATCATTTAGGAACTATAGTGAAATTACGGTTAGTGTGATACGGATCAAAAATGAAACCAGAAGAGAAATTGTTAATTAAGGCACGAAGCCACAAAGATGGTCATTTATTTGAGGTATCTGAAACAGCCGTTGAATGGATAGAACAATATCAACACTTCAAAGGTGTCACTAAAAGCATAGTTGAGCTTCTTAACCTAATTTCACTACGCGGGTTTAGTAGCAAAGACGGATATGTTTCTACCACTGAGATTATCGAATCAACCGATGGTCAAGTAACTAGAGCTGCTTTGCAACAAAGGCTTAGAGCCGCTGTAAATATCGGTCTTTTCAAGCAACTTCCAGTTCGCTTTGAAGAAGGTCTTGCAGGTAAAACTATGTTGCATCGCTTTGTTAATCCAAACCAATTAATATCGGTATTAGGTGCTACTAGCTTAGTAACGGAAAGCGTTAAGCAAAATGAAAAACAAAAACGTTCTAAAGCGCTGGCGCAAACCAAAGTAAACAAACGTTTATTGAATGAACACGGACTCAATACCCCGCCAACGATGAAAGACGAAGCGGATCAATTCATTGTTTCGCCAACCAATTGGGCAGGGATTATTGATCAAGCGTTAGCGCCACCAAGAACGCGCAAGAGCTACCAAAAATCGATGGTTTCGATCTCTGGCACTCGAGCTGTGATCGAGACACGATCTTCTAAAAATATTATGACGGTTGATGATCTGATGACGTTATTTGCGTTATTCACACTTACTGTTCAGTATCATGATCATCACCAAGATGACTACCATCTAGACGCAAAACATACCCCGAACAAAACACCGCTCTACATTACGGATATTTTGTCATTACGAGGCAAGAAGGACAGTGGTCCAGCTCGTGACTCTATCCGCGATAGTATTGATCGTATCGAGTTTACCGATTTCCAACTTCATGAACTTACTGGCCGCTGGCTTAGTGAGAACATGCCAGAAGGCTTTAAGAGTGATCGTTTCCGATTCCTAGCGAGAACCATTACCGCGTCGGAAGAAGCGCCTACAGAAGGCTCTGACGGCGAAATTCGCATTAAACCGAACCTATATATCCTAGTCTGGGAACCTTCGTTCTATGAAGAGCTTCTAACCCGTGATTATTTTTTCCTATTCCCGCCAGAAATCCTGAAGCAGCATACCTTGGTTTTCCAAATGTATTCTTACTTCAGAAGCCGCATGGCACGTCGGCATACGGACTGTATGTTGTTGAGCGAACTCAATCAGAAACTAGCTCGTAACATCGATTGGCGTCGCTTCTCGATGGATCTGGTACGTGAACTCAGAAAGTTAGGTGAAGTCGGGGATCAAGAAGACACCTTCTTAGTGAACTTGTGGGGTTACCACTTGACGATCACCTCGCTGATCGAAAAAGGAAAAACGACCGATTACCAAGTGGATATCAAGTGTAACGTGGAAGAGGTATTACGTTACTCAAGAGCACGAACCACTAACGCCGGTAAGCGCAATATGGCACCAACGTTACCGAATCCACTTCGTAATGAGATGGTATCTAAGCAGAAGTTAGAAGAGCTGTCTGAGATTATTGATGGTGAGTTTGAACCTATCCAACGTAAAGCACCGTCACCAAGAGGTAAATTGGGACGTCGAGTTAAACAGCGTAAACACTCTGTTGAGATAAATGCCGACGAGATCATGATAACTCTCTCTAAATATACCTCTGCAGAGGCCCTGGAGCGCAGTATAACGGCTTTATCAGCAATGACAGGGCATTCACATGCCTCAATCAAAGAAGAGTGCTCTGAGCTTATTGAGAAGCTTGATTGGCTGAGAGTAGGAGATGAGGTAATCCCATACGAAACGTTGAGTCGATTGATTGAGTTGTATAACGACCGTGATAGCACCAGCAACCGACACTTGTCGATTGAACGTTTGATCTCAGGTTTGGCTGTGCGTCGCAAAGTATGTAAACAAGTTCACGAAGGCCATTTGGACGAGAATGTATTCCTAGCGCTCGATGAAATGGCGATCGGCCATTAGCCATTATCCGTTTCCCGCAAGCAGTAAGCCCGTATTGATGGTCGATGAATGGATAGGTTGAACACATTGGGTGTTGATTAAAATCGCACCTAATGCTGACAAATTGATGACAATGTAACGCATCCAGTTGATTATTATTTATCCCGAATAGACAACCTTTGTCCTTTCTTATGATTAATAGATTGGCTCATATTTTGTTACATCATACTGAATAGATTTTCGCGAGTTCCTGAGGGACTCGCTTTTTTTTGCCTGAAATTCAGCTAATCATTAAAATTCAATAGCTTAAAGAATTAGATACCGAAGCATGATCAAGGTTAGATCATTCTTTCTGCGGATCTAACTCTGATGAGATTCTGATTTGATGTTTGATCGTGAAGGGCTTGATCAGTGGAGGTGACTTTGAATATTACCTTGATCATCGTTCTGGTGCTGATTTGCCATAAAACGCACATGCGATTCGATCAGTTTTTCTGACTCTTCTTTCCAGCGCGGTTCTTGTTGTTGGTTAGTAAATTCCAAAGCCAGTACACATAAATGCTGGAGCCGCTGCGTACACCACTCTTGCAAGTCAGGCTCTGATTTTGGGTCGCATGACACGGTCTGCAGCTTGCTATAGGCAAACATCAGGTATTGATAGGCCTTTTCTTGATTGTGCGAACCACCAGCCTCGTTTGAGAGCGATGATACGCTTGGTGCTGCAAACTTTGTTGATGTCGTCAGCGTTACGTCTTTATGTCGATAAAACGTAAAGATTCTCAGGCATCCGTCTAGCCAACATGCGATGCCTTTGCTCTGCTCGTTCGTGATCAATGGCCCCCAGAGTGCATCTGGAGGCGTTAAGATCAAAGGTTCTAACCGGTCCACTTGATCATGCTTTCGGTTTTTGTACCAATCTCCGATCCGCTCTAACCAAGTGTCTAGTTCATTCATGCAATTTTATCCCATTGTTTTACAAAGTGATTATTGGCAACTTGTTTGATTTTATGCTGTATTTCGCTGCTCTGATCTCGAATACGATCAGCGTCTATTGAATAGTTTGGCTCATTTTTGACGAGTTCGCCAAATGGTAGATTGGGATCGGGAACTGCAGAGATCAACAACTAGTGTAAGGGTGTTGTGGATTGGTCAAGATCGACTGAGTTGATCCCCATTCGACGATCTGCCCTTTGTGATGACGTAGTACATCGGCAAATTGTTCTTCGATGGTTAATACAGGGTATTCCAGAGTTCATTGCACTCTGGAATACCATCGCAATCTCACTCCAACGCAATGTATTCAAGCGGTTATCCGACAAGCTCAATAGGTCTTGCCCTTTAAACAGTATCTTTCCCCCTGACATGAAAGCCGGCGGCTTTGCAGGCGGTTAATGGCAAATGCGATAGTGCTTTTGCAACAACTTGATTCTCCGGCTAAGCCGAAAATTTCGCCTTGGCCTATGCTAAAGCTAACGGATTTGACCGCATTGAAATCACCGTCATCGGTGATGTAGTCGACACATCGATTTTTTACTTCAAGAAGAGGTGTATCTGAATTTTCCATAGACATGATTGATACTTAGTTATGATATTGATAACCATTATCATTAATATGAGTTGGATTTAGTGGAAGCGACGAGCACGAAAAGGATGAAGTGCCTCGAAATTTATCTTGGGTTATTTCACGAATTTCCAGCAGAAGAGAAGCATTGAAAGAGGGGAAAATGAGAGTTGGATCAAACCACATTTCTTATGGGGAATCTTTTAAATGTAATTGCAGAAAATGGCTTTGGCAAAGTTTAAATGAGGCATTTATTAATTAGCTTTGTGAAGCGTCGGAATCATCACATTTCAGTACAGAACTTCTTAACAACCGAAATAGCATTTGCTACAGATTACCTGTCCATTACATGGTGCTTTTCGGAGGAAAACATGTCCATTAATTCTATCAACCATGATGAAATGACAAATATTGCAAATAAGTGGGATGCTGAAGAAGAAGTATCTTTCAAACCAGAGAAGAAAATGAAATCTGCTGAAGCTCGTCGCCGTATCGAGGCTCTAAGAGAAATTAGAGAAAGCGGTTTGAGTCTGGAAGAGGCGAGGGAGTTAGGTCTGATTCACTAATCATTCCCATTGCATTTGAGAGGGTGGTGCAATGCCACCCTTTGATTTATAAGTGTTTTTATGATTTTTCTATGTCCAACCCCTAATATGGATGATTTTATTCCTGCCTTTGAAACCTGCCTCGTCTTTTTAATATGCCTTCTTTCTAACTAAATATACGCTCAAGACATACTCTTGAACTAAGTGGTTTGACAGCAATATTCAACGCCACTAATTTTAAAGTTAACGCAAAAATATGCGATGTCGTTGGTAAGGAGAAAGCTATGTCTAATTCTGTGGCTCACGCGAAAGAGGTGCTGTTTTATGAACCTGAAGATCCAAACGGATACCTTTCAAACTTTGCAGCTTGTCCTATCGAGGTTGGTGACCAAATTTGGGCTACCAGCGAACATTATTACCAAGCGATGAAGTTCTCCTCTCAAGCGTTACGCAATATCATTCTCGAAGCCAGAACGCCCGCAGAAGCCTTTTCCTTAAGTCGTGATTATGAAGACCAAGTACGTGAGGATTGGTACGATATTCGTGTTGAAGTGATGGAGTTCATCGTGGCCGAGAAGTTCAGACAGAATCCGCAGTTTGCTTTGTTTCTTACTAATACGGGTGATTCAGTGATTAAAGAACATTCTCACAAAGATAGTTTTTGGGGGGATGGGGGCGATGGAACTGGCGAGAACCGTTTGGGCGAGATATTGATGGCGGTGCGACAACAGCTGCGTACTCAGCCATCACATTTGACCGATTACTGTATCTGACCGCTTAGCATTAACCTATTCTGGATTTTAACTAAACGACTTGTCGTCACCAAAACTGAATTTTAAAGGCCGCTCAGCGAACAGGGCGGCCTTTTTCTTGGGAAGTTGACTCAGTGTGAGTAAAAGTACAAAAACGCGTTACCGCGTCATACTGGCGTTGCAAAGATAAATAAGTGCCACAGGGCTAGTGAGGTCCTGTAACTTGATATAAAACTAATATAACCAACTGAAGCTATAGATAGCTTTGTACGATGTCTTCGAGCTGGCCATCGTCTTTCATTTGATCGAGACGCTGGTTAATGAACGTTTGCAGTTTAGGATCCATCTCAGGGTCAAATGCCAAATGGATAGGGTAGTTATTGATCACGGAACCAAATTCTTGCATTTGATAGTCATCGATACTTAACTTTTGCTGATTTAGGTTGTATTTAATTCTCGATTCCATTTCAACAAACACGGTATCGCCTGGCGCACGATTTAGTACACGAAACGCTGCTGTATAATCTTTTACTCGAATTTCGTTGAGCTTACCTTGCTGGATATAAGGTTCTAGGTTCGGATACTCGAAACCTACAAGCAACACAACGGCTTTTCCGTTTAGATCGTCAATAGTATTAAACTCAAATGGCTCCTTGCCGCTGCTGAGTAATACATGTTTTACATTGTAAATTGGCTCTTCAGACAGATTAACCGACTGGATGTTTCCCCAACTAGGGCTGCCGTAGGTTACCCAGTTTGGGTTTTCTCTAGCATCGAGCTTGTCGATCATTCGATTGAAAGGGTAAGTGTGGTAGTTGATCTCGTATTGGCTGTCGTCGAATACCGCTTCAACAATATCTGAAACCATTCCTCTGTGAGATGACCCGTCAGATTCGATTTGAAAAGGTTGCGCTTGGCTCGCAATAATGTAGTAGTGAAGAGGTTCGCTTGCAAAAGCATAACTGCTTGAAAACAAACTGACTATGGATGCAACGATAAGATGTTTTTTCATAACCTTCCCTAGTTATTTGATGAATGACTACTATTATACTAGTTGAGTAATTGTAGTTTGCTAGGATAACAATAATGGTAAATTTTGTATGGTGAAAAAAGGAAAACGCTATATTGGACTCTCTCGACAATTGATCGGGTCAATCATTGCAATCAGCACCCTATTTACAGTCATAGTGACAGGTCTGGGTTTGTATGTGGAGTACCAAAATCGAGTTTCTTTTATCAGCTCTCAGATCGAACAGGTTAAAGCAGGATACCTTTCTGGCTTAACTGCTAGCTTGTGGGTGGAAGATCGCGACCAATTACTTGTACAAGCTGAAGGCATTTCCCGTCTCCCCTCTGTGAGCTACTTGTTGATTGAGAGCCCCGATGAAAAAATCGTAGAATTAGGGCAACAGACCTCTGGTCAGTCTTATTCCCAATCTTGGGAAATGGTGCACCAAATGGGCGGCATTGACTTCCCATTGGCGACGCTCACTGTGCAGTCTGATTTAAGCATGATCCTCAATGATTTCGAGGAGAGAGTTCTCTTATTGCTTGCCTTCGAAGCGGTTAAAATTTTCTTGCTGTCTGTGGTGTGTTTAACCATTGTTTATCGCCTGGTCGTGAAACGACTAATGACTATGTCTTCTCAGATCAATGAACAGCAGGTTGAAGACAATAAGCCACGTTTTCTTACCCCTACAGAATCTGCCTATCAAGATGAGATCTCGACACTAGAGTCTAGCTACAACCAATCTATTGAACGAATTCGTCAGCAATATCAAGAATTGGAAAAAGCTAAAAACACCGCTGAAATCGCTAACCGCAACAAGAGTGAATTCCTTGCCAACATGAGTCACGAGATCCGCACCCCAATGAATGGGATTATTGGGTTGTCATCATTGCTCTCTGAAATGGACATGTCGAAAGAGCAAAAAGAGTATGTCGATATGCTCAACACCTCTTCGCTTACTCTCCTTGATCTAATCAACGACATTCTCGATTATTCGAAAATTGAAGCGGGTCGATTAGAACTGCAACAAGAACCGATGAAAATGATGGGTATCGCTGCTGATGTTGAATCGACCTTCAGAGTCAAAGCAGAGCAAAAAGGACTGAGGTTCCAGTTGGCGATAGATCCCAAGATTCCAACCATGGTCATTGGTGACGGTACTCAATTAAGACAAGTGCTCAATAATTTAGTGGGTAACGCGATCAAATTCACCGAACATGGCTATGTCACGCTATCCATCCATTTAGAGCAAGTGATAGAACCTGAGCAAAAACTAAGGATGAGATTTGAGGTTACTGATAGTGGCATCGGTATTGCGGAAGACAAACAAAAATCAGTCTTCGATAAATTCCAACAAGCTGACGGCAGTACTACCCGTATTTACGGAGGCACAGGGCTAGGTCTAACGATATGCGATAAGATTGTGACCTTGATGGGCAGTAAACTTGAGCTGACCAGTGTCGAAGGCAAGGGGAGTACATTTTACTTTACGGCTGACTTTGATCCGTGCCTGGATGTTGATGAAAGTAATATTGATTTCAATAAGGTCTCGGTGTTATTGGTGGATGACAGCCAACTGAACATGCGTATCACGTCGACACAACTGCAGTCGTTCGGCGTTACCTCAGAGTGTTGTGAGACAGCAGGTCAAGCAATAGAGCTGGTTTCAGAGTCTGTGGTGAAGTCATTGCCTTATGATCTGGTGCTGATTGATAAAGTGATGCCAAACGTTGATGGTTTTCAGCTTGCCAGAAGCTTGATCGAGCGCTTCGGTAAAGCGTGCCCTAAATTGGTCATGATATCGGCTGACCCACGAAAACAAGATGAAGTGCGTGCCAAACAAGTGGGCTTTGTTGCCTACATTGCTCGCCCTTATCAAGATAACCAGCTTAAATGGACGCTGAGTGAAGTCCTCGCAAGAGCGGCCGATACTGAAATATTTACTTACTCAAACAGAGGTGAGGTTGCGTTCAAGGACAATGAGCCTGTTCCATCGACTAAACCTGAAGTTGTTGTTAAAGAAGATCTACAGCCAGAAGCGGCCAAAGCCTTGTTTAGCGGTAAAGTATTGGTCGTTGAAGATTCTAGAGTGAATCAACAAGTGGCCAAGATGATGCTCAAAAAGCTAGGGTTCGAGGTTGATATTGCAGACAACGGTGAAATTGGGGTAGAGAAATTTAAGGCTAATGAGTATGAGATGATCTTTATGGATTGCCAGATGCCAGTTCTCGATGGCTTCGAAGCGACTAAGCAGATCCGAGTACTCGAAGAAGATTCTTCAAAGCATATTCCAATCGTTGCGCTGACGGCCAACGTTGTGCAGAGAGACAAGCATTTATGTTTTGATGTCGGTATGGATGAGTTTTTACCCAAGCCGGTAAATCAAGGCAAACTGAGAGAAATTGTCGAAGGGTTCTTATCTAAAGATAGTGAATCGACGAGTAAAAATGAGCAGAAGATTGTTTAGGTTAAATGCCTTTGAAGACTGAGTATTGGGTTAAAAGGTAATAAAAAAGGTGGTCGAATAGACCACCTTTTTTGATTCAGAGTGTTTGAAACTAGTCTCTGTCGATGGCGAACGGCGACCATGCTTGGCGAGTCGGCATCACTTCAACGCGGTTGATGTTGATGTGATCAGGCAGCGTTGCTATATAGAACATCTGCTCTGCGATGTCTTCTGCCGAAAGTGGTGTGGTGCCTTGGTAAAGGTTGTCTGATGCCATTTGGTTACCCTTAGTTCTCACTAGAGTAAATTCTGTTTCTGCGATGCCAGGGGATAGGTCAGTCACGCGCACGCCAGTACCTTGAAGGTCACAGCGTAGGTTGTAACTAAACTGTTTTACAAATGCTTTACTTGCGCCATACACATGGCTTCCTGGATACGGCCATTGCCCAGCAATTGAGCCTACGTTGATGATTGAGCTGCCCGCACCGCTTTCAATTAACTTCGGAAGTAGAGCATGCGTGACATTGACTAATCCAGTGACATTCGTGTCGATCATAGTGTGCCAATCTTTTAAATCCACATCAGGTGCGCCTTCCGGTGCCAAGGCTAAGCCTGCATTGTTAACCAGCGCTGTAATCGATGAAAACTCAGCGGGTAGCGAATCAACTGCTTTTTTTACGGCGTCTGCGTCTCGAACGTCGAGTTGAATCACATGTACAGGCACCGTCAATTCTTCCTTTAAGTCGAGCAACCTTTCAATACGACGACCCGACAATACGAGCGACCAATTGTCTTCTGCAAAGCGTTTTGCTGCTGCTTTACCAAATCCGGATGTCGCCCCTGTAATGAACGCTATCTTATCCATAAGTAAATCCTTCTAATTTGAAATTAACATAAGTAGTGCCATGCCGATAAGGATCGGCGCGGTCGTTGTTTTTGCAGGCAAGTTAGGTACTGAGATATACAGTTTCTGCCCTAATAAATTGCCAATCACAGCCGTCGGAAGTAACCATAAGCCTGTGGTAAACGTGTTTTGGTTGAATGCACCGATCCAAATAAATCCGCTTAATGAAACAGCAGAACTCAACAAGAAAAATACAATGGCGGTTGCTCTCTGCTCTTTGGCTTCAATAGTGATATTCATTAAATACGTCACTAACGGAGGCCCGCCAGAAGAGGCCGCGGTCATACTGAAACCGGATATAGCTCCTGCCCAAAATGCGTGCCGATGGTGTAACCATGTCAGGCGAAAATCCAAAATAATCAGTGCACCAGCCACTAAAGACATCATCGCGATAAAGGTCTTCAAGCCTGATTCCGATATCGCGCTAATGAAATACAGCGAGAAAGGCACCGCAACCAACATGCCTATACACAGCGGCGCAATAAGCCGGATATTGATGGTGGTTTTACTTCGCTTGAGTAGAGGAAAGGTACTTAAAAAATCCAACAGGATAGCGATGGTTACCGCTTGTAATGGTGGAACTATAAAGCTGAGAGATAGTGCTGCAATGATCGCAAACCCAAATCCTGAATAGCCTCGAACCACACCTGCAAACAGAATCAATATCATCGCCAATCCTATTTCCACTCTTGCTCACCTCTTTGCTTTTGATATTTTGCTGCTGTGTTAATTAGCGTCCGATGAGACTTGTCTCGTCTGCCTTTCAATCTATTCACACCTAAGAATTTTGAATAGAGCCAGATCGACGATTGGATTGGGTCAGGCTGTTGGTTGGATCGGGGACGAGGTTTGAGCTGATTCACTGGCCCAAGATTTTGTTGAAACTGACACTATGAGTTGGGCCCTGTTTGGGACGAAGATTATTCCATCCGATAGCGCAGCCTTTTCAATCTCGTATTTCGCACTTTGATAGACGAGAAAGACTGAAGGAGAGGGTTGTGAATCTAGTTTTGTTTATGGAGACGATGAAATGGAAGTATCAACAGAACAGCTTGTAAACCAAGATATTATCGACCTCGACAAGAGCGTATTTCATTCTTGGTCGATTCAAGAAGCGGCAGAACCTATCGCTATCGCTGGTGGGCAAGGATGCAAAATGTGGGACTACGAAGGTAAGGAGTACCTTGATTTTAGTAGCCAACTGGTTAACACCAACATTGGTCATCAGCATCCACAAGTGATTAAAGCCATTAAAGATCAGGCTGATTCATTGGTGACCGTTGCCCCTGCGACAGCAAACCTCACTCGTGGTTTGGCCGCTAAACGTATTTTGTCTAAAGCACCAAGCAAGTTTAAGAAGGTGTTCTTTACCAACGCAGGCGCAGATGCCAACGAAAATGCAATTCGTATGGCAAGACAGTTCACAGGACGCGATAAAGTGCTTTCTGCTTATCGCTCTTACCACGGAAATACCGGTACAGCGATTGCGGCGACGGGCGATTTTCGCCGTATTCCAAATGAGTATAGCCGTGGGCACGTTCACTTCTTCAATCCATTTCTCTATCGAAGCGAATTCAACGCGGCGACTGAGGCAGAAGAGAGTGAGCGTGCCCTACAGCATTTAGAGCGAGTGATTGAATGCGAAGGACCCACAGCGATTGCGGCGATTATTCTAGAGACCATTCCGGGAACGGCGGGCTTCCTAATTCCACCGAAAGGCTACCTTATTGGCGTGCGTGAGCTTGCAACTAAATACGGTATTCAATTGATCTTTGATGAAGTCATGGTCGGTTTTGGTCGAACGGGTAAGTGGTTTGCGTTTGAGCACTTTAATGTCGTGCCGGATCTTATTACTTTCGCTAAAGGGGTTAACTCTGGTTATGTTCCGGCTGGTGGTGTGGTGGTCAGCGAACCGATCGTTGAGTACTTTAAGTCGAACTTCTTTATGGGTGGCTTAACGTATTCTGGTCACCCTCTAGCGATGGCTTCGATCGTTGCAACGCTCGATGTGATGGAGCAAGAGGGCATTGTTACGCATGCTGATAATGTCGGGAATAGCGTTCTTGGGCCGCTTCTGCTTAGTCTTCAAGAGCTGCATCCTATGATTGGTGATGTGCGCGGTAAAGGGATGTTCTGGGCGGTTGAATTGGTCGAAGATCGAGAAAGTAAAACGCCATTGAGCAATGAGAAAATGGGTCAATTGAAAGCGGAGCTAACGAAACGAGGCCTGCTAACCTTTATTGTTAATAATCGTATTCATGTAGCCCCTCCTTTGGTTATTCAACCAAGCGAGATAAAGAAAGGCGTTAAGATCATTGACGACGTTTTGTGTGAACTTGCATCTTAATTTTTCAATCGGATAACCAGTAACGAAACCAAGGCATTTTGATAAGGACTCCCCATTCTTGTTTAAGTGTCTGGCTTTTAGATTGTTATGTCGATCCTAAAAAGAGCATCAATTGATGCTCTTTTTTACGTCATTCTCTTTTTAATTCATGCTCATGGAGAGTGTCGGTAAACAGCCCTAAGTGATGCTAAATCTTCATTACTTCAGACAGCTCTTTGATGCCGGGAGCGATCAGATCTTTATCGATGGCGTGAAACCCTAATCGAAAATAAGAGTTGGGATCATATTCTGACAATGATTCATAACCCGATACCGTTTCGGTATTAGTCATAAAGTGTGAATACCCGGTTTCAATCAGTATCCCTTTCTGTGCGGCTCGTGAAGCCAGTCGCTGGCTATTAATGTGGCTCGGTGTTTGTAGCCATAATGAGTTGGCTTGCTCGCTTTGTGCGAGTCGTTTGCAATCAGGTAAATACTTTAAGACGGCATCATTGAGCAGCTTCCAACGCTGACGCGTGTTTTCTCTGAAGCGCCTCACAAAGCTGTCGTAATAGCCTTGTTCAATAAAATGTGCGACTTCCATTTGAATACGACTTGGTGCATGTCGATACATTAACCGGCGCAAGATTCTTAAGTCATAAATCAGCTCTTCGGGTGCCACGATGTAGCCTAATCTCAAGCCGGGTGCCAATAGTTTGGAAAAGCTGCTGACGTAAATGACTCGGCCATCTTTATCATTGGCTTTAAGTGCCGGTTTTGGATTCCACTCAACGTTGCACTCGGCATCGTAGTCATCTTCGATAATGATGGCATCATTGGCCTTTGCCATCTCAAGCAACTGAGTTCGACGTTCGTCACTCATGGTAACCCCAGTTGGCGCTTGATGGCTCGGAGTGACGTAGAAGTGGTCACACAGCGATGAGTGCTCATTGAGCTTTAACCCTTGCTCATCTACTTGATGAGGGTGTAACTGCGCACCTGAGAGATTAAAAATATGGTTTGCTTCTTTATAGCCGGGGTTTTCGACGCCGACTCGGCTTTGAGCATTCATCAGTAAAGTCGAAAGCAGATAGAGCGCATTCTGCGAGCCCATTGTAATTAGGATTTCATCACTTTGAGCGTGGATGCCTCGTTGTGGTAGCACCCGTGTGCGTATTTGTTCCACCAGCATATCGACGTCTTTATCAACTTTGTCACACAGCCAGCGGTGGTCATGAGGATCTGAGGTCACTTTTCTTGTCGCTTCTCGCCATTGAGCCAATGGAAAGTCATTGATTGAAGGCTGGCCAAAAATAAATGGGTATTGATAGCAACTCCAGTGCGACGGTTTGACTATTCGTGGGTATTGACTTAATTGCAGCTTCACTCGTTTGCTCCAATCCGGTGCATTGTTGCTGTCTGTTGATTCAAAATGATCCAAGCTAGAGTCAATTTCATCGCTCGGATTTTGATACTTTTCTGATAAATAATAACCACTGCGAGGTTTACTTATCAGGTAGCCATCGTCGAGCAAACTGTCGTACACCAAGGACACAGTATTGCGTGAAACACCTAATTGGCTAGAGAGCTTACGACAAGATGGGAGCGCTTGTTCAGCCGGAAAAATACCATTCAATATCGCCGTCACCAAATAGCTACGTACTTGTTCTTGCAGGCTTCTTTTGGAATCAAACTCGATGAAACAATTGTGATTTATCGCCATGAGATACAGTCCTTATTCTCAGTGAACCTCAGTCCAATTTGTATAAAAGAGCAAGAAATGAGCCAGAGTTCATATCAATTCTCAACGGTGATTTTTTACTCTGTCTCGAACCCGAAAGTTGATCTGTCTTTTATATGAAAATGGCTCTGTCCCAACCTGAAAATTAAATTGGCTCTACGTCTTAGATGCATTCCGTTCATAAAGTAAAGGCAGGCAAATAATCTCGATAAGGAAAGCACATGAGACAGGGAATGACGATGAAGGCATGGGTTTCAACGGCGACAGCAACCGTTGTGCTGGGTTGTTTTGGTGTTGCACAAGCATCAGAACTTTCAGCCATTGAAAAGCAAGGCTTTATGAAAGTGGCGACAGAAGATAACTACTCACCATTCAACTACATTGACCGAGGCAAGCCTGCGGGGATCAATAAAGATTTGCTTGATGAGCTGCGTGAATATTCAAAGTTCGATATTGAACAAGAGATCTTACCTTGGACAGGGTTGCTCGCCTCAGTATCTGCGGGTCAATACGATGTGGCGCTAACGGGCGCTATCGTGACAGACGCTCGATTGAAGGTGTTTGATTTTACGCCGCCTATTGCCTCAGCACAGCATTATTTCTTAACCAGAGCGGATGCTGACGACATCAATACGGTGGCGGATCTAGACGACAAAACGGTGGGATTACAAGCGGGTAGTGCTTTGTTAGAGCGACTGCCAGAGCTCGAAGAAATGCTCGAAGCACAAGGTAAATCTTTAGGTAAGGTCGTTCAGTACCAATCGTACCCAGAAGCGTATTCAGATTTAGCTATTGGTCGAATCGACTACGTCATCAACAGTGTGGTCTCGGTTAACGAGGTAGTGAAATCTAAGTCTAACGTCTTTAAAAAAGGTGAGGCGGTATCTGGCCCTGGTTTCGTAAGCTGGCCTGTTCCCAAAGAGAGCCCTGAGCTATTGGCTTACCTCACTGAGTTTTTCATTCACCTAGAGCAAACAGGAAAAATGGCAGAGTTGCAGAAGAAGTGGTTCGGTGAATCGTTCGAGCATCTTCCTTCGGAAGCCATCACTTCAGTAGAGCAGTATCACAAGCTAACAGCGGTCCAGTAGATCAGTAAGCACGCGCTGGCACAAACAGTTAACCGCTGTTTGTGCCGATGACAAAAGGGCTAGAGCGATTTTACCCATTTGTCATTCGCGCAAAAGCCTATTGCAATAAGTCGCTTTTTAAAGAGGTCGTTTATGGATTATTACGCTTGGGAACAGTTGCTACAGGGCGCGTGGGCTACAGCATGGATATCGGCAGTCTCGATTGTATTGGGTGTGGTTATTGGGCTAGCGATTGCCTTAATTCGAATGATGAAAATCCCATTTGTCGATCAAATGCTGGGCATCTATGTCAGTTGGGCAAGAGCAACACCTCTGGTGACTCTGGCTCTGTTTATCTTTCTTTCGTTTCCCTCATTTGGCATCAATTTAGACAAACACGTTTCTGCCATTTTAGCGCTTACACTCAACACCTCGGCATTTAATGCGGAAATTTGGCGCAATGCCTTTCTCAACTTTTCAAAAGGGCAAATGGAAGCAGCCGAGGCTATTGGTATGAGGCGGCTGACTTATTTTCGCCGAATCATGTTCCCACAAATGGTGATCATGAGCCTACCTGCACTGGTCAATGAGATGTCGTTCTTAATCAAAGGCAGCCCTGCCATCGCGGTGATTGGTATTGTTGATTTAACCCGTGTCACCAACCGAATTGCAGCGGTTACCTATGAGCCACTCGGGCCAATTCTGTGTGCGGGTGCCATATACATGTTGATTATTGGCGTGTTGGTGAAATTGCAAGCTGTGGCTGAAAACCGAGCTACTTATCTACAGCAATAAGTGCATACATCTGTAAACAGCAGCAGTACTCGCAGTTTAGCCGTTATGATTACTTGGTCAGAAACACGATTTATCTGCGTATTGAAGTGCTATCTCGTGGGTAAATATAAGGAGTAAATATGGAAGAATGGAATATTATCTGGCAACAAAAAGAGCTGTTTGCTTCTGGTTTTGTGACCACGTTTTATCTTTTTGTCTCGTCTTCAATCTTGAGTTTCGTCATAGGTATTGGTTTGTTGTACTGTCTCGAAAACTCGAGACTCGGTGTTAAGTACACCATCAACAGTTTGATCGGCATTATGCGTACCTTACCGTTTCTGATCTTAGCCTACCTGCTCTATTACGGTTTGCCTCAGGTTGGTATTCGATTGGACGCAGTGACAGCGGGAATCATAGCGCTCAGTCTCTATCATGGTACGTATTTCTGTGAGATTTTCCGCGGTGTGCGTAAAGGGTTAGAGCCTGGTTACATCGAAGCAGCGCACGCTTATGGCTTTTCTAAGCTGAAAACCTTCACCCGAGTCATCACGCCCAACGTGTTATTTAAGTCGGTTCCTCTGATCACTAACCAACTCATTATCTGCTTAAAAGACACCGCATTTCTCAGCATTATTACGGTCGCTGAAATTACTGCGGCAGCTAACAGTATTCAATCCACATATTTTATCCCATTGAATGCGTTCATCATTGCTATCGCGCTCTACTGGGCTGTGAGTATTGCACTTGAAACCATCACCAAACGAATCCAAACCAAAGTTGAACTTAGAGGGCTTAGCCATGCTTAAACAATCAGAGATTATTGAAACAGAAGCACCGATTAACCCCTCTTTGGGAGTGAGTTTGGAAGTGATTGAGTGTGAGCCACTATTGGAAGAACGAGAGACGATCATCAGCGTTGAAAACTTGTCGAAGCAGTTTGATGGAATCGAAGTACTGCGAGACATCAACCTGACTATAAAAAAAGGCGATGTGGTGAGTATTCTCGGCTCGTCAGGTTCGGGTAAGTCAACACTATTGCGCTGCATGAATTGGCTAGAGCAGCCAGAGCGCGGCACGATTTTTATGGGTGATGAACGCATTGGGATCAACTCTGAAACGGGTAAACCTCTCAAATACAAAGAGTTGGCGAAACTTAGAGAGCGCCTTGGTATGGTTTTCCAAAGCTTCAACTTATGGCCGCATCTCACCGTGTTGCAAAACGTGATGGAAGCGCTGGTTCATGTTAAGAAGATAGCGAAATCTGACGCAGAGGAGATGGCTCGTAAGCAACTTGATAAGGTTGGCATGTCTCACAAGCTAGAGAGTTATCCAAGTATGTTATCGGGTGGACAAAAGCAACGTGTCGCTATTGCTAGGGCGCTCGCGATGGAGCCGGATGTGTTGCTGTTTGATGAGCCAACCTCCGCGCTCGACCCTGAATTGGTAGAAGAGGTGTTACTGGTAATGAAGAAGTTATCGCAAGAGGGTTACACCATGGTAGTGGTGACTCATGAGATGGAATTCGCGCGTCAGGTGTCGGATCAAGTGGTGTTTCTTGAGAAGGGCATATTGATTGAAAAATCCAACCCAGAGAAGTTTTTCACTAACCCAGATTCATCAAGAGTAAGACAGTTCCTTAAGCTCGATTCATGAGCTAGATGGCTTGCACAACTTCAAGGCTCGACCGTTAAAAACTCCGACCTAATCAGTCGGAGTTTTTGTATGTGTGGGGTTCTTCTCTCAAACAGGCACAGCATTACCCAATGCTATCAATATGGATCACCACAGAATCGGGTCGCCAGTATTCCAGTTCGCAGTCCATCAACTCGCCATCTTGTTTGTAGTTCACTCGGCAGATCTTAAGAACGGGCTGCCCTTCAGCCAAATTTAACGCCTTAGCGACATGGGCAGGGGCTGAGGTAGGGACCACGTCAAAGCGAGAGCGTTGGGTCTCGTAGCCGTATTTTTCTCGGTAGATACCTGTCAGCGACATAGTGAGGTTTTCTGACAACACCTTTTCAAACAGTGGCGCTTTCAAGACGTTTTCAACGAACAGTACCGCTCTGCCATCAATAAATCGCAATCGCTCAATCACGTGTATCGGGGTGATCTGTTCTATCTCTAATGCTTTGGCATAATCGCCCGCGGCCATCTCTGTGCGGGTGCTGAGCAGTCTTGTTTCTGCGATGCGATCTTGTTCGCGAATCATCTGATGAAAGTGAGAACGTGACAGTGGGTTGTAGCGAATACGTTCGGGCGACACATACCAACCTCGGCGCTCTTCTCTGTATATCAGGCCTTCGGTTTCTAACGACACCAACGCATCTTTGAGCGTGATTCGTGTGGTGGAAAACAGCTCGCTGAGTTCTCTTTCAGATGGCAGTTTTTGCCCCTCGGTGAAGATGCCTGATCGAAGCTGTTCTCTGATGCTCGCCTTAATTCTGCCTAGCTGTGTCCCTGATTGCCCTGTTGCCAATGTTCTCATTACTGATCTAGTCCATAGGTTCGTGTGCTCAATAAGGTAAACCACGGAGTTAACAGGAATGTGACAGTAAACAAAGGCTTACTGTCATATGAGTGAAATATAACTGCCACAGAAATGCATCTGAACTGTCAAATAAGTTGCGCGAAAGCGTCACACTCCGGCGATAGCATACAAAACGAACTTACTGACCTAGTCCAGAGGGATAGAGACAATGAAAACTTTGCTTAGCCGTTCAACTGTATCGCCAGCTAAATTAATAGGTGCAACATTAATAACGGCAACACTTTCAATGCCAGCGATGGCGAAGGATGCTGATCTTGAGTCACTGGTAAAAGCCGCTCAAAAAGAAGGTGCGGTTTACAGTGTGGGTATGCCAGACAGTTGGGCAAACTGGAAAGGCACATGGGCAGACCTGAAAGCAAACTACGGTTTGAAGCATCAGGATACGGACATGAGCTCGGCACAAGAGATCTCGAAATTTGAAGCAGAGAAAAGAAACGCAACCGCAGATATCGGTGATGTTGGTTTCGCATTTGCACGTGTCGCTGTGAAAAAAGACGTAACACAGCCATACAAACCAACCACTTGGAATGACATTCCAGATTGGGCAAAGGATAAAGATGGTCACTGGGCTCTGGCTTACACCGGTACTATTTCGTTCATTTCAAACAACAACCTTGTTGAAGATGCACCAAAATCTTGGAGTGACTTACTAGAAGGTGACTACAAAGTAACAGTGGGCGATGTTGGCGTAGCAGCGCAAGCAAACAACGCGATTCTAGCGGCTGCATTTGCTAACGGCGGTGACGAGTCAAACCTAAAACCAGCGATTAAATTCTTTGGTGAGCTAGCGAAGCAAGGTCGCCTATCTTACACAGATCCAAGCATCGCAAACCTTGAAAAAGGCGAAGTGGAAGTTGCGATCATGTGGGATTTCAACGCATTGAACTACCGCGACACGATCGACCGTGAGCGCTTTACGGTAAACATTCCACAAGATGGCTCAGTGATTTCTGGTTACACCACCATCATCAATAAATACGCGAAAAACCCGAACGCGGCGAAGTTGGCTCGTGAATACATCTTTAGTGACCAAGGCCAAATTAACCTAGCAGAAGGTTACGCACGTCCAATCCGTAGCAGCGTTACGCTACCTCAATCAGTACAAGACAAGCTGATCTCGAACGAGCAATACAGCAACGTGCACCCAGTATCTGACTTCTCAGCATGGGAAAAATCAGCACGTCGCTTGCCACGTCAATGGCAAGAAAGCGTATTGATTCACCAGCAATAACCCCGCTTAACACGCCACCTGTAATGGGTGGCTTATAGTAACAAGCAATAGAGAATAGACCATGAGCAATAAGGTTATCCTTGTTGTTTTAGATGGACTGAATTATCAGGTAGCCCGTGATTGCATGGGCTACCTGAACGGCCTTCTAGAACTTAGTGACTCGAAAAACAGTAATCACAGCGTTTCCCAAAATCAACAGGGCACTTCGCAAATCATGAGCACGCAAAAAAACAAACTGCGCGCCACTCTTTACCCTGTGCAATGTGAATTGCCGTCAATGTCACGCCCACTGTATGAGTGCATTTTAACGGGAGTCCGCCCTGTCGAGAGCGGCATCGTTAACAACCAAATCGTGCGTTTATCGAATCACGAGTCGATCTTTAGCTTGGCTAAATCGCAAGGTAAAGTGACGGCTGCAGCGGCCTATCATTGGGTGAGTGAGCTGTATAACCGAGCGCCATTTGATGCTGTGCGTGACCGCTTTACAAACGATGAGACCATGAACATTCAACATGGCTGTTTCTATCACTGGGATCACTACCCAGATGAAGCCTTGTTCTTGGATGCAGAGCATCTGCGCGTTACTCATCAACCTGATTTCTTACTGATTCACCCAATGAACATTGACGACATAGGGCACAAGCACGGGCTGGATTCTCGCCAATACCGCAACAGTGCACGTGGCGCGGATATCTACCTGTCGAATTACCTTGAGAAATGGGTAGATGATGGTTATCAAGTGATCATCACCAGTGACCACGGCATGAACAATGACTTGTCTCACGGTGGCATTCTGCCCGAAGAGCGTGAAGTGCCATTCTTTGTGATTGGCGATAAGTTCACACACCAAGAATGTTCAGTGAAACAGACCGACATCTGCGGCAGCGTGTGTCAGCTACTCAACCTTGAACACGATAAGTCTTATACTCAGGAATTGTTGGCCCTATGAGCAGTTCTGTAATCACGCAGAGCGATGGCTCTGCGCTTCAACCCAAAACCAAATCTTGGTTCAAACGCTTCAAGCCCGCTTTGTGGCTTGCGCCTTTCGCCCTATTTTTCTATCTGTTCCAACTGGCACCTATGGTTTGGGTGCTGATCAACAGCTTTTTCTATGACGACGAACTCTCTCTCGAAAATTACGCTGAAGTGTTCGACTCTGCCTTTATGATGCAGGCTTTTGGCAACAGTCTATGGTTGTCGATTTGGTCGAGCATTGTTGGCTTGGCGATTGCGACTCTGCTCGTTTCTTCACTGCGCCGCGTTGATTCTAAAATCCGCGATGCGGTGATTGCGTTTACCAACATGAGCAGTAACTTCTCAGGCGTGCCTCTGTCGTTCGCCTTCATCATCATCCTTGGCACCAACGGTGCTATCACCTTGCTGCTTAAGCAGTACGGGCTATTGGGTGATTTCGACCTGTATGGCAAGTGGGGCTTGCTGGCGATTTATATCTACTTCCAGATCCCATTGGCGGTGTTGTTACTCTATCCAGCGTTTGATGCTCTGAGTGACGACTGGCAAGCTGCCTCAGCACTGCTTGGTGCGAAAACTTGGCAATACTGGACTAAAATTGCGCTGCCTGTGCTATCTCCTGCCTTGTTTGGCACCTTTATCATCTTGATTGCCAATGCGATTGGTGCGTATGCGAGCGTGTATGCGTTGACCTCGGGCAACTACAACGTGATTACGATTCGAATCGCGAGCTTAGTATCGGGCGACTTGTTCCTAGAACCCAACCTAGCTGCCGCAATTTCCGTAATTCTGATGGCGATGCTGGCCTTCATCACCGTGATTAACCAATGGCTGATCAGCAAAAGCTACGTAGGGAAGAGAAAGTAATGAACACCGTAAATACTCGCTTTCATAAAACGGTTGTCTATTCGATTGTCGGCATCATGATGATCCCGATCTTAGCGACCTTTATCTACTCGATCTCTTCTCGATGGGGCGCAACGATCCTGCCGGATGGCTTCACGTTAGATTGGTATATCAACCTGCTGACGGATCCTCGCTTCTTGCAAGCCTTTGGTCGTTCACTGTTTATCTGCGTGGCGGCGCTGTCATTGAGTGTGGTGTTGGTTCTGCCTGCTATTTTCGTGGTGTTTTACTATTTCCCGAAACTCGACAAGGTGATGAATATTCTCATCTTATTGCCGTTCGCTGTGCCACCTGTGGTGTCATCGGTGGGTTTACTTCAATTGTATGCAGACAGTGAAATCTCACTGATAGGCACACCGTGGATTCTGATTGGTACTTACTTCACCATCGCGCTGCCATTCATGTACCGTGCGATTGCCAACAGCTTTGAAGCGATTAACTTACACGACTTGATGGACGCTGCTCACCTGCTCGGCGCAAGCACTACCAAGGCGTTTTTATTGATTATTCTGCCAAATCTTAAGAAAGGCTTAATGGCGTCGTTGTTCTTGTCGTTCTCGTTCCTATTGGGTGAGTTCGTGTTTGCCAATATCTTGGTCGGTACACGCTACGAGACACTGCAAATTTACCTATACAACATGCGTCAAACCAGTGGTCACTTCACGTCAGCCCTTGTGATGACGTACTTCCTGTTTATTTTCTTACTGACTTGGTTGGCAAGTCGTTTCAGCCAGGGAACAAAATAATGAGCTATGTAAATGCGAAAAACCTCACCAAGAGCTTTGGTGACAACACAGTGTTTGAAGACATTGAATTTTCTATCGAGAAGGGCGAATTTATTACTCTGCTTGGCCCGAGTGGCTGCGGTAAATCAACGCTGCTGCGCAGCTTGGCAGGCCTGAATCCTGTTGATGGTGGCGAGATCTGGGTCAACGGTGAAGAGATTACTCACCAAGTGCCACAACAGCGTGGTATTGGCATGGTGTTTCAATCTTATGCGTTGTTCCCGAACATGACGGTTGAGGGCAACATTGCGTTTGGCCTCAAGATGAAAAAGCTTGCTGCTGACGAGATTAAGCGCGAAGTCGCCAAAGTGATTGGGCTGGTGGACTTAACGGGCAAAGAGAAATTCTACCCGCATCAGCTATCAGGCGGTCAACGTCAGCGTGTCGCTTTGGCAAGAGCCTTGGTAGTTAAACCACGTATCTTGTTGTTGGATGAGCCGCTTTCAGCGCTGGATGCGAAGATCCGTAAACACCTGCGCCAGCAGATCCGAGATATTCAAAAAGAGATGAACCTGACCACGATCTTCGTTACTCACGATCAAGAAGAAGCGATGATCATGTCTGACCGTATCTTCTTGATGAATAAAGGTGAGATCGTGCAAGCCGGCACACCTGAAGAGATCTACACTCAACCAGCCAATGAGTTCGTAGCGGGTTTCATGGGGCACTACAACTTGGTACAAGCGAACAAAGCCAAGCAATTGTTCGATATTGAAACCGAATGGAAGGTGGCGATTCGACCTGAATCTATCTACGTTAAAGAGCAGGGTCGACAATATGGCGAACATATCTCTGCGCCAAAAGCCGGTACCATTCGCAACCACCAGCTCTTGGGTAACGTGATTCGATATCAAGTGGACGTTGATGAGTGTGAATTAACGGTCGACCTACTTAACCGCTCCTCTGAACGACTGTTGGCAAACGGCAGCCAACTTGAACTCCTGTTTAACCTTAACGAAATTCAACCTGTGAGAGCCTAAGATGTTCAAACCTTTGTATGTATTTGATATGGATGAAACGCTGATCAATGCTGACGCAGCGATGCTTTGGAATGAGTTCTTGGTTGAAAAGGGTATTGCCACAGCGCCCAACTTTATTGAAGAAGATAAGCGCTTAATGGGTCTGTATTCGGAAGGCAAACTGAACATGGAAGATTACCTCACGTTTTCCATGCAACCTTTAGCCGATATGCCAACAGAGCAAGTCACAGCATTGGTCGAAGAGTGTGTTGAGCACTATATTTTGCCTAAACAGTTCAAGCAGTCGAAACCTTTGATTGAGCAGCTAGAGAATGATGACATCGACATGTTGATCATCTCGGCTAGCGTCACTTTCCTAGTAGAAGAGGTCGGTCGCAAGATTGGTATCGAGAACGCACTCGGTATCGATTTGGTCGAAAACCAAGGCCGTTTCACGTCTCAGATCTTTGGCGTACCAAGCTACCGTGAAGGCAAAGTAACGCGTTTGAAAGAGTGGTTAGACAATCAAGAAACCAACTACTCAGATATCCACTTTTATACCGATTCAATCAACGACTTACCTTTATGCGAACACGCGGACTTTGCTTACTTGGTGAATCCATGCCCTCGTTTGAAATCACTGGCTGATCAACCGAATTGGTCGATTCTCAACTGGGATTAACGCTGATCCCATCTTTGAATTATGTTCGCTTTAGAACGAAAAAGCCGCTGATGAATGAACTGACCCCCAATAGTTGGACACCAATTATTGGGGGTCTTTTTATGTCCAAATATAGCCGAGAGCTAAAATGTATCATTGCTAGGCAATACTTAGATGGCACGTCATCTCTCTACTTAGCAAAA
>NZ_JAKMZC010000029.1:0-33725 GCF_029890535.1 Vibrio sp. S/42/10 | reverse complement strand
TTTGCTAAGTAGAGAGATGACGTGCCATCTAAGTATTGCCTAGCAATGATACATTTTAGCTCTCGGCTATATTTGGACATAAAAAGACCCCCAATAATTGGTGTCCAACTATTGGGGGTCAGTTCAGATACTTATGTGCTGGGGGCTTTTTATTATTGGTTTGGAGCTGTGTATAGACTAGCTTGCTAGGTTCTAAATCGATTCACTTGGCTCTCTAGGTGATGAGCAACCTCGGTTAAGTCGCTCGCTGCACCTGAAATGCTGCTTACTGACTCTTGGTTACTTTGCGCGATGGTGTTTGCACCTTGCGCGTTCTCACCGAGTGACTTGGTTAGACGATCTTGCTCATCAACCGATACCGCGATTTGGCTATTGGCTTGATTTAAATCTTGAATGTGTTGGTTAATCACATGCAAGTTCTGAGAAGCCTGCTGTGCCTGAGTTGAAGCATCGGAAACCGTGCTGTGGCTCTCCTTAATCGACTCTAACGCATCTTTAGCGCCACGCTGCAGCGATGTGATGAGTTCATCAATCTGGCTAGCAGAATCTTGGGTGCGCTTAGCAAGCGTTCTTACTTCATCGGCTACGACGGCAAACCCGCGACCTTGTTCACCTGCGCGCGCAGCTTCAATAGCCGCATTCAATGCTAACAGGTTGGTTTGCTCAGAAACGCCTTTGATTACTTCAAGAATGGCACCAATGTTCATCGACTCTTTGTGTAGGTCTGTCACTTTCTGGCTACTCACCTGCATGCTTTCATCGGCGCTGCCAATTTCATGCAGTGTCTTGTCTACTTCTTTAAGTCCCATCGCGACATTCTCGGTCGCTTGATTTGCAACTTGAGAGGCGTGGTTAGCACTTGAAGCAATTTCCGATGTGCTCGAAGCCAATTGATCAACGGCTGACGAGATATTGATCATTTCATTGTTCAACTGTGTCGCGTTGGTCGAGCTGTTGTTAGTCACTTGATTAAGAGATTCGGACATCTCACCAATACGCACACTAGAGCGGTTCACTTGGCCAACGATATCGCGCAGAGATTCAATGGTGATCTCCATGTTGGTCAGTAGTTCGCCAATCTCGTTTTTGCTTTCAATGTTCACTTCAACATTCAGGTTGCCTTGAGAAAGCTCATTGGTGATCTGTTTAACCTGTGCGATACCTTTGGTGATAGAACGAGTCACCAAAACCGCGCTTGTCATGCCAATAAGCAAAGCCACTCCTGTAAGCAAGAAGATGATTTGAATGGAGCGTTTTTCACTGGCTTGCAGTACCGGCGTGAGCGCTTGCTTTTGTTGTTCGAGAATACTTTGAGCATCAGCTACCGAAATAGCTAAGCTATCGCCAATAGAGGCGAGAGTAGCGGTTCTTTGGGTGTTCTCAATCATCTGCTGATGAACTTGCTCAAAACCTTTCGCGTACGCTTCACGTTGGTTAGAGAAATCTTCAATCAGTTCACTTTGATAAGGGGATGATTTAAGAGATTCAATATCACCTTCGATACCTGGTAGAGCATATTCAAAAATGTCTTTACCGGCCTCATAGGTTTTGAGGTCGTTGTTGTTTGAGTAACTCAGCACAGTGATCTTGGCGGCGAGGAAATTCTCCATCAACATACCGGCGTACAAGCTCGCGTTTGGATCGTTGTTGTTGTAAGACTCATACAACAAGCTCTGAGCAGCTTTCAGTGCGTTGGTTTCCCTTTTGACCATCTCCACATTTACCAACTGGTCAATGAGGAGTTGGCTTTGTTTCATTGACCCATAAGCCGAATCAAAAGCTGCAACGCTGTCTTGCACTAATTGCAGGCTCGAGAGACTATCGGTATTGGTGGTGGTTTGGATTAGATTGTTCAGCAGTTCATCAATCGCGAGTTTGCTTGATTGATAATTCGTTTCGTATTGCTCATCCAATGACTCTAAGTAACGTTCAGAGGCTAAACGCATCTGAAGAAAGTGCACTTGAATGTTGCCTGATAATGTCGCTTTATGGCTGAGCTCACTGTATTGGCTAAAACCGTTCGACAAGGTTTGGATACCTTTGTAACTCACAAAGCCTGAAATGACGAAAAAGAGCAAGCAGATGGCATAACCCAGCTTGATCTTGAGCGCTATAGAAAGGTGGCGCATAACTATCCCTATATTGACCTGATTCTTTCACAGAGCAGTATTTCATAAAACGGTGTGTCGGGCATACTCAAAGTGAATAGTTTGTGTAAAAAGTAACGCTTTAGTTAAGTAATTCAGTTTTTTTAACACATTTTCAACGGGTTGCATATTTAATAGCGCGCGCTTAATTGAGCTAATTTAGTATTAACGTCCATGCACATGATGATAATTGTCGGTAAAATGGTAACAACTCAATTTAGACTTCAACGCCAAAGGTGCGATATGACCCTTTATAAACTCTATTTAGTAACGGATGACCAACAAGATTTAGATACGCTCAAGTTCGTGGTTGAACAAGCAGTTGCTGGTGGCGTCACCATGGTCCAAGTAAGAGAAAAGCATGGAGATGTAAGAGCGTTCATTGAACGAGCACAAGCTGTTAAGTCTATTTTGGCAGGAACAGACGTACCTTTGATCATTAATGACCGAGTCGATGTTGCATTGGCGGTGGATGCCGATGGCTTACATTTGGGTCAATCGGATATGCCACCAATCATAGCGCGTCAGTTGATTGGACCAGATAAGATTCTAGGTTTGTCGATAGAAGATGAGCAACAACTTCAACAAGCTGACGATTTGCCGATTGATTACATTGGTCTCAGTGCGCTTTTTACAACACCGACCAAGACTAATCTAAAAAAGCATTGGGGTTATGAAGGTATTCAAATGGCTTTGGAGACAACGAAGCTGCCGATTGTCGGTATTGGTGGAATCAACGAATCGAATATCCCTCAGTTAACGCAAACAGGCATCCATGGGTTGGCATTAGTCTCTGCGATATGTCACGCAAAAGACCCGAAAAAAGCAACGCAGGATCTGTTGTCCCTAATGGAGGAGTGAAAGGGTATTTAGACCAGAAAATAATGCGTTTAGCTGTTTGTTTTCTAGTTAAAACATAAGCACAGAGGTGTGCTTATGTTTATCGACTGAGCTTTTAAGGAAAACTATTAAGCACGGTATTCTATATACCCATGTAAACATATAAGGGACATAAACAGTTTATCGGATGTACAGAATTATCTGTTGAATATTCAGTTTGGTCTACTGAGCGCACAGAGCAACAGTGCCGATGATCATAACAACGATCGCGGTGTACCAACCGTATTGCGCTGTTTTATTCGCGACAAAAACTTTAATGTAATTGATTTCTTCATGCGCCATCGCGATAAAGTCCGTGTAGTTAATTGATAACTCACGGCTGGCTTCTTTCAAGTCTTGCTGCAGTTTGTTGAAAGCCTCATCGATGAAGCCTTTTGTTTCTGAAACAGAAGGAGTAGCAGCCAAAGCTAGACTATTCCAAACTGCCATACGCGATTCATATTCGCTTTCACTGACACAATTAAGTACGCGTAAATCATACTCTCGTTTGTTACGCTCTTTACCCATTTTCTCAGGGCAAATATTTCTTAAAACGTTCACGACAAATTTTCCAAAAGGTTCATTTAGATATAGAAAAGCACTCAAAGAGGGCTCATAAACTGGGGCGAATCAATATTCAAAAGTGATCTATTTGAAGCTGTCATAAGTTCTTGCAGGGCAGGGACACTTATTTCGAAGATTTGAAGTTGGGTCAGTGTTGTTAAAGAGCGATTTGGGACTGTCTATATTCGTTCGAAAAGACAAACCCGTTGGGATCGCATAGTAGTTATGTCACTTTGGGACATCAACTAGGGTGTTTTATCCAGACGACAAAGATATTTATCGGCAAGATAAGCTAAAATGAGGTAGTCGAGGCGTAATCATTACTAACCTCGATTCTAAGAATGGATCAGCTTTTAGTTTACTTGCCATTGGTTGTATTGCAGTGAATACCGTTCAAGGGTCTCGATGAGGCTAGTAAGAACCGGGCCGTTAATGTGACTGCGAGACACCAAGCAACCAACAGGTGTTATCCAACCACCATGCTCGTGTGCGACAGGCAAAGCCACAAGGTCTCCTTTTTCAATCCCTTTCATTACCATCATTTCAGGCACATTTGCCCAGCCAACATTCTGTTCAACGAGATCAACAATGGTCTTATGATTATTGGCATACCAAAGCATGGAGCTAATGCCGTAAGTGAACCATAGTTCGCGTTGTTTCGAACTGCGATGCACACATTGGCGATAACGCTTTAAGTCTGAGTCTTGCACTACGGGTAATTGGCTCAGTTCGTGAGTAGCCGAACTGACAGTTAGGAAACGCGCTTGGCCAAGCAAGAAAAAGTCCATATCAACCTTTAGCTCACCATCGGCATAGATGATTCCAACTTGCGCCTTGCCGCGTCTCACTAAGTCTTCGACATCGAATGTTGAAATGGTAATGATATCGAAGTGTGTGATAGGGAATTGATCGGCTAGCGAGCTGATTATCTTAATGAAATTCTTATCGATAATGCTTTCATCAACCGCAATGATCAGTTCATGTTCGTCTTCTTGTGTCAGCGATTCTACTTTTTGGTCGAAGTACTTTTGTTGATCAAGAATGGACTTAGCGACAGGCAATAACGCTTTACCTGTGTTGGTTAAAACGGGGATGTTTTTCTCTCGGTTAAACAGCTCTTGGTCGATGGCTATCTCTAGGTTGGCGATCGACTGGCTGACGCCGGATTGAGCACGTTTCAGCTTGCGCGCTGCCGCTGAAAAAGATCCGCTTTCACACACAGTGACGAAGACTTTTAATTGCTCAAAACTGTACATGCTACCTCTCACTCAATCCAATATGGGCTAATAACGTTCAGGCTATCACTATTCGTGATGGCTGTTAACTTTCTCTTATTATTTCAGATGACATAATCTCGACCAATTCAACACGTAATAGATTATTTAGAGGAATGTATGAGTACGTTAGAAAGAGTGTTTCACTCTGTGTTATTTGAAGTATTGGCCGTAACACTTTCCATTGTCGGCTTAGCGATATTTACCGATCATGATGTGAACGCCTTATCAGGAACCATGATAGTTGTTGCGAGTATCGCGATGATGTGGAACTACTGTTTTAATCGCATTTTTGATCGCCATTTCACGGGGGAAAAATCACAGCGTTCACTTAAGTTACGTGTTTTTCATGTCGTGTTATTTGAGGCTGGCTTGCTGGTGGCGACGATCCCTGTGATGGCGTACTTGCTCAACGTCGGTATTTGGCAGGCATTTTTGATGGATATCGGCGTGACCATTTTTATTACCATTTACGCATTTGTATTCAACCTGATTTACGACCATGTTCGAGCGTTTTTGGTGCATAGATCCAATCTCGCAGTTCAGTAATCTGCTAAGTCAGTAAATGCTATTTTGGCTACTAACCGATTGTTTATTCGTTATTTTTACGGAGGTATTCGGCTAGTAAGCCTAGGTCACTCGTCATTTATTCTGCTATCTTCAATAAGGTGATAATTTGAAATACAAGCCAAACCTGAAGCAAGCTATCGAAGTGCGGATAGGGCGCTTTATCGTGCCAAGGGCAGTGGCCGAAATAGGGTATGTAGTTCTAGTCCGAGTTGCCCAGAGCCAATTGCCTTGGTTAATTATAATCGTGTCTGAGCCGAAATTGAGCGTTGGTAAATCTTTGGGGTAATACCGGAGACTCGTTTAAAGGCTCTAGAAAAGTGGGAAATATTGGTGTAACCCAATTGGCTCGAAATGTAAGTCAACGTATGGCCTTCTTCCATCAGGTCACATGCGACAGAAAACATCAGGTTCTCTTTGATTTTCCGGTAGGTGGTATTTTCGTTTTTCAGCTTACGTTGAAATGTTCGTACAGAAAAGTTTAAGAGTTCAGCTGCCCCTTCAAGTGAGAGGTCTTGCTCCTTCATGTAGGGTTTGAGTAACTCGTAAACGCTGTCAGTAAAGCTTGTGTGCCATTCAATGATCGCCGGCTTGTTACTTAAGTCTTTGGCGGTGAGTCGAATCGGTAGTTGTAAGATCTCATCAGGGATAAGAACCGCGGTAGAGCGATGGCCGACAAACAGCTGGCAGTGATTGGAAAGCAGCGTTTTAACGATGTCGGTGTCATTGCCTTGCAAACGCACTTTGGTTGGTTGCCAAGGTGACTTAGATAGAATGGTGATTAATTCGATGATGTAGGTAATGGCAAAAACTTCGCCCCATTGGAACATGGGTGAATTATCTTCAGTTGCGGTTCGGCAGAACCAACTCTGACCATGCTCTTGAATGAAGTCGACTCTACTACCGGGAGAATCATAAGAGAAAATGGTGTTGATGTGTTTTAACGAATCCTCAATCGTTTCAAACTCGGTAAACTGATGCAAGACGTATGGGATGATTCGTCGTTTAAAGGCCAAACCGAGCACATCCGTAAATCGAGAGACACCGAGTTGTGACGAAGTCAGATAAATCAGTCGCTTGATGGATTCAGACGGCACAAAGTCACTTTCTGATTCAATGAGGCCGGGCGGCAAGCCTGAGTCTTCAAGCAACTTATACAGGTCTATGCCATAGTCCGTGAACACTTGCACTAAGATTTTGGCATAACTTGTTTGTATTACTGGGACTTGGTAAGAGCGAGTAGCCATGATCAAACAATCCTTGTGTATCTATACGTTATTAGACGTGCATATCATTTACAGTGTTTTGTTTAGTAAATCTAACCCTATTTACTTGAGTTTTCCATGGTCGGGTTTATTTTTAAGATATTAATTTTGTTTGATTTTAGCTATTGAGAAGGGAGTTCCATGTCAGAAGTCAAAGGGAACAAGCAAGACGACAATGAAGAAAGTAGCCAACCCGAAAATGGTAAAGATAAGGTAAGAAAGGTCACCAATTACTTACTCGGGTTTGTGGCATTCACACTGTTATTTAGTGTTATCGCCGATCGAATTATTCCTATTACTGATAACGCACGTGTGAAGGGTTATATCGTTCCTATCAAACCTGAAGTGTCGGGCAAGGTGCTTGATATTTTAGTACAACCAAACCAATTGGTTAATCAAGGCGACACACTTGCGGTTTTGGATAAGTCTGATTATCGAATTGCAGTTCAACAGGCAGAGCAAAACTTAGAAATCGCAGGGCAGAATGTCGGTGCTCAGACTGCGAGCATTGCTTCTGCGCAAGCCAAGTTAACCTCTGCTCTGGTTGAGAAGCAAAACACTCAATTACAGGCTAAACGAGTGTTGGAAATGGCAGACAAAGGTGTCGTGTCTAAATCGGATGCTGACCAAGCCCGCGCTGCACTAGCAACTGCTCGTGCTGGTGTTACTAATGCGGAAGCGGATTTGGAACGTGCTAAACAACAAATGGGTAAAGAGGGCAAAGAAAACAGCCAAGTGAAAGCGGCATTATTGGCACTAGAGCAAGCTCAATTAAACCTAGAACGCACGGTTATCAAAGCGCCAACTCAAGGGGGTGTGTCTAATTTTAGTTTGTCAGAAGGTTTCTATGCATCTGAGGGGCAAGCCATTATGACGTTTGTCTCAACCGAAGATATCTGGATCGAAGCTTACTATCGCGAAAATAGTTTAGGCAATGTCGCGGTCGGTGATGAAGTGGAAGTTGCTCTAGATTTTGCTCCGGGTCGAATCGTGAAGGGTCGAGTGAGCAGTATCGATTGGGGGGTCGATTGGGGACAAAATGATCAAGCTGGTAAACTAGCTCAAGCGAGTCAACAAACAGGTTGGTTACGCCAAACTCAGATGCTGCCAATCACCATTGAATTTGAACGCGATACTGTGCAAGGCATGCTACGTGTGGGTGGTCAGGCTGATGTGATTGTTTATAGTGGTGATAACTTCGTTTTCAACGCAATAGGCAAGCTTTGGATTCGATTCATAAGCGTACTGTCTTATGTCCGATAAGCCTATTCTCGACCATCAAATTCAGCAACGGATCCTGCGTTATACCGTAGGCGTTACGTTGGCTGTATTTTTGGCTGCATGGATTAACTGGCCACTCGCATTTGTGGCGCCGGTGTTCACAGCTAAGTTCCTACTCGATAAGCCTAACCTGCACAAGGAAACAGTCTACGAACTCTTGTTGGCAGTAGTCGCCACCATGGCATTGGGTTTATTGCTGTCGCGCGGAATTACCCATTATCCGATTCCTCTGTTAATTTTAGTTGGGTTGATGATGTTATGGGGCTACTACTTATTCGTTGACCCTAAATGGAACTTGTTTGCGACTGTGCTATTAATCGCGGTGTTGATGTTGCCATTTATGGCGATTGATAACCCTGGCGTTTCGGTCATGTTGGCTTCTGGTTTGGCGACATCGGGTGTCGTTTCAGTGATGATTTTTGCGTTAGTGCATGTGTTTTTTCCTGAACCTAAAACGGGCTTTTCAGGCTTTGATCCAGTGCCGCTCGAAAAGAAACAACGTTGGTATGCTGCTTTTAGAGCGATGATCATCTCTTATCCTGTCGTGTGCTTTTTCTTTATTTTTCAGATCTCTGAAGCATTGTTAACTATGATGTTTATTGCGTTGTTGTCGTTAATGATTACTTCAGAGAAATCTGTAAAACTGAGCGTCTTTTTAGTCATCAGTAATGGTATTGGGGGCATGCTGGCGATTACCGCTTTTTCAATCCTTTCTATTGTTCCCAATATTGTCTTCTACTCTTTATTTATAGGTCTTGTCGCTATTTTGATGGCCACGAAGATCTACACCGTTCCAGAAAAAGCACCGATTTTTGCCACTGCATTCAGTACCTTATTGGTACTTGTGGGGAGTACATTGATGAGCTCAGGTGATATTGATAGCAACGCATTCATACGCATATTCCAGTTAGTGATAATTGGAGTCTATATGATTTTGGCTTCACTCTTCCTTGAAACCAGGAATTGGAAGTTCTTACAAAATCAGCCTTAATTTTTGCCATACAAGGACGTCTCATGAAGCTAACCGATGATTTTTCAAAACAGGCGATTGATGCCGCAATCAAAATTGCAGCCATTGCCATGCTCGTCTATTGGTGTTTTTCGATTTTGCGCCCATTTATTTTACTGGTGGTGTGGGGGGCGATTATTGCGACCGCGCTGTATCCAGTGGCGGTCGCCATTTCAAATAAAACGGGTATGTCAAAAGGAAAAGCCAGTGCATTGCTGAGCTTTATTGGCGTAATTCTGTTACTGATTCCTCTCGTTGCACTTTCTTCTGGTATTTACACCAGCACTTCAGATTTGATGACCGGTCTTCAAGACGGCACCTTATCACTGCCTAAACCGAAAGAGTCCTTACAAGAGATTCCATTCATTGGAGAGAGGGTTTATTCAACATTGGTTGCCGCCTCAAATAATATAGAAGGCACTTTTATCAAATATGCTGACGAATTGAAGATCTTTGCATCTAAAGCAGCGTCTGTTTTAGGTTCTTTGGGGGGCGGTTTTATTCAATTCATTATCTCGACCATTATTGCTGGCGCGTTCATGAGTAACGCTGAGCGATGCCAAACGGGTGTGACTCACTTGGTGGCTCGCTTAACTGACGGTAAAGGTAAAGAACTTGTTCAACTATCTAAAGCAACGGTACGTAGCGTAGTACAAGGTGTGATTGGTGTGGCCGTCATTCAATCCATCATGTCAGCAATCGGATTAGTTATTGCGGGCGTTCCAGCGGCAGCCATGTGGGCGTTAGCGGTATTGTTGATCGCTATTATCCAACTGCCACCCATTCTTGCTCTGCTACCTGCGATCATCTACATGTTCAGTGTTGAATCGACACTTGCGGCGAGTTTGTTCTTAGTGTGGTGTATTTTAGTGAGCGGTAGTGACGCGATTTTGAAGCCGATGTTGTTGAGCCGCGGCTCTCATATCCCTATGTTGGTGATTCTGTTAGGTGCGTTAGGTGGTATGGCAATGTCGGGTATTGTGGGCCTATTTGTTGGTGCAGTAATACTCAGTTTGACCTACGAACTTATGATGGCTTGGCTTGGCCTTGAAGATAAAGGCGAAGAAGACCAAGAGGCAAAGTAAATGAAACCAGTTTCGAAAGACGACAACTTCTACTTCTTGTTTTATGCACTGTTGGTGTTGTTTTTTGGTTGTGCTGTGATGCAGCAGTTCTATCCGCAAGGACAGAAAACAATACTATTTATTATCATTATTACTTTGGCGAGTTCAATTGTTGGTATTCATAAAGAGCGAGCTTTGTATCGCTCTTGGTATGGGATGTTGTTGATCACGGCCTTGGTGTCTGGTGTGTTTTCATTTTTGGAAGGCTATAACTTATCGGTAGTAACGTTATCGGCGTTGGCTGTGTTCTTGTTTTCGCATATTTACTCTGCGTTAAAGCAAGTGATGAAAGCAAAAACGGTAACCCCTAATCACATCATCGGCTCTATCTGTATTTACTTACTGTTGGGGTTTGCTTGGTCGACTATCTATTTGTTGATTCTAGAAATCTTTCCTAAAGCCTTTAATGGGTTAGAAGAGCAAATTTGGCTAACAAACTTGTTCAATGCAATGTACTTTAGTTTCATTACGTTGACCACGGTTGGCTACGGTGATATATCACCGGCTTTGCCTATTGCTCAGTTCTTTGTGTTTATGGAATCCATTATTGGCAGTTTCTACTTGGCCATCATGGTGGCGAGCTTGGTGAGTATTCGGCTTGCTCAATCTCAATCCCAATAAAGGACACACAAAGAAGCTCGGTAATTGCCGGGCTTCTTCTATCGTATGAGCTTCAAAGTATGTATGGGCTTTGAGCTTTAATTTTGTGTGCCCTAGGAATCTTAGGCCTCAGTGCCTTGTATCTTTTCTAGCTTTTCGATAGTCGTTTGCGACACGAGCTGACCATCCATATAGTAGCTAACGTTTTGACCATCTTTGATTCCGGTAAGCGTTCCTGTTTCACCAGAGGTATAGACGATATCCATTTGAACCGTGTTTTTGTCGATCTTAATCATCGCACCCGTTTCAATCGTGCGATTGTTTGAGATTGGTCCTACAGGAGCTTCTTTGAGGCTTGGGTCTAGGCCGTCGTTCAGTTTTGAAAGGGAGGTTGTGGCAATACCAACGGTTACTTCATGACATAGGTGTAAGTTTTTACTGCAAGCCAACGTAAAAGGCGAAAGATAAGGGTAGTGGCTTTAAAAGCAAACTTGGCGATTGAGGTCATCGCTTCAGCCGCAATGCTCAAGCATTTATGTAAATCTGATTCTTTGTATTCTGAGTAGGTCATCTTGTTATCTCATCTCTCGTTGTTATCTTTTACATATAAATAATGACTCCTGTCTAGCTCTATCCCCTGAGTACGTAATGTACGAATATTCAACGTGAAATATTTACCATTTAGTGCCACGTAGCTTAGAAATTAGCCGAAAGGGAATTCGTTGAGAGAAATTAAGCACCTGCCTAGGTGTAAGTTATTAAGTTACCGAAAAAACGAGGTTATATAGTGGTATGATCGCAGGCTCAGCACCATAAGTAATAAAGAATAGGAAACAGAATGACTCACCTTACCGAACAGCAAGAAGCTGCAATGGCGATGTTTAAAGAAAACTTACACCTTCCAAATGGTGGTTTTCATAAACTGATTATCGAGCTAAGTAAGGAATATCAGCTGCCTTTCCAAAAGGTGCGTGCGGTTTTAAAGAAAGCTCAAAAAGATGTTGAACGACAGATACGAGAAGACTTTACCAACGTTGATGACACAGTACTGAGCCAAGCGAATTGGGTAAACATCATTAAGTCGAAGCTTGTTGAGTTAGCGGAAGAAAACCAAACGGTCATGGATAAGCTGCAACTCAATCTGAAATATCAAAAAGTATTGTCGGCAACCAATGGTTCAATCGCAAGCGAAGACGAACGTGACGAGTTGATTGAAGAGTTGATTCAAGCTTATGAGAAAGAGGTGTTCAAACCTTTACTGGCGATGCTGCATACAACAAAGCTGTATTGGAAGTTAATGCTGGTGGATGAGACATGTAAGATGAATGAGGAAAATCGTGAGAAGTTCAGTGATTACCCTCAACACATGCAAGCTGCAGAACACTTATATACTTTGGATCAGAAGTTAAGGTCTATGCCGTTAACTGATTAGTCCATGAATGCACTGATAATGACTCATTGGTGATTCAGAGTTTGATATAAGTTGGTTTCAATAGAAGCACGATAACCTAGCTAGCGTTAGCCGCGTGTGAAATGCAAAAAGGGCTAGGTTTCTGATCTGTTTTACTTCTACTCTATTTCGTTCAGCTAGAGCGAATTGAGGGTGACATCTTTTGTATCTTTGGAACTAGGCAGTGTTTCTTTTTGTAGCCTTTGGAAATGCTATAGGAGTGTGAAATGTCCTAGGGTGTTTCCGTTGCCCGAAACGATAGTTCCGATGCTGTCTCGTTCATTAAATTCAAAGTCGATGAGATAACTGTTGTGTTGTAGCTTAGGCAATATGTGGCGGTGAAGTATATCGCTATTGAGCTGTCGGATCTCGGTGACCCATGAAATTTCTTCTTTATGTAAGTCTATTTTTATCGTGAGCATTTACTACCTTTAAGTTTATTAACTGATTTGTCGCGTGATAATTGGTACCAATGGGTTTGTCGTGTTGTTCTGCGTGACATAACTGTGCCTTGTGTTTATTACATTTATATTTAAGTCGTCGAACTATTGTTGATTCGCTTACTTTAAAGAAAGCAAATGATGAATAGAACGGTAGTGGGATCTATTTTAAAAGCTATTGAATGACTATCTGGGTGAAAGCTGACGCAGAGATGGTGTAACGAGGGAATCGAGAACTGTCTATGTGGAACTTGGACTTACTTTAGCATTAACAGCTCTATAGATTAGAGCCAAGTGGCGAACTATACGCCTAGTTTTTTAAATTACAACCTTATTTTCAATTAAACTTTAAATAAGCCTGAATAAATTAACGCCACTAATTGAGGGTTAAATGAGCGAATAGAGTAGGGTTCATCGCCTCACTGTCTGGGGTAACTACAGTTCTTACTCAAGTTATCTTAGGTTTACTGATTGCCTTTTTTATGATATTTCATTTTAACTTTCTGTTATATAAAGTGTTTACATTGTAAATTGGAAGGCTGGTTTATTTGTGAACTGTTGGGTTTTGAGTTATAGAGCTAAAGCTATAAAGCTTCTTTTTGTTGATTGGTTCGGGAATGTCACCGAGCTTATCCTCTGATAAATCTAATGATTTGCTGTATTTTCAGCTATTCGCGTTTAAAAATTACCGACATCACTCCATCCATATTTCTCATCTGGACCTATTTCCTTATTCTGATGCTATTTTGAACAATCAAGCTTATGGATGAGAAAGCGCCTCCTGATTTATGAACCTCCACTGACTTGAGTCGCATTTTTTCCAGGTCGCTCTTACTACAGAGACCTTCAATTGTGAGTTCTACTCGCCACTACCTGATCTAACAAAAAATGAATACTCACTTTAACGTTTCTGAATAAGAAAGTTGTTGTTACACCAATTTAGTGCAAATATAATTGATAATAATTCTCACTTGCGTTACAGGTATGTTGTCAATTTGGCGGCAGACTTTAAATTATCGTTATTTAGCGGTTGTGTACGCCCCATACTCACCTATGAGTAATGTGACTTTCATTGTCATGAGTGGTGGTTTGTATCAATGGCAAAGGAATAAACATGAAGAAAACAATCAATGCAGTTCGTCAGCTATTGAGCGGACTTGTTATCGTTCTTTTATCGTCAGTGATGGCGATGGCTCAAGCAAACACAGTCACGATTGAACACGTTAAAGGCACAGCGCAGTTTACTGAAGTACCACAGCGAGTGGTGGTTCTTGGCCATGGTAGCTTAGACGTGCTAGATCAAATTGGTGTGCAACCAGTTGGCGCGCCTCATAGCTTGCTGCCTGATTACCTCGCTTCATACAAAGAAACGACTGCGAACACTGGCTCGTTGAGCGAACCTGATTTTGAAGCTATCTACATGTTGAAACCAGATATCATCATCGCGGAAAACCGCATGCTTAAGGTTTACGACCAACTAACACAGATCGCTCCTACGGTCATGTTCTCTATTGAAGGTGATAAGTACTGGGCTGACGCTCAACAAAACTGGCGCGCGCTAGGCGACATTTTTGGTAAGCAAGCTGAGGTCGAAGCGATCATTAAAGAGACTCAAGCTTCGATCACTGTGATAAACGACAAAGTGGCGTCTAACGAAACTTCAGCCATGATGCTAATGAACAACGGCAACAACATCGCTATGTTCAACAAAGGCAGCCGTTTCTCAATCATCTTTGATGATTTTGGCTTCGTTGAGTCAAAGAGTGCAACAGTGGCTCCGATCAAAGGAACACACGGCAATCTAATCTCTTTTGAATACATTGCTGATGCGAAACCTGAAGTGCTTTACGTTCTTGACCGCGAAAAAGCGATTGGCAGATCTGAAGGACGCGCACAACAACTGTTTGATAACCCATTAGTTGCGGCAACACCTGCAGCGCAGCAAGGTAACATCGTTTACCTTGATTCAAGTGCTTGGTATCTGGCAGGCGGTGGTGTGACTGCGATTCACAGAATGCTTGGTGATGTTGAACGTACTATTCAATAGTTACTCATCATCAGATTTTTGGGCTTATAAGAGTGTTCTTATAAGCCCTTTTCACTTTTCATACGGGCTACCCGAGACCTACCTTTAGTATTATTTCTATGTTGAAACCCATTGCAGCTGCTGTATTTCTTGTTGTGTTATGCATTGCGTCATTGATGATTGGAGTCGCTGAAATTAGTTTTAGTGACTTCTTCAACGGCAACCAACACGCCAACTCTATTTATATTGTTAGTCGAATTCCTAGGTTGTTCGCGATTGTGCTTGCTGGCGCGGGATTGAGTGTCGCAGGCTTGATCATGCAGCAGATCGTACAGAACAAGTTTGCCGCACCTTCGACTATGGGGACCATTGACTGTGCCATGTTAGGTTACATCGTTGGTATTCTAGTGCTGGGTAATGCCGCGCAATGGAGCTACTTAGGCTTTATTTTCGCGTTTGCCGTTTTCGGGACCATGTTGTTGGTGCGTTTCTTACAACACCTAAAATTCAAAAATGCGGTTTTGGTGCCTTTGATTGGCATCATGTACGGCAACGTCGTCTCGTCTTTAACAACCTTCATTGCTTATAAGTACGACTTAGTGCAAACCATGTCGGCATGGACGATGGCGAACTTTGCAAGTGTGTTGCAAGGCAGCTACGAAATCCTTTATCTGGCTGTGCCTGCCTGTGTGTTGGCTTACTACTTTGCGAGCCAATTTAGCGCGGCGAGCATTGGCGAGAGCTTTGCTAAAAACATCGGCCTGAATTACCAGAAAATCGTCTTCATCGGTGTTGCGCTTGTTGCTATCTGCGCCTCTTCTGTAGTGATGATCGTTGGCGTCATTCCATTCCTTGGTTTAATTGTCCCGAATATCGTGTCGTTGATGATGGGCGATAACATGAAGAAGATTTTACCTTGGACTGCTTACTGGGGCGTGATTTTAGTATTAGCTTGTGATTTATTAGCTCGAATAGTCATTTTCCCTTATGAGATCCCAATCTCGATGGTAATCAGCATCTTTGGTGGCTTAATTTTTATCTACCTAATCATGAGAGACAAGTCGAATGCGTGATTCAATAAAAATTGCGATTCTGGCTATCGCATCTTTGGGTATGGCGGCAGTATTTGTGGGGCAGGGACTCACGTGGGATAACTACGAGTTCTTCTTGTCTCTGCGATTACCAAAACTGTTGTCGATTGTGTTGGCGGCGGTAGCGATTTCTGCATCGTCATTGGTTTTTCAAACCATTACTAACAATCGAATTTTAACCCCATCCATCTTGGGTTTTGACAGTTTGTACATGCTGGTTCAAACGGTGCTTCTGTTTGTATTTGGCAGTACCAGTTTCTGGGTGATTGATTCCATCGCTAACTTTTCGTTGTCTGTGACTGTGATGATCTTGTTCTCATTTGCCCTGTTCCACTTCTACTTTAAGAGCAAGCGAAACAACGTATTTACACTGCTGTTGATTGGTATTGTGTGTGGCAGCGTATTCTCGAGTCTGTCTAGCTTCTTAGCGATGTTGATTGACCCGAACGAGTTCGCGGTGCTGCAGAATGTGATGTTCGCAAGTTTCAATAATGTGAAAGGTGAGCTGGTTTATCTCAGTCTTATTCCACTGGGTTTGAGCTTGCTTGGACTATGGTTGTTTGCGCCCAAGCTCGATGTACTTTGGCTTGGCGTCGATAACGCGACAAGCTTAGGCGTGAACACCAAGCGACTGACTCAGATTATCTTGGTGATTGTGTCAGTGATGGTGGCTGTGTCTACTGCTTTGGTTGGCCCAGTACTTTTCTTTGGCTTGATCACCGTGAGCTTGGCTCGTCAGATGTTCAGCTCTTATCAGCATCGTGTGCTTATCATTGCCAGCAGTTTATTAGCGGTGGTGCTACTTGTTTCTGGCCAATGGTTTATCGAAAAAGTGATGGCGTTTGAAACCACAGTGAGTGTGATCATTAACTTGGTCGGCGGTTTGTATTTTATGTTCTTGTTGTTACGCACCAGAATTCAGTAAAGGTAGTAAGTAGTGATTAAATTAACAGGTTTAAGTAAGAAGTATGGCAAGACACTTGTGGTGGATGATGCCAGTGCCATGTTCCCGAAAGGCGAAGTAACTTCTATCATTGGCCCAAATGGTGCGGGTAAAAGTACGCTGCTTTCAATGGCGAGTCGCTTAACAGACAGTGACGCGGGTGAAGTGGTTATTGGCGATAAGTTACTGGCTGAGTGGGATACCAAAGAGTTAGCGAAGCACCTTGCCGTGTTAAGACAATCAAACAACATCAATATGCGATTTACGATTCGTGAGTTGGTCTGTTTTGGGCGTTTTCCGCATTCCCAAGGTCGCTTGAAAGACGAAGATCATAAGATCGTCGATACAGCGCTCGAACATCTTGGCATTACCGATATCCAAAACAAATACCTTGATGAGTTGAGTGGTGGTCAGCGTCAAATGGCGTTTATCGCGATGGTTGTGGCACAAGATACGGATTATGTGTTCCTAGATGAACCACTGAACAATCTTGATATTAAACACTCTGTTGAAATCATGCAGACGTTGCGTCGTTTAGCGCATGAGTTCAATAAAGCAGTAGTGATCGTGATTCACGACATCAACTTCGCGTCTTGCTATTCAGATAACATTGTCGCGATGAAGAAAGGAAAAGTGGTTAAGTCAGGTAAGGTTGCGGAAGTGGTTGAAAAATCAGTGATGGAGTCGATTTACGAGATCCCATTTGAGATTCGTGAGTTCGATGGTGTTCGAATCTGTATGTATTACTCTGGTCGTTAGGCCTATTAGTTTCTAGATACAAAAAGGAAAAGAGCTCCCATATGAGGAGCTCTTTTTTATTCTCCAAGCTTCTTTGCGCGTTTGCTGCTTTATCTTCTTACAATTTAAGCTTCTTGCGACTGTTGATAAAGTGACCCAGGTTGATCCTTTACAGTGCGTGGTACGGTGTTAGACCCATCAACACACTCCTCAGTACCAAGATATGTTTAACCATATACTTTGAGAGTATCAGAGTATCAGAGTGTTACGCTGTAAGTTGCATAATAAATCCAGTCGAGTTTTTGACATCAAGACCTACTCATCGCTAGTTTGATGTTAGTCGAAGATCTATCCTTCATTTTTAACAAACATTTGTCATTTTCGTGTTGAGAGGTGTGAAAAGCCATCTACACTATGGTTATAACTGTTTGATTTTTATACGAGGTATCAATGAGTCGGAAACCTATAGTGTTAGTCGTAGATGACACCCCAAGTAATTTGGATGTGTTAACTGCAATACTCAAAGATATCTATCAAGTCAAAGTAGCAATTAACGGTACCATTGGTATTAAAATTGCGAAAATGGTACCGCAACCCGATCTCATTCTTCTTGATATTATGATGCCTGATATTGACGGATATGAGGTGTGCCAACAGTTAAAATCACAACCGAATACTGCCCATATTCCTATCATATTCGTGACCGCTAAAATTGGGCCCGAAGCGGAGGTCAAAGGATTGGTTTTGGGGGCTGTAGATTACCTTACCAAACCCATCACACCAGCTATTGCACTTCAACGTGTCAAAACTCATATTACCCTGTATGACCAACAACGCGCGTTGTTTAGTCAGGTAAAAGAGAAAACTCAAGAGATCAATCTCGGTAAGCTAGAAACCCTGAACATATTGGGTAGAGCGGCTGAATTTAAAGATAATGAAACTGGTATGCACGTCATGCGCATGAGTCATTATTGTGAAGTATTAGCTAAAGCCTTAGGCATGACAGACGAAGATGCAGAGACTCTCCGTGATGCGGCGCCGATGCATGATATTGGGAAAATCGGCATTCCTGATAGTGTGTTATTGAAGCCCGGTAAGTTGGATGCTGATGAATGGGCTACCATGCAAAAGCACGTTGAGTATGGTGTTGAGATACTAGGTAGACAAAGCGATTCAAAGTTGATGCGAATGGCAACCCAAGTGGCGCAGTATCACCATGAAAAATGGGATGGCAGCGGTTATCCAAATCAGATCGCGGGTGAAGCTATTCCTTTAGTTGGTCGGATTGCGGCTGTTGCTGACGTGTTTGATGCTCTGACGGCTGAAAGACCTTACAAAAAAGCGTGGAGTGTTGAAGAGGCGCTTGCTCTAATTACGGAGCAGAAAGGCAAACACTTTGACCCGACAATAGTCGATTTGTTTCTCGTCAACTTGCCCGAGATACTAGCGATTAAAGAGAAGTTCAAAGATGAATAAGCGCTTTATTATATGGATTAATCAGTGTTTTATTCTCATTTCTAGCTTATCGCTTCTGATCGTTGGTTTACCACATGCTTATGCTGAAAGCGTCAGTGAAGATGATTTAACCCAGTGGTTAGAAAGCAAACCAACAGTGACCTTTATCGCGCTTTCCAGTCATTATCCTTATTCATTTATCGATGATGAAGGTGAGGTATCCGGTATTATTCGAGATTGGGCGAAAGAGTTTGAACTCAATTATGGAATTGAAACGAACTTTATAAGTGTGAACTCTCATTCCGAAGCAAAGCAGGTCCTACTTGATGGGCGTGGCGATGTTTTTCCTTTCCAGCAATTCGACCCAAGCGAAGGTGGTCGATTTCTCGCTACTAGCCCTTATATTCCCTACCAAATCGCGGTGATTCTCCCTACCGACGATCCTACTAATAATAACATCGAGCAATCTGATAAGCGTCGTATCGCCATGGTGCGAAATAGTATCGATCTAGAAAAGTCAGGAGTACAACTCAGCTCGATCGAAAGAGTTCAATTTGATACTGCTATTGATGCTATTCGTGCTCTGGAAGAAGGCTCAGTCGATGGCATGCTTGCTGAGCCAGTCACTACGCTAGATCTCGCTCACAAGAGCGGCGTATACAGTTTAGCGGTTAATTACGTTCTCGAACGCTGGAAATACATAGAAGCTTCAATGGTTGTTCGAACTAGGGACGCCAAACTGCTTGCTTTGTTAAACCAACAAATCGCAACATTTGATATTGGGAAGAAAAACCGGATTTTATCGCACTGGTTAAAAGATTCGCCCTATCGCACTCCAGTAAAAGGTGTGTTTGGATTTGGTAACCCTCCTTACATGTACCCAGAAAGTACATCTGTAGGGATTGAGCATGACATTATGCAGCGCGCGCTCAACAATATGGGGTATCGACTTGGTGACGTTGTCACTCTTCCTCGTAGCGCAGCCAACCAGGCTATTGATAATAATAGTTCGATATCGTTTGTTTCAGGAATACAGGCTGATGGGGCTTCAGTACATTTTTTGAGTGATAAAATCATGGATGTTGAGTTTGTACCTATTTCGCTAAAAAGGCGCAACTTGAACCTCAACTCTGCCGAAAATTTATCGCTGGGTGCTTTGCTATTTGATGATACTTCGCCAATAAAAAATTCCGTTGAGATACTGAGAAACAAAGTCAGTATCGGTAGCCTTGAGGATATCGACAGCCTAGAATCTGCATTTTCTCAGCTACGTGCACAAAACGTCGATCTATTAATGGTTGAGAAACGGGTGCTGAGGTGGTTTGTCATGAATACCCGTTTCATTGAGATGCGTGAAATCGAACTACATGAAGATTTTAAAGTCAACTATCCGATTTATGTGGATTTTAGATCAGCTAAGCTAAGAGACAGCTTCAATGAAGCGATTAAACATCTAAAGCAAACTAATGACGAGTTTGAGCAGATACTTGAAACTCAAGTTAGGAATGATCTTACTCCAGTACTTAGGAAGGCCGACATCATTGCTCAAATATCGGCTTATTTTATTGTGAATGACCGCTTTGAAGAGCTCCCTAGGATCTTCGATATATTCGATGCTGAGCATACTTTTAGAGTGATTTCCGCACAAGCAGATAACAACAAAAGGCCTATTGAATCTTGGTATTTAGGCGAAGATCTAGATTCCTCACTGAACAAAAAAAACACCTCCAAATTATCATCTGTGACTAAAGGCGCTGGCTATAAAACGCAAACAGGAAGTGTTAATGCAGGGTTCATGACGTTTTACTTTGATGTTAGTTCCGTCGAAAGAAATTATGTATATTTCCCTTCCATTGAACAATTTGAATCGTTTGGAGAAGGAGCACAGCGTTATATCGCCGGTGTCTATCAATCAAACAACTTGACTGGTGAGCTTCTAAATCTCAGCCAAAAAGAGCGTCAATGGATCAAGAACCGTCCCGAACTAAAAGTAGGTATCGACCCCAATTCATTACCTTATGAAGCCTTGTCTAGTAAGGATGAATATATTGGAATGATTGATGATTACCTGACGTTAATTGAACAAAAAACTGGGTTACGATTGAGTCATGTTGATGTTGAAAACTGGCAAGAAACTCGCAGACTTGTTGATCACCGTCAGGTTCATCTAGTGTCTGCTGCTGTCGAGAACCGCTCGTTAGGTGAAAATGTAAAACCAGCAAAAGCGCTATTTTCTAGCCGTCTTGCTATAGCTTCACACCGAGATATTAATAGTCTTGTGCTGGAAGAAGCTTATGGATGGAAGCTTGGAATATTAGCAAATGGTGCCAATACTGAAGCTATTGTGGAAAGTTACCCAAATATTGAATGGGAGCTTGTCGATTTTACGAGAAAAGGGTTGGAGCGAGTTGAGTCTGGTGAGCTCGATGGAATTATTGACACTGTCGACGTGCTTAATTACTTGATCGATTCGTTTGGTTACCGAGGTATTGGGATCATTGGGCGATTAGATTTTTTCTTGTCACCAACATTTCATGTCATAAAGTCTGAGCCGTTATTGTTGTCAATTATGAATAAAGCGATTGAAAATATATCGGCTGAAGATCATCAAAAAATATCAGCTAAATGGGCGGCACCTAAAGCGATTGAAAAAATTGATTACCAACTGGTTTATACCATATCGGTATTCTCGATCGTGATAGTGTTGCTGATTGTATTTTGGAATAGAAAGCTATCCAAACAAATCACTATTGCCAATAACGCGACCGAAGCACTTCGCAAAGCACAAGATCAACTATACAACATCCTGAATACTTCGCCTATCGCGGCGAGTGTCATTGTTGATGACCAAGTGCGTTATGCAAATGATACGGCCAAACGCCTATTTGGGGTGGGACGAAAAGAACTCTCTTCTATCGATGTTGAAGTTGTTTATGACTCTTTGTCTGATCGTGATGCGTTTGACAAAGAGCTAGATCTTAACGGTAAAGTAGTCAACCGGGAGTTAGTGCTGAGAAAGTTTGATGGAGGCCGCTTTGTCGCGCTTGTGAGCTATTACCTATTTGAACTTGATGGGGAAGTCGCGACTCTATTTTGGGCTTTTGATATCTCTGAAATGAAGCGCCTAAATGAGCAACTTGAAGAAGAGAAAGAGAGAGCCGATCTGGCTAGCCAAGCTAAATCTGATTTCTTAGCTAACATGAGCCATGAGATCAGAACACCGATGAATGCGATTATCGGTTTGTCTTATTTGGCTATTGGCGAAATATCTAATCCTATTGCTCGAAATTATATCGAGAAAGTGCATCGTTCAGGACATTCACTGTTAAGTATCATTAACGATATCCTCGATTTTTCTAAAATAGAAGCGGGGCAGCTATTCATTGATAGCATCCCATTTAACCCTATGGTGACCTTTAAAGATGTCATAGAACTGATGGAGTCTAAGGCGTCAGAAAAGCAACTTAACCTATCGATGTCTGTTGACCCAGAGTTAAACAGTCCAATGCTCGGCGACCCGTTAAGGCTCTTTCAAGTCATTCTTAACCTTATTGGTAATGCCATTAAATTCACAGAGTTTGGACATGTGACATTAACCGCTGTTCTACTGGAGTCTAACGATCACAGCGTGAGTATGAAGATCAGTGTATCCGATTCGGGAATCGGGATATCAGAAGAGAATCGACACAAGCTCTTTCAAGCATTTAGTCAAGCTGACAGCACCACGACCCGAAAATTTGGTGGTACTGGTTTAGGTTTGAATATTAGTCAGAAACTCGTGCATGCTATGGGCAGTAAAATTTCAGTCGAGAGCGTGTTGGGTAACGGCAGTGAATTCTCTTTCCCTATCACGTTACTTAAATCGAATGCACAAGAACTTGAGCAATTTAAGTCCCAAGAATTAAAACTTGATTACCATGTTGAATTTAAAGGGCAAAGGGTACTTTTGGTTGAAGATAATGAACTGAATCAAGACTTGGCATTGGCGTTCTTGGATCGTTTCAAGCTAAACGCAGATTTGGCCGAAAATGGTCAAGAGGCCGTTTCACTAGCCAAAAATAATGATTACGAAGTCATTTTAATGGATCTTCAAATGCCAGTTATGGATGGCTTTGAAGCGACACGGAAAATTCGAGAGTTTGACATGCAAGTTCCTATCATTGCGATGTCGGCTAATGTGTTCGCTGATGCCAAACAGAGAGCAAGAGACGCAGGGGTAACAGATTTCCTAGATAAGCCGATAATCATTGATGAAGCGAGCTCTTTGCTTATTAAGTACATTGTGCCTGAGGTTATGGTCGAAGGAAAAGCTGCACCTTTAACGGATCAAGTGGTGAGCTCAGCGGAGAACGATGACCATTCCATTGATGAGAACTCTGAAGAATCTCCTGTATTCTCAAAACAGCGCTTTGAGCAACTCACTCAATCCGACGTTGAACTCCAAGATAAGCTGCTTAGAAAGTTCGACAATAGTGCACCAAAGATCATGGCAGAGGCCTTTGAGAGTCATGAGAAAGGTGAATGGGTGAATTTAGAGCGTAGTCTACATACCTTGAAAAGTATGGCAGCATCGATTGGTGGAGTACGTTTAGCAGGCTTGCTAAGTGATTTAGAGGCGAAAGCCCATGCGAAGGAGTGTCATGAGTTTGATCTTCAAGAAGGTAAACATGGTTTGCTCGAGCTCATTAAGGCTATTGAAAGTCAATTTGATAAATCACAAGTAGTTGAAGCGGTTAATCTAGGAGCTTTGTCGTCAACGGTGACAGAGAAGCAAAGAGTGAAGTTGCTCAGTCTACTTGAAGCCTACGACAACGAAGCTGCGCAATATGTGTCTGAGTTACTTGTTTTGTATCCAAGTTCTGCCGAGCTTAAAGAGGTGCAACGTGCGCTGGATGGGTATGATTTCGAGCGGGCGACTGACGTAATCCGAACTTTTCAATAATCACATAATTTGTGTTAAATCACATCAGTACTCAAAAAATTGGCCCTTTTAACTGTTTTAGTTTAGGGGCCAATAATGTTGGAGGAACCGATGAAGCTAAAGGTCAAATGCAGTTAAAGATTAAATGCAGTAATCAGCTACAATACGGTAAAAGGGTCTAATCAAATCGGCAAACACACCTAATCACGGACATTTTGTTTGATTAGATCAATGACAGTATCGTATCTGTGTGGCAGTTTTCGGTTCCTCTTCTGAACCAAATACAGCGTTTCTTCTACCTTTACCTTTGGTGGTACAACGTACAGCTTATCTCTGCCTGGGAAGTGTTCAACAGCACCGGCGGGCAGTACCGTAAAGCCTAATCCTTTTGATACTGGTAGCAATATTTGATGAAGTTGATTGATGTAGCCAGACTTTGGTATTTCGTTGATGTTGATATTCGCCAAATCTTTGTCTCCGCATAAGTCGAAATACAAAGACAGATAATGGGCAGAGTCTGGGTGCGCAATTAATCCAATGTCATCCAACACTTTTGGTGTTATCTCTAAACCTGCATGGCTTTGATGGACGATTAAACACAACGCTTCTTTACCGATGACTTGGCTTTGATAATAACTGTCGTTTGGAGAATGTCTCACGATGCCGATATCTGTCGTGCCCTCAAGTAAGTCATTTAATATTTTCTTGTTGGGAGCTGCTTCTAGGTTAATGCTTAATTCTCTATGCTGTTGCTGCAATTCAAGAAGCTTTGGATAAAGGCGCAGAGATAAAGAGCCAGAGCACGAAAGGTTGCATTGCCCTGAATAAGGGTTATCAAAATTCAAAGACTCGAAAAGATCTTCTTGGTCTTTTTCCAGTTTGAGAGCATAGCGATACATAATGCGACCTTGCTCGGTAAGTTCGAAGCTCTTATTTTCCCTCGATAAAAGGTCACAATCACACACTTGCTCTAGCTTTTTGATATGTTGGCTAACTCCGGGCTGCGTCATATACAGCTTTTCGGCCGTTTGGGTAAAATGACCTACTTCAACCAGAGTCTTAAACGTGTTTAGCCAAAGCGGATTAATCATACTCATTTCCAAATCCCCAAACCTGTGAATAGCAAAATTAAAATCAACATGAATAACGAAAAATTATTATTCTATTAAGTAATGATAATTTCAACCTCAAAAAGACACTTCTATGGAAATCAAAGCAAGCTAGTGTAAAGCGAACGATATGTGTTTTTGGCTAGATACGGACGTTAATCTATTTATTGAGTAACAAAGTGTTGCGACTTTGTTGAATGTTTGGTTTATTGGCCGACTACGATCGTATTTGGGAATGAAGATGAATAGAAACGTTTGGCTGCTATCACTGTGTCAGGCCTTATTGATGACGGGTAATATATTACTGATCTCGGTGATTGGTTTGATAGGTAAACAGATCGCCCCTAGTGTCAGCATGATTACTTTACCCGTTGCTTTACAGTTTTTAGGTTTAATGGCGGCCACTATTCCCGCGTCTTTAATTTCAGGTAAGTTAGGACGAAAACGAGGGTTTAGTATTGGCAACGTAGTCGGTATTACAGGGGCAAGTCTTGCAACTTACGCGTTATCTCAACAACACTTTTATCTGTTTTGCTTCGCCACATTTTTGCTTGGGATAGGTATCGGTTTTGGCACGCTTTATCGTTTCGCTGCTATCGAAGTGTGCGATGAAAATGCTCGCCATCGTGCGATTTCTATATCAATGGCTGGTGGCGTTCTTGCTGCCGTATTAGGGCCTAACTTGGCGATTATGTCGCAACAATGGTCGCAAGATGGCTTGTATATTGGTGCTTTTGCTTCGTTGATTGGATTGAACATTCTTGCGTTGCTTATCTTACAAACCATTCAATTTCCAAGAGTCTCTTTTAATAGTCAGGCTCCCAAAGCTGATCCTTTAGGTGTGATCGTTAAAGCACCGAACTTTATTGGAGCAGTTTTTGCTGCAATGGTCGCTTATGCGGTGATGAATATCCTAATGACAGCAACACCGTTGGCAATGATTGGCTGTGGTTTTGATTTTACCAAGGCGGCTGGCGTGATTGAGTGGCATGTTCTGGGGATGTTTGTACCTGCATTCTTTACCGGAGCGCTTATCGAGAAGTTTGGCTCAAGAATGATGATCTTGGCGGGCGGGATTCTGTTCGTTGTCTGTATTGCGATTAACATTCATGGCGAATCTATCTGGCACTTCAGAGCGGCTTTGGTCGTGCTAGGTGTAGGTTGGAACTTCATGTTTATCGCGGCAACAGGCTTGTTTAGTCAGTCTTACCAATCGCAAAACAAAGCCAAGGCTCAAGCATTCAATGAATTTGTTGTCTTTGGTTGTGTGACTATCACAGCGATGCTTTCTGGTTGGCTAGAATCAACAGCAGGGTGGCAGAACCTTAATTTCTACGTATTACCCTTCGTATTAGCTGTGATCTTGCTGTTCGCTTTTAGCGCGCGTAAATCGCGTGTTCAAAAACAGCCAGTATGATGATTTTCTGGGCCTCCAAGCCTCCAATTAATTCAAGCTTATTATAGGTAGTACGAATCTTGTTAGATTGAAATACAGACTAATAAAAAGCCCTACCATTTGGTAGGGCTTTGCTTACGGCTTAAATAATCACGTTTTCTTAAAACTGCTGTCGTGGCTTATCTCCTGTGACAACAGTACTTAAGTTTGCTTTCAAGTCGATATGGTAGAGTCCACATCGCTATTATTGGGTTTAAAAACCTGCTGTGATTTACAGGTCGACTAAAATTGTCTTAGCCGTAATCCCACCTTGGTCATCGATTATCTTCAGAGTCACCTCGTGCTTTCCGTATGAAGGGAAGATAGAAGTGAATGTGCGACCTCGTTTCACCTTTCCGTTTGGAAGTGTCCACTCGGTATCAACAATACGACCATCGCTATCTGAACTTGTAGACCACATGGTTACCCAACGACCCAAGTGAATGTACTTTGCACTCGCTTCTGGAAGGGCATTTGGAGATTCAACACTCACTACGGAGCTAAATGAATCGGTAGTGCCTTTGTCGTCGACAACAGTCAAGTTCACCGTGTATTCACCGGCTTGCTCGTAAGACCAAGTTGGTGCCACTTCGTTACTTGTTGTGCCGTTGCCAAAGTCCCATAGATAACTGGTGATCTCGCCATCTTGGTCAGAACTGAAGTTACGTGCAGACACGTTCAGGCCAGTAACATTAAGCTCAAAGTTCGCAGTAGGGGCGACGTTGTGTTGGCTTACTTTCGATAAGCGAACCACGCCGTATTCGTTGTTGTCACTCTGATTCACAATATCAACGGCTAAACCAAACTCCGTCAGGATACGTCCTGAATCAGGCGCTTGAGGAGACGTGTAGTCTTGGTCGTCAGAGAAGCTAGCGTTACCAAGCAAACTGGTATCTTCAAGTACATCATTGTCGCTGTTCACAAGGCGCATTGGGGTATGATCTTTGAGTGAGAACGCAGCATCACGAACTTGGTAACGAGTTTGAGCGACTTCACCAGATTTTTCCCAAGTCATGGCATTCTGGTCTGCATCGACCACACCTAACCAACCTTCACCTGGGTGTTTGCCTACCCAGTTATCAGTCAGTGACTCGTCTACGTACCAAATGATCAAACCCGGATCGAATGAGATAAGTTGCCCCATACGTTTGATGTTGGCTAGGCCTTCATCAACATCCATGTGGCTACGCCATTGCAGCAGGTAGTAGTGTTGCGCTTGGTGGAATCCATTGCTCAGCTTGTAGCCATTTAGGGCGAAGGTGGAGTTGCTTTCACCATCGTCTATTGAGGTGACTTCACCATCAACGACCACACTGAGGTTATCCAGATAGAAGCCTTCCATCGCCAAGCCACCATCGGTGATGTACTCAAATGACAGTTCTATTTCTTGGCCTACCCATTGTGAAACGTCAAACTCAGCGTCAATCCACCCGCCAGATTCGCCGCCAATAGCAGGAACGAGGCCAGTATTGTATGGGTCATCCATTGAGGTGATGTTGCCAGCTATTGCTTGTCCATTCACAAGCACGCGAGCGAAGTCGTAGTCTTTCTCAATTTCATACCACGTTTTGAACGAAAGCAATGCAGAATCACCGGCTGGAATCACCAACTTGCGTGTCATGCTGTTTTTCAGGTCATCGCCTTTTTGAGAGTGGAATGAATACTCTCCCTCAAAGGGTTTCAGACTTTCAATTTGCTTTTCAGGAAGATCGACCTTAATCATGTTCGGACGGCTGTTATCCGTTGTTTGGAACAGTGTATAAACTTGTGGGTTGTCTTCTAGGTCATCAATCGAGATTTGATCATCGTTAACCCAGCGACCACCAATCGATTTTTGTAGGAAGTGCTTTGCCCAAGAGCTGAATGCCGTTGGTTGTGTGCCACCAATTTTGCCAGCCCAGCTGCCTGAAGACATGATTGACCAGTAAGAAACCGGTTCACCTTTGCCTGTGTATTGCGTGTCGTACTCGTCTGGTAAGCCTAAATCATGGCCATATTCGTGAGCACAGACACCGGCTGCGGCATCAATCGGTTGAATGGTGTAATCAAAGGCCGCGTATTGGCCACCAAAGCGATCGGGAAGAGAGCTAGAGGTACCTTCAAGCACATGTGTGCGACCAAGGTTGAATCGGTGAGACCAGATAGCATCAGGGCCTAATACGCCACCACCGGCTTCTTCGCCAACAGATGCGTGGAATACCATTAAGTGATCAATTACACCATCGGGTTCACGGAAGTTTCCGTCACCATCGTAATCGTAACGATCTTCAATATCGTAATCGGCTAGGTTGATGCTAGGATCTTGAGCCAGTTGATTCAACGCTTCGCGAACTAGTTCTTGTGCGTTGAGATCGTTGTCGGTCGTCGGGGAGTTACCACCATAGAAAGACGCAGGCTTAGAGGCGCGATACCAACCAGCAGCTTGACCTGCAACGCTGTAACTGTCACCCGATTCGCTTTGGTAATACTGACGCATCGAGATTAGGTTTTCGCCGTTTGGCCCTGTGTAGCCAGAGTTTGAAAACAGCAACTCTTGATAATGTTCTGGGTTGTAGCTCTCGTAGAGCATTTGGGTGTGCTCTTCGGTCAGCTTGTTGTCATCCCAGTTCAAGTCAGGGAAATCCACCAATAGAGCCAGTACTTTATCGGTACGCTTGGTGCCGACTTCCAAAGCAAAGACGCTCGCCTTTTTAACGCCAGATCCTTTCTCAATGGCTTTCAGTATTTTCGCTCGTTGCTCAAGTGCTTTTTTACCGAATTGAGCGTCGCCTTTAAAACCGGAATTGATCTTATTTTTTAAGTAACGGTCAAGTGCGTCGTGTTTTGCCACATCGGTTGCATCTTGGTCGACTAAGCCTTGTCTAACTAGCATTTCAATGAGTTTGTCTTCATTAACCACGCCTAAATCAATAGGTGTTTTTGCATAACTACTGACGCTAAATAGAGTAAGCATTGCTGAAGCCAACAATGTTTTTCTCATCATTTTCATTGTATTTCCTTTTTATATTTCCATGTCGATATCAGTATCAACTGCCTTATTCGAATCAGTTGTCCGAGTCTGGCCTAATACACTCTTGTGGTGTCTTATTTAACTGACGTGTGTGTGCTGTATGTTTCGTACTTTCTATCTCTTTTATACTTTCTATTTCTTTTGTATTGGTTGTCTCTTTTCTATTTTTTGAATCAAACGGAGTGCTCTTTACTTTCTTGGCGTTTAGATAGGTACGCAAAGCTTCTTGATTGCCCTCATAGGTTAAGCTAGGACAGATAACGCCTCGTTCAATCAATGACTTCAGCAATAGTTCGTCGTTCTCAATAGTGGAAGCCTGTGACAGTGAGGAAAAAATGAGAACCATTAAAGCCATTGTTTTGTGTGACATTCTTATATCAAGCCATCAGTTTTGATTATGTAACAAAATATATTTATAAAATTAACCAATCAAATGGTTAATTTTTACAAACAATTATTCGTTCCGATTTCAACATTAAGAGTTAATATCAAATAAGATGGGTTAATTATTCTTCTGTCAGTTATTTAATGAAAGTTAATGAATAAATAGGTGATAGTTTGGTTATTAGTACTATTCATTGAAATGAACGTTATTACTCTAGAAGGTAATAAATATGAGGTTTGTCATAATCACTGTTTAATTATTTTCGTGCATTTGGAAATCTAGAAGTGAATTAAATTATAAGAGATGAATGTAACTTTAGTCGTTAAATTATTTTTAGATGGAAAGCGTGCAACAACAGAGTTTTTTTGGAATAAACGAATAAGTAGTAAAAAGAGCCGAGTTAGGCTCTTTCGTTTGTATTCTAGTTAGTCATTTGGTGACAATACCTATGATTGAGAGACATCGCGATAGAAGTACCGTTCACACACTTTGGGGTTAATGCGCTTGATGACATTTGAGATCAAAGCAACGACAAGCACTGAGAATACTAATCTTCCCCAAAATATGGTGTAGAAGTCAGCCCCAATGAGCAGGATCAACAACGTATCTTCAATCAAACTGTGGAGCAAGTTGAGCAGCATGAGCGCGGTGAACACGTCTCTAGCTGAGATATGTCCTTTCTTGGCTTCGTTGATCAATAAGCCACCGCCAAACGAAAGCCCAAGCGTGATTCCGATAATCGTTAGGTTGGTTGCGTCTTTGCTGATCCCTAACAGTCTTAAGAATGGTCTCAACATTACAGCCATCAGTTTTTCAATTCCGACAAGCTTTAAAATTTTGAGTAGCAGTAATAGTGCTGAGATTACCATGAAGATAACCGCAAAACTCTTAAGCTGATCCAAGGCCCAGGTGAGGTAACTTGTATCCGTTGATACTTCCGGTTGCCAAAGCACTGTCGCGGGGTAGTTGAGTAAGTCGCTATATTGATAGCTGAGATTCAATAACCATGCTAATACCAAACTGCCGCCGACTCTGACTGATAACGTCGCCAACCAACTGACGCCTGCTTTTTTGGCTATCGCACCTTCGATTGGCAGTGAATGGGCGAGGAGCATCATGCTGCCTAATACAGAAGCCTGAGCAACAGTGAGAGGAATATCTGAGTTAATGAGAATAATGAGCCCCGCATAGATGTTGGTGAGTATGGTGGTTGCCCATACCAATCCCATCTCTTTTGGTAAGCCGACGCTTTCCATTATTGGGCTAAGCCATTCGCTAAGAATCACGATGCCGCCGAGCTCTTCAATGACCTTTATCACGATGATAATTGGAATCATGATTCGGAAAAGAGTCGAGGTGACATCGATAATCTCTTTAAGGAGTTCTTTAAAAAATTGATAGGTTGATTTCATCGTTACGACCATAGTTCGATTGTTTAGTATGAAAAGATCTTACCGTGATTGATGTGATTAAAATTTCTAAATTGAACTTTAAAGTTGCTATGGATTTTTTAATTATCGTAATATTAAAAATTATAAGTCAAAAAATTCTTGGTTTAAGAAATTATGGTAATTGATCGTATAGATAGGAATATTCTCGTTGAACTGCAGAAGAACAACCGAATTCCAAACCTCACATTGGCTGAACTGGTCGGATTGTCACCGCCTGCTTGCTTAAAGCGAGTGAAACGGCTGAGAGAAGAGGGCGTTATAGTTGGTGATGTGTCTATCATCAACCCAGAACTGACCGGCAGTAAGATTACTTTGGTTGTGTCCGTGGAAATGGAGCGTGACCGAGGGGACATTTACCAGATCTTTCGCCATTCTATTTCAAAGGCAGAAGAGGTCACGCAGTGTTATCAGATATCAGGCAGCTTTGACTTCATGTTGATTGTGACGGTCAAAGACATACAAGCCTATGAAGATTTTGTTGAGCGTGTATTGCGCAAAGATTTAAATATTCGTAAGTTTCACACGTCTGTTTCTATGAGAACGGTGAAATTCAGTACAGCTGTCAATTTAGATGAGTGATTTGGCTTTTTAAATTTGTAGGGTGAGTTCGAACTCTGTGAAGTATCTAGCTTAAATCTGTATAAATAGCAGGCATTTACGCAAAATGTGATATTCACATTTTGTCATAACTTTAATAATTGTATATATTCCTCGCCTAAATAATAATTAACAAAAGTTAATATAATGACTGTCAGCTCATTTTCTCAATCACGTGAAACGCTTCTAAGCGAAAACGAACAACTCGTCTCAACTACCGATCTTAAAGGTGTGATTACTTACAGTAATGATGCTTTTTGTCGTATAGCAGAATATAGCCAACAAGAACTCCTAGGACAAAACCACAATGTTGTCAGGCATGGTGATATGCCCAAAGCTGCATTTGCCGATATGTGGATCAACCTAAAACAAGGTAAAGCGTGGCGTGGAATCGTAAAGAACAAAACGAAGTCCGGTGGCTTTTATTGGGTCGATGCTTATGTCACGCCAATTTACGATAATGGAAAGGTGAGTGGCTATCAGTCTGTTCGTGTTAAACCTAAGAATGAGTGGGTGCAGATTGCAGATAAGGCCTACCAAGGCTTATTGAAGGCTGAGAAGTCTGGCCGCCAATGGTCATTACAGATCAGCGATAGTGTTCGTTATGCCGTGTTATTGGGATCGTTGGCTGCGCCTCTCGTATCAAATCTAGTCGAAGTTGGGCAAATGTCGCAATGGTTTCTTAGTTTGCTTCCTGTTTCTGCATTGGCTCTGCTTTTCCGACAAGAACTCATTGATACACCGTTACAGTTAAAGAAGCTTCAGTCTAAGTTTGATAGTGTCAGTCGTCTTGTTTATTCAGGTAATAGTAAGTATTCAATCGCCGACTTCCATTTGAAGCTGTTGTCTGCGCGAATCAGAACGGTGTTAGGTCGTATGACGGATTCAGCGAAGCCATTGCAAGACTTAGCTGATAATCTCAATACGACTTCATTTGAAGTGTCAGAAGCGTTAGATCAACAAACGGAAGATATTTTACAAGTGCGTGAAGCAACTGAAGAAGTTGAAGTCACGGCGAATGAGGTCTCTTCTCGTACAGAAGAAGCGCATCAGATTGTTGATGTGACTTTGCAAACCTGTGCGGGTGCTAAAGAAAGCATTAATCAAACTCATCAAAATTTAGAAAGCTTAGCTTCACAGGCAGAGAAGGCCACCCAAACAACTTACCAACTGAGCGACCAAGCTCAAAGCGTCAGCAAGATAATGGAAGAGATAGGCGGAATCGCCGAGCAAACCAACTTGTTGGCACTGAACGCTGCGATCGAAGCGGCTAGAGCAGGCGAACAAGGACGTGGTTTTGCGGTGGTTGCTGATGAAGTGCGTGCGTTATCGGGTCGCACTTCTAAGGCGACGGTTCAAATCAAAGAGAGCATTGATACCATGTTAGCGACGATTGAAGGTTGGCAGAAAGATATTTTGGCTAACCGAGAACAAACGGATGCGTGTGGCGATGTAGCAAAGGTAAGTGCAGAGCGCTTGTCAGAAGTTGAGAACCTAATGCAATCGATGAACGAGTTAATGCAGTCGGTTGAAAGTTCCGCACATAAGCAACGTCAGCTATCTAGTGACGTAAACCTTCATATGCAGTCTATCGCGTCAACCGCCGAGCAAAACCTAGTGGCGACACATTCAGTCAAAGATCATTCGAAAGAGCTCAAAGAGCAAGTGAATGAATTCTATCAATTGGCGAAGCGTTTCGAAGAGAAATAGCGGTTAGATTTACGCCGAGTAAGAAATAAGAGAAAGCCTTACGAAATTAGCAGGGCTTTTTTGTGAGCTAAAGGAACTGTTAACAATCAAAGACTAACAGGCAACTGATACAAAAAAGCCCCGCATTTTGAACTGACCCCCAATAGTTGGACACCAATTATTGGGGGTCTTTTTATGTCCAAATATAGCCGAGAGCTAAAATGTATCATTGCTAGGCAATACTTAGATGGCACGTCATCTCTCTACTTAGCAAA